>CAZKLB010000001.1:0-76652 GCA_964553685.1 uncultured Marinoscillum sp.
ATCCAGTTACCTGATTTCGGTAGACTTTGTAGTTTTTGAGGAAAAATTGCAAGCATAGTAAAGGGTAACGAGAAAGCAAAAGAGAAGGAAAGCATCCCAAGAATAGGTTTAATTTGTAAACCACTTGCTGATTGAACTAATATGCTCCCAACTAATGGGCCTGTGCATGAAAAGGAAACTAATACAAGAGTAAATGCCATAAAAAACACTCCAATTAGACCCCCTTCTTGAGATTTTTTATCAAAAGATGTTATAATATTTGAGGGGATGGTGAGTTCAAAAAACCCTATAAGAGAAAGCCCAAAAAGAACAAATAGTAAAAAGAAAATTAAATTCGGGACCCAGGATGTAGCGAGTTCATTTGCCGACTGCGGTCCCATAATCAAAGACAAAAAGACGCCGAGAAAGGTGAAAATTAATATAATAGAAAGGCCAAAAACAATAGCCTCAAAATAAGATTTTTTAGAACTTTTTTTATTTGCAAAATAAGATACCGTTAATGGTATCATAGGAAAAACACATGGGGTTAGTATCGCAAGAAATCCAGCAAAAAAAGCAAAAAGCATAAATGATAATAAAGATTTTTCCTCTTCAAACATTAACATATCTTGATCATAGGATATGTTTTCTCTAATATCAGAATTAAAGAAAATAAAATCTTTTTCTAAAGGAATACACAGTTTCTCTATTTCAGAACAGACTTGATATGATATATATCCGCTAATAGATGGATTATCATTTGATAAAATAATTTTTTGGCTGAAAGAGCCTTTATTATCCAAGTAGCGGACATTAGCCTCCCATACTTCATCATACTTAGTTTGAACGTTTACGGGAACAATGCCTCCTTCAATTTTGTATGTCTTATTCGGATAAAACTCAAATTCTGTTCTTGGCCCGCTATCAGGATCGTTGTCTGAGGAATAAATATACCAACCTATTTCTGTTGTGGGTGTAAAAGTAAGATTTAAACTTCCTGAGGATTTTAACTCTGAGCTATCTACATGAAATTCCCACGAAATTGGCTCAAGAATCTGAGCAAAAATATTTTGAGTAAAAAGAATAAAGAAAAATAATTTAACAAAAATATTATTTTTCATTAGAAGAAAAGTTTTTATAAAATGAGGTTATGGTTTCAATACCCTTATAAAAATTAAATAAACCATAAGATTCATTTGGAGAATGAATAGCGTCCTCATCCAAACCAAAGCCCATCAAAATTGAATCAAGACCTAATTCTTTTTTGAATAATGCCACAATTGGTATGCTCCCACCGTCATATGTTGGAACCGGTTCCTTATTCCAAACTTCTTTAAATGCATTGTATGCAGCTTTATATCCTTTTGTATTTGTATTAACAATACATGGCTCGCCCCCATGGTGTTCTGTTACTTTAATTGTGCAAGATTCTGGACAAAGTTTTTTTAAGTGTTCAGAAAAAAGGTTTGAAATTTTTTTACTTGACTGATTAGCAACAAGCCTCATTGAAATTTTTGCGTATGCTTTAGATGGTAATACTGTCTTTGCTCCTTCATTGGTATACCCGCCCCATATACCATTCACATCTAAAGTTGGTCTAATGCCTATTCTCTCAACTGTTGAGTAGCCGCTTTCTCCATAAACATCTCCAATTTTAATATGAGACTTAAATTCATTTATATCAAAAGGAACTTTATTTATTTCATCCCTAGTCATTTGATCATAACTTTTTACATCATCATAAAAACCAGGAACTAATATTTTACCCTTCTCGTCTTTGAGAGAAGATATGATTTTACATAATTCGTTAATTGGATTATTTACAGCTCCACCGTAAGTTCCAGAATGAAGGTCTCTATTGGGTCCAGTTAACTCAACCTCCATGTAAGATAATCCTCTAAGGCCAATTGTTATAGATGGGTTTTCATTATTAATAATGCTTGTGTCTGAAATTACAATTACATCTGCGGAAAGCTTTTCTTTGTTAGAAACAACAAAATCTTCAAGGCTATCTGATCCACACTCCTCTTCTCCTTCAATCATAAATTTTATATTGAAGTTTATGTTTTCTACATTTTTTAAAGTCTCATAAGCTTTAAGGTGCATATACATCTGGCCTTTATCATCACAAGCACCTCTTGCATATATTTTTCCATTTTTAATAGTTGGTTCAAAAGGGGGTGAGTCCCAAAGCTCATATGGGTCGGCTGGCTGTACATCATAATGTCCATAGACTAAAATGGTAGGAAAAGTTTTATCTAAAATTTTTTCTGCATAAACAATTGGATGTCCTTTAGTTTGAATCTTTTCAACATTATCTAATTCAAGTTTATTAAACTCACCAACTAACCAATTTGCAGCTTTATCTACCTCTTCTTTAAACTTTGAGTCGGCGCTAACAGATTGAATTTTTAAAAGTTGAAAAAGTTCAGAGAGAAATTTTTCTTTATTTTTTTCTATATAATCTTTGACAGACATGCGAGCAAATTTAATTAATTGTGAATTTTATTTAAACAATATATGATTAAAATCCATCATCATCATCATCAGATATTGTTTCAAAAACCTCATCCTCTAAGAATGTGTCTGAAGGAGATTTTAAATCATAAGGTTCTGTTATATCAAAGTATGTTAGACGAAAATTATTAATAAAAGTTAGTATGTACTCTTCATCTACAGTAGAAAGAGGGATGTATTTATCTTTTGATGAAGAGGTTATTTCTGATAGTTCGGCATTAAAATCAAAATCAGAAGAAAAAGCATTTAACTTATTTCCATCGTAATCCATGAAGAACCAAAGTTCCGGTGTTGGCTGAAGAAATAATTTAAAATTATATTTATACTCATTTGTGTATTTGATTTCAATAAAGCCATCAATTGATGCATTAATATCATCTAAACCAATATTTGACAAATTAAGAACAGAGGTGTTATACCACGATTTTTCTTTCTGAGACCAGGAAAGATTGGAGTTTGAAAAAACAAACATGCTATTTAGTAAAGGGTCAGCATCAATAAGGGATTTGTATTCACTAAGTATTAAATTTTCAAAAGCGATCACGTTTTGATTACCAATCAAATCAGACAACCTCACAAGAACATCTTGTTCATTATCATGAGCAATAGGCGCACCGTAAGTTTCTATATTTTCAATGAAAGCAAGTGCTAGTTTATCAATTAATTGTTTTCTTAAGTTTACATCAATTACCATTAATGCTTCTGATTCAATATTCATGGAGTCTAAATTAGACTGTGCTGTCATTGAGGTAAACACTTTGAAATTATTATCATTATCAATAATGTCTACTTTACCTTCAAAAGAAAGAGATTTTTCGTCAGGGTTATATAGTAATGAATTACCATTATAGACATCTTGATTTCTTTTTTCTTTGGTTTCAATCAAATAACTATTATTATATGAATCATATGATAATTGTCCGAAGGGGTTAAAAAAAACTAAATTTTTCTTTTTAACAGGATTCTTAAAAAAATCAAAAAACAAATAATTAGAGTTTCTTGAAATTGAAGAAACAAAAAAGTCATCTGAATCAGATATATTAAGTGCTAACTCCTCTCCTGGAATAAAGTATTCATTAAAAGATATAGCATCGTCAAATTTAAAACCTTCAACTTCAGATGGTATTATGCTTCCGTTAAAAAGCAGTTGTTCATTACTTGAGAATAATTCAATATTTCCAAAAAAATTAAACCCCGGCTCCATTAAGATTGGATTTGACTTATCTACAGAGCCTGATGAGAATGTAGCCAACCTAATATTCCCCGATTCATCTTCCATATCTCTTAACTCAAACTCTGAAAAAGGAATTTTAAATGTATCTTCATTGAAATTTATATATTCATATATTCCCTTTCCCTCAAACTTATTTTTTGACTCTACTTTAATGTTTGCGTCAACAAACTTATGAAACTCATTTAATGTATCTAATATTAACTCTGCCATTGTTAATTCATCAATAACAAAGTTTTCTCTTATTAAAACTGTCTCACGGTTAGGAATAATATATGCATCAGAAACCTGCAACTCATTCACACCGTTAAGTGTCAGAGTTTTTTCATTTAAATCTATATGTGCTTTTTCTACAGGTAGAGACCAGTCCAAAAATTTGTTGCTCTTGGATAGTACGGAAGACATTGCTGTTGAATTCTCACTATTTGAAAATTTAATGCTGTTTTCCATCACCAACCACCTAACATTATTTAACGATGTTTGAACTTGATAGTAAGGTAAGCTAAAACTAAAATCACCATAAAAATCATTATTTATATCAAAAATTTTATTGTCAATATCGTAGAATAAACTAACGTTACTGGAAGTGAGGATAGGAGAATCATACCCTCTAAAGTTTATTTCAACATCTGTATATTTTGAATTAATTGAACCACTATAAAAATTAAATTTGTCAGAGAAAAAAGTAGAGTTATTAATATCTAATTTTCCTTCAGAAAAAACGCCTTCTGAGGAAATATTGATATTTCCGTATATTAAAATTGTATTATCAAAAGCACTAAATATAGGAACTGAAAGTGAATCGTAGTCAAATCTTAAATAATCATTTTTAATATTACTAAAATGGTAATTAAAATTTTCTAATTCCATATCTGGGTATTCAAAACCTTTTCCCAAAGATTTTCCAGGATACATAAATGCTTTTCCCGAATAACCAATAATTGAATCAGGGAAAAGTCGGATTTTATCAGAAAAAACCATTGTGGTATTATATCTAAAACTTCCTTCTGAGTATAAACCGGTGGAATCCATTAAAACTCTATTGTAGACATTAACCTTGTTATCATAAGCCGATAACCCTTTATCTTCTAAAGGCAAATCAAAACCAAAAGAGTTATCTGGCATGGTTATTAGTTTTGTTTCAATTGGCTTAAATATCTTATCAGAATAAAATGTGCCTTGAAATTCAAACTTTGGAAGGCTTGATTTATCCAAACTATCAATCCTAAACTGGTTAATTGCAAAGTAAAAAGTACTATCATACTCCGTACCGTATTCATCGGGCAAATCAAAATAAATATTTGTGCTTTTGTCTGATATAAATGATGGAAATTTTGGTAAGGAGCGCTTCGATGATTTATTTTTTGGGTGATTAATAAATAAATCACCACCAATATTAAATAAGTAATTATAGCTATCCATTTCATTTTTTTTTGATAACATTTTTAAAGTATCAATCTCTATTAGGTCGAGTTTGTATTCATCATAATTAAAAAAAAGATCGACACCCCTAAAATCAAAGCTTCCAACAGAAATATTTCCTAACAATTTTAATTCCCTATTTTTTTTTAGAATAGATTTTCCTGATTTAGGGTATAAGACAATATTATTTTTTTTACTCAATGTTATTTTTTCAACTCCTTCGAATAACATTTCTTTATTTAAGATGTCATATACAAGATTATTTGAATTGGGGGATAAAGAATTAAAAGTATATTCATCAAAATCTGACTTTTTAATATGAGACATAAAATAATGTCTAATCTTTGGCAGCACTTCTATTAAGCCACTGATTCTATCATAGGAAACAAAACCATTTCTCCATAGGCTTATAATACCCCCTTCAATAAGTCCTGGTTTAGTTTTAAAATAATCTGCTATATCACCAATATAAAAATCTTTTCTCTTTATTCTACTAAAGTATGTATAAACAGCTTTTAAAATATTAATTCCATTTAAATCACTTAATTCATTAAGAACACGGTTTGAAAAATAATTCATTGAGAACACTGTAAGAGGCCTTTGGTGGGGTGCAATAATCATCCCTAACGATATACTATTTTCATTTAAAGTATAGTATAAGAAATCAGCATATATTTCAACCTTAAAGTAAGATGAATAAAAAGGCGTTGACTTTAAGGCTCCTTTAAGATTAAAAACTTCTATTTTTTCAGTTTTAAAATCAAATAAAAACTCGATTGAGGGATGATACAAAGAATCTTTTTCATCATAAAAAACAAAATAAGAGTCTAGCGACTTTATCTGTGTTTCTGATAGATCAAAAGATTTAGATCTTAAATTAATTTTTTTTCCTTTGGGCAAATTAATTAATAACTTGGATGGCTCATCATTTTGAGATCTTGAAAGAAGCTTATCTCCTACAATCTCTATTCCACCAGTAAGTTTTAATTGTTTGTCTGATAAAATAATTATGTCAGATGTGCTTGATGTAAATTTAAAAGTGTTAAGAGATGAAGGTGAACTTTTAGGTGGAATAAATTCAAAAACACCTTTTACATTTTTCTGCTCTTTGGCATTTAAATAAGCTTCTTTGGATAATATTATTCCTTTGCTTAAATCAATAGAAAAAGAACTTAAATTGAAGTTAATATTAGTCAAATATGAAAGATTATTATCAGAATAAATTTTTCCATTAATACCTTCAATGATTCCCAAATCAGGATAAAATTTTACAGTAGCTTTTTCTAAATTAAAATCGGTAAACTCTGTAACGTAATTAACATCTACATTATTAAATTTGAATAATAAGGTACCAAAAGCAGATAAATCATCATTAAATAAATTTGAACTTGAAAAATCATCGATCTCAATTTTAAAAATTGAAGAAAAATATATTTTGTGCGTAGACTTTTCAACAAAAGATTTCTTATTTATAATCCTTAATAGATTTTCAAAATAATTTTGATTTTTATTTTCATTAAGTAAAAATGAATAGTGATAATCCATGATTTTTTCTACCGAAGTATTTCCAAGCAGGTTACCAGAAATCAATCTATTCAAATAACTTAGAAAGGAGAAATATCTTCCTTCATAACTAAAATCTAAGTGATTGATAATTTTCAGTATTTTTTCTTTTTCATCCAATGAAAATTTATTGCGCCAATTATAAATAGTCTTTGCAATAATATCTTCCTTAAGACTCTGAATCTCATTTGACTTGTTGTCTTGTCTTAACTGTACATCAAAGTTTTCAAGATTAAATTTTTCCTTTTCTTGAGAATATGAAATGTTAAAAAGAAAAATAAAAAACAAACATGATGCTGCTTTTATTTTGATACTATTCTTTATCATTTAATTAACAGAATTGATTATATCAACGAAGCTCTTTGGATCAAGAGATGCGCCACCAATTAATCCACCATCGACATCTTTTAGATCAAAAATTTCCTTAGCGTTAATAGGTTTAACACTTCCGCCATATAAAATACTAACTGACTGAGCTAATGTACTGCCGAATTTTGATTTAATCTTAGACCTAATCGACCCATGAACTTCCTCAATATCTTTAATACTTGCTGAATTACCGGAACCAATCGCCCAAATTGGTTCATATGCAATTACCAAATTTTTAAACTCTTCCTTTTTCAGCTTTAAAATAGAATCATCAAGTTGGTTGTTGATATAATTAATATGATTGTTTTGTTCCCTTACAGATAAAGGCTCTCCACAACAAAATATGGGGGTAATATTGTTAGATAATGCACGCTTAACCTTAGATAAAATATCGTTATTACTTTCATTAAACATGTCCCTCCTCTCACTATGTCCCACTATGACATAATCCACTGATAAACTGCCTAACATTTTTGCGGATACTTCTCCGGTGTATGCGCCCTCTTCCTTTGAACTACAGTTTTGAGCGCCTATGTATATAGAGTTATTGCCTTCACACATATTACTAACAAGACCTATAAATGGAAAAGGAACACATAATATTTTTTTTACTCCAGTGTCTTTATTACCAGATAATAGCTTTAGAATATCATATGTGAGCTTTTTAGATAAATACTCATCATTATGCATTTTCCAATTTGCTGCAATAATTTTATGGGGCATTTTTATTTACTAAAATAAATTAAATAATTGATAGTGAAATTATAACTAGTTAACGAAATGCTTTTTTAAATATTTTGCTGTTTTATTATTTTGTGTCTGGACAAGGTCTTTAGGAGTACCTTCAAAACAAATTTCACCTCCTTTTTCTCCACCACCAGGTCCTAAATCTATAATCCAGTCTGCTTGTTTTATTAGTTCTGTATTATGTTCAATAATAATAACTGAATTTCCTAAATCAACTAGTCTAAATATAGAACTCATGAAATTTGCTATATCTTTATTATGAAGGCCTGATGTTGGTTCATCAAATATAAAAAGTGTTTTGTTTTTATTTTTTTTGTTATCATCACCAAGGTATGAAGCTAATTTTAATCGCTGTGCCTCTCCTCCGCTAAGAGTACTGGAGGATTGTCCTAGAGTCAAATATCCTAACCCGACATCATTAAGAGGTGTTAATTTATTTTGAATAGATTTAGAAAAACTAAAAAAAGTCAAGGCCTCCTCGATAGTCATTTTTAATACATCGTATATATTTTTCTTCTTAATCTTAATTTCAAGAACTTTATTTTTAAACCTTTTTCCCTTACAAGTATCACACTCTAAATATATGTCTGCCATAAATTGCATCTCAATTTTTTTTGTGCCTTCTCCCAAACAATCCTCACACCTTCCCCCATCCACATTAAAAGAAAAATCAGATGGCTTAATTTCTATTCCTTGACTATTACCCTCAGATGAAAATATTTTTCTAATAGAATCATACGCTTTCGAATATGTCGCTGGGTTGGACCGTGAAGATCTTCCAATTGGGTTCTGATCAACAATTTCAATATTATCGATTGAGTCTAAACTCCCCCCCAAGGATTTATAGTTGCCCTCTTTCTCAAATTTTATTTCTAACCTCTTAGCAATGGCTGGATATAGTATTTGTTTTATCAGGGTTGACTTTCCTGAACCGCTGACTCCCGTTACCACAACCAAACATTCAAGTGGTATTTTTATGTTAATATTTTTTAAATTATTTTGAGAGGCACCCTTTAAGGAAATGTGTTTGTTAATCTTTCTGGGGTTTGAATCATATTCTAAATCTTTATTAAATATAAATTCTGCCGTAGGTCCTTTTGTTTTTGAAGTCACTTTATTTGTATCCCCACAATACATGATATTACCTCCATTATTACCTGCTCCTGGACCAATATCAACTAAGTAATCCGATGCCATTATAACATCTTCATCGTGCTCAACAATCAAAACAGAATTACCTAAATTTTTTAATGACCTCAAAATATCAATAAGTTTAGAGGTATTATAGGGATGTAATCCAACGGTTGGTTCATCAAGAACATACAAAGAACCTACCAGTGCACTTCCTATTGAAGTTGCTAATTTTATTCTTTGAAACTCGCCACCTGATAAGCTATTTGTTTTCCTTTGTAGGGTTAAATACCCAAGACCTATATTGTCAATATACTCTAACCTTGATATAATTTCTTTTAAGGACCTTTCACTTAATTTTATTTCGTTTTTAGAAAGCTTAAGGTTTTTGAAAAACCTCAGATTAGATTCTATTGGGCTCATTACAATATCTAATATACTTTTCTTATTTATTTTTACATACTGTGCTTCTTTTCTTATTCCTGAGCCTTGACAGTTTTTACATAGAGTTTTTCCTTTATACCTAGAAGCAATTATTCTAAATTGAATCTTATAACTTTTTCGCTCTAAATATTTAAAAAACTTATTTATGCCCTTAAACTTATTAGAGCCTTCCCAAAGTATATGAATTTCCTCCTTGGACAATTCATCATATGGTTTGTGGATATTTACACCTATATTCTTACTGTCATCTAGAAGTGGCTCTAACCAAACCTTCATTTTTTCAGTTCTCCAAGGTGCAATACAACCAGATAATACAGATAGTTTTTTATTTGGTATAATCTTATCATCATCAATACCTAAAACATCACCAAAACCTCCACAGTCTTCACAAGCGCCATACGGGTTATTAAAACTAAAAAGATTAATTGAAGGTTCTACGAATTTTATTCCATCTAACTCAAATCGATTTGAAAATTCTTTTTCATTATTTTCTACACTTACACAAATCTTTCCGTTTCCTTCAAAGAAAGCTTCCCTACAAACATCAAATATCTTAAACTTAAAATTTTCATCATCTACTGCGATAAGACCTCTATCAACTAAAACATCATAGCTTTGTTCAAACTTATTTGAAGACAAAAGAGATTCAATAGTATAAAAATCGCCGCCAAGAATAACTCTAGTATAACCCTTACCTAATAAAACCTCCAAATCTCTTTTAAAATGTGTTTTCTCTGAAAACTTTTTAATCGAAATATAATATTTCTTATTATCACCTATCTTAGAAAGATATTTCCAAACATCTTCATGATTATCCTTTTTTACAACATTTCCAGAAACTGGTGATATTGTAATACCTATATTTGAGTATAGTAGCTTTAAATAATCATAAACTTCAGATAATGTTCCTACTGTAGATCTAATATTTTTATTATTTCTTTTTTGATCAACAGCAATTGCTGGAGATAGCCCTTCAATCAAATCTACATTAGGCTTATCCATTCTTTTTAAGAATTGACGCGCATAAGAACTTAAACTTTCAATATACTTTCTCTGGCCCTCTGCAAAAATTGTATCAAAAGCCAATGATGTTTTCCCCGATCCAGATACACCTGATATAACAACAAACTTATCTCTAGGTATTCTTAGAGAAATATTTTTAAGGTTATTAACTCTGGCATTTTTAATTTCAATGTTTTTTGGCTCAGGCATGTTTTTTTGATTTTAAAAAATCAATATGTATCTTTAATGCAATAATCAAACGACACAATATGATATAGACCTCTACGTTACTAATATATAATTATTTAATATGTTAAAAACGGAATTAAGTGATAGTTGTTTAATATCACTTTACAAAAAAGGTAATGAGGAGGCTTTGTCAACATTAATCAGTCGACACAAATCAAGGATTTTTACGAGCATATACCTTATTGTAAAGGATAAATTTGTTGCCGAAGATATACTTCAAGATGTTTTTATTAAAATTATTAATATCATAAAAAAGGGTAAATATAACGAGGAAGGTAAGTTTTTACCTTGGATTCTAAGAATTGCACACAATCAATCAATTGATCATTTTCGTAAAAACAAGAGAAACCCAAAAATTACATTAGCTGATGGATCAGATATTTTTAATTGTTTAAAGTTTTCAGAATCTAACGAGGATTATGAAAAACTATCAAAACACTCAATAGAATATATAAAGAAACTTATTGACACTCTTCCTGAAAAGCAAAAGCAAGTACTTGTGATGAGACATTATATGAAAATGAGTTTCCAAGAAATAGCAGAATCAACCAATGTGAGTATTAATACAGCATTAGGTAGAATGAGATATGCATTATTATCATTAAGAAAAAAAATTAAACATAAACAAATTGCCTATGAGTAAAACCTCTACTAATCAGGATATAGTAAAATATGTCTACAACGAATTAGAAGAAGAAAAACAAAATCAATTTAATTTTAAATATTTAACTGACTCAAACATAAGAGATGAGGTTGAAATGTTATCCAACACAAAAAAAGTTTTGGATGAATTGTTATTTAAACCATCTGATTCAGTTATTAAAAAAATTAAAGATTATTCTTCAACTCTAAGTTTTGCTGAGAAAATAAATTAAAATCCTATTTCTTTATTTTATTAATTTCAGATCGACGGCCTATTTTAGAGGATATAAAATCTTTATCAAGAGACCATCCTCTAGCTGGTGAATATTCCCTGGCATAGAATATAATTTGTAGGTGAAGTTTGTTCCACAAATGCTTTGGAAATAATCTTTTTGCATCTTTTTCTGTTTTTGATACACTTTTTCCATTAGAAAAACACCACCTATACATCAAACGGTGTATGTGGGTATCCACAGGAAAAGCTGGAACATCAAAAATTTGGGACATAACAACGCTTGCTGTTTTATGTCCCACTGCTGGTAATGACTCAAGTGCATCAAAGTCTTTAGGAACTTTACCTCCATATTTAGAAATTAGTATTTTCGACAGGCCATAAATACCTTTTGATTTCATAGGTGATAATCCAACGGGCCTTATTATATTCCTAATATCTTCTACAGTTAATTTTATCATATCGTATGGGTTATCTGCTTTTTTAAATAGTATTGGTGTGACCTTGTTCACACCAGCGTCAGTACTTTGAGCTGATAAAAGAACTGCAATTAAAAAAGTATATGGGTCCTTGTGATCAAGTGGGGCTGATACTTTTGGATAAAGTTTTTCCAAAGAGTTAATGACAAATTTTACCTTATCCTTTTTATTCAAAACTAAATTGGTTTATAATTTGAGCTATAAAAAATTTTTGTATAATCAGACTCTAATAATAATTCCTCATAACTGTATAGTGAAGATTCCATAAAAGACCGAACAATCTGATAACCAAGCCACCTTCCAATTCTTCCTGGAATTTGTGAGGATATCTCAAAAGTCTTTGGTCTTTCATCAAGGTATTTTTTCTTTACTTCATCTTTCTGATTGAAAAACAATTCATTTTGAATAAAATAACTGTAAATAAAAGCTTCATTCTCTTGAATTCTATCATAATCTTCCGAGGAGTATCCTAAAATTATATTATGATTTACACAGGGAAGTATTTTCGATATAATGTAATATAATTTACCAAACGCTATCATTTCGTTGATCATTGATTGATCTGATTGGTCGTAAATATTAAACTGTGAAAAGAATGTTGATAAAATAGTTGAGGTTAAATGTTTTGGCGTATACCTATCAAGTACATAGGATGGTAAATCACTTGGTTTAAACTTGTTATTTTTATTTAAAAAATATTCAATTCCTATTGTGATATTTTCACTATCGACCTCAATATCGTGAAAAAAACCAGAAACTAATACATTAATATCAGGTGTAAATTTATTGTTACTGTTTCTGTTATATATATTAAAAGAATAATTTATCTCATCTATAATTTCATCTATATTATCAAACGTGTTTACCACATCATTATGCAAACTGTCATAATAGACATTATCAATTAGGTTTGAGTAAATTGAACCTATATATTGTTCCCTTTTACTTATATCACTCTCTTTCACATCGAAAAACGGATATAATATTTTTGAGTTTTTATTTAAAAATTGAATAAACTCTGATTGATTATTAATTTTTATAATACTATCGATGTAGTTATTTATGGTTATCTCATTATCAACCGATTTATAGGAAGGTAAATCACAATTTTTGTTAGAACAGGAATAAAACAAAAAAACTAGCAGAAAAAAAATAAATCTCACTTTTTGGTTTGAATTATTTGCCTGTTAGAGTCTAAAAAGACATAATCTTTAATGCCAATGTTATTATCTTTTTCAATTTTAACCCACCTTCTGTGTTTTATAAACCATTTGTATTGTCTTGACAATACACCTATGGTAAAATAAGAATATAAATATGGGTGAACCACTAGTGTTAATTGTTTTTCATTTTGTTTAACAAATAAGTGCTCAATTTTTTTCTCAATCATATCAGCTGCTTCAGTTCCATCTTGATCTAACTCAGCGTCTTCTTTAGACATTTTTAATTCCTGCCTTACTCTTTGTCTTGTAATTTGCATAAGGCAAAATTTTGATAAAGGGAGTATCGTGTGTTTTGACCTATCATCCTCCATAGCTTTTTTCATAGCCTCATATAACTTCCTTTTATTAGAAATCTTCTTTAAGTCGATAAAGTCAATAACAATTATTCCACCAATATCTCTCAACCTTAATTGACGAGCTATTGTATCAGCAGCATCTAAATTTACTTTTAAAGCCGCCTCCTCTTGATTAGAAACTTTACTAGTTTTACCACTATTGACATCGATAGCATGGAGGGCCTCAGTGTGTTGAATAATTACATATCCACCATTAGATATAGGGACCGTTTCCCCAAACAAGTCTTGAAGTTGTTTTTCAATTCCATAAACTTCAAAAATAGGAGCTGGAGAAGAATAAAATTTTACAATCTTTTCTTTTTTTGGTTCATATTTTTTAACGTACTCTTTTACCTCAGTAAATAACTTTTTCTCATCTATAATAATATTATCAAAAGAGGAATTTAATATATCTCTTAATAGTGACGTTGTTCTGTTTTCTTCTCCTAAAACCTTTTCTCCAACCTTAGCCTTTTTAATTTTTTTTATTCCTTCTTTCCAAGAAGAAATCAAAGACTTCAAATCTTTATCTAACTCCGAAACTGACTTGTTTTCAGCAACAGTCCTAACAATAACTCCAAAGTTTTTAGGTTTAATTGATTTAATGAGATTAATCATTCGCACCCTTTCCTCTCTATTTGTTATTTTTTTTGATATGTTTATGGCATCAGAAAAAGATACTAAAATTAAAAATCTACCAGCTAAAGAAAGCTCGGTTGTGACCCTTGGTCCTTTAGTTGATATCGGTTCCTTTACAATTTGAATCAATAATTCGTCCCCTTTTGTAAGAACTTCATTAATTTTTCCAAACTTATTTATATCCTCTAATCTTTTAAAGGATTCATAAGGTGTGTTTTTACCTTTACCTCTTAACTTTTTTACAAAGGTTTTAAGCGACAAAAACTGGGGTCCTAGGTCTAGATAATGTAGAAATGCGTCTTTTTCAAAACCAATATCAATAAAAGCTGCGTTTAAGCTTTTATTGATTTTTTTAACTTTTCCTACATATATATCACCAACATTGAATTTAGTTTCATCACTTTCCTGATGAAATTCGACAAGTTTTTTATCCTTTAGGAGCCCGATTCTACTTTTGTCGCGAGATGAATTTATTATTAGCTCGCTACTCATAGTTTCTAGGTTTTATTTCTTTTTATGTCTGTTTTTTCTTAATCTCTTTTTTCTTTTGTGTGTTGATATTTTATGTCTTTTTCTTTTTTTACCACTAGGCATAAGCTTTATGACTTTATTTACTTAAAAAAATATTTAGTTCATTAATAAGCAAAGAATCATTTGATTCTTTAATGTTTTTAAAAATAGAATCAGACAAATTAAAATTTTCAAGGTAATAGTGACTGATTCCTAACTGCAAATATGCTCTTTTATCTGATGAATCAATAGCTATTATCTGATTAAATCTATTTACAGCATTTTGGTATTGAGCTGTTTGAATAGATAAAACACCTAGATTATATAATGCCTCTTTGTTTTTAGGGTCTTTTTCTAAAATTTCTCTTAACATAAATATACCCTCCATTGGATTTTCCCCTCTAATCAAATCCATAGCTGTTGAGATAGACGTTGTTTGATTAACTTTTTCTTCAACCTTCTCAATTTCCATGACTGAAGTTGGTAACTGAAATAGAAGATAAATAAGCATTAAACCAGATAAGACCAATAATAATTGAATTTGATAAGCCTTCATTTAGTTATTAACTTTATTGTTCTCCTTAACTGACTCAACAAACTTTTTAGAGGGTTTAAAAGAAGGCACATAATGAGCCTCTAATATAAGAGCGGTATTTGTTGAAATATTTCTTGCTATTTTTTTTGCTCTTTTTTTGTTGACAAAACTACCAAAACCTCTTATAAAAACACTATCTCCATTAACGAGAGCTTGTTTAATTGTATGAATTGTAGCCTCAACTGTTTCATCAACATCTTGTCTATCAATTCCGGTTACTTTAGACACTTTATTTATTAATTCTAATTTTCTCACTTTTTTATTTTAATTTTTTGAATTAAATACAAAATTAGTTTATAATGTACAATGAACAAAAAGAGGAATGGTATTGATTTTTCAAACTCACTTATTAAGTGGTTTGAAACATATGGCAGAAACCTTTCATTTAGAAAATCCAAAGACCCTTACTCCGTATGGTTATCCGAAATAATCCTTCAACAAACACAAATGGAAACGGGTTTAAAATATTATGATACCTTCATTAAAAAGTTCCCTAAAATAAAAGATCTAGCAGAAGCAAAAGAGGAGGAAATATATAATATGTGGCAAGGATTAGGATATTACAACAGAGCAAAAAACCTTCATAAAACAGCTATTTTAATATCAGAAAAGATGGGAGGGGTGTTTCCTAAAAATTATGATGAGTTATTAAAACTACCTGGTGTAGGTAGATATACAGCAGCGGCTATTTCCTCGATATGTTATAATGAAAGAAAATTCGTTGTTGACGCAAACGTTTATAGAGTATTATCTAGGTATTATGGTATAAACAAAAACATATCAAACAGTAATGCATATTCTTTCTTCGAAGATATAAGCCTAAACATTGGGGAGAACATTAAATCTGTGGGTGTTTATAACGAGGCAATTATGGACTTTGGAGGCTCTGTTTGTACCTCTAAAAAACCAAATTGTGATAAATGTGTAATTAGATATTCCTGCATAGCTAATAGAAATGATAAACAAAACTTCTTTCCTATTAAAAATAAAAGAGGAGTTAAGAAAAACCGTTATTTTAATTACTTCATTCTTGAAAATGATGAGTTATTTTTAATGCAAAAAAGAAAACAGAAGGATATTTGGTTAAACTTAAATGAATTTTATTTGTTAGAGGAAAAGAACAAACAAAAAGCGGTAAAAAATTTCCTAAAAAAAATAGAAGGACATAAAACAGGCAAATTAATGAGCGTTCCAAATAAGAAAAAGGGGGTATTAAGCCATCAAAATATACATATCAATTTTTTTAAAATTTTCATACCGAATAAAAACGCATTAAGTTCTATTAAAAAAAGATTGAATTTAAAATTTGTAAACAAAACAGACATAAATAAGTATGCTGTACCAAAAGTTATTGACAATTATTTGAAATGCCATTGTTAATTATTAATTTCAAGTATGTCTGGCGTTAATAAAGTTATTCTTTTGGGAAATCTTGGTAAAGACCCTGAAGTTAGAAGATTGGATGACGGAAGGGGTGTTGCAAATTTCTCACTAGCTACAAGTGAAACTTATAAGAATAAATCTGGCGAGAAAGTAACTAATACTGAGTGGCATAATATAGTATTATGGTCACCACTTGCAGATATTGCAGAAAACTACTTAAAAAAAGGTAGTCAAGTTTATATTGAAGGAAAGATCTCAAACCGTTCCTACGAAGACAAGGATGGTGTTAAGAAATATATTTCTGAGGTTGTTGGGAGAGAAATAACTCTTCTTGGAAGACCTCCTGAACAACAAGAAAACGCTCAGAATAACCCTTCTGAAAACACAAATAACTCCGATGAGGATGATTTGCCTTTTTAATTAACATCGATTGGAAACAGAACTATTAGATCCCGACCTTTCTTACATGCTACTTAGTCAAGCCTTGGAGATTGATTTGTTGTCAGTTTCTATTCAAGTTTCTATTTTAATGAGTTTAATGGTGTTATCAGGATTAATATCTGGCTCTGAGGTTGCTTTTTTTTCACTAACGAATACACAGAAAAAAACAATAAACACATCTGGACCTGAAAGTTTGGTTAGAATGATTCGATTACTACAAAAACCAGAGAAACTTTTAGCAACAATATTAATTCTAAACAACCTAGTTAATGTTGCTGTGATCACTCTTTCAGCATATTTTACCTGGAATATCTTTGGTAAATCAAATCTTGTGTTTTTAACACTAACAATTGTTGTAACGTTAGTTATTGTGTTTTTTGGTGAGATTATACCTAAAGTTTATGCTAATAAAAATAAAATGTTTTTTGTTAAGGGAAGCCACAGAATTATAAGCTTCTCATATTTTATTTTCAAACCATTAGTGTACATACTTCTCGGCCTATCTAACGCTTTAAAACCCAAAGAAAAAATTTATTTAGAAAGCACTAAAGAGGAGTTAAACAAAGCTATGAGTCTTACAATTGACAAGAGCGCTTCTGTTGAAGAAAAAAATATTTTGGAGGGAATAATAAATTTCGGTACAATAAAAACAAAAGAAATAATGAAGTCGAGGGTGGATGTTGTTGCTTTTGAAAAAGATGAGAGCTTCAAGGAAATAGCTCAAAAGATTATAAAATATGGTTATTCAAGAATTCCTGTATATAAAGAAACTATTGATAATATTGAGGGTGTTTTGTATGTGAAAGATCTTATTCCACACTTGAAAGAGGATGTTTATAATTGGAATAAAAAAATAAGACCTGCGTTTTTCGTTCCTGAAAACAAAAACATAGACATTTTATTTAAAGACTTCCAAGAAAAAAGAGTTCACCTGGCTATGGTTATTGATGAGTATGGGGGAGTTTCTGGGTTAATTACCCTCGAGGATATTATTGAAGAAATAGTTGGTGACATCAAAGATGAGTTTGATTTCGAAGAAACTTTTCAATATAAAAAAATTGATAAGAACACATTTTTATTTGAGGGAAAAACCTCATTAAATGACTTTTGTAAAGCTATTGGAGAAAGAAAAGATTATTTTAATCTCGCAAAAGGAGACAGTGAGTCCTTAGGGGGGCTTTTATTAGAGATTAATTCCAAAATACCTACAAAGGGTGATAAAATAAAATTTGATAATTATATTTTTACAATAATGTCTGTCGATAATAAAAGAATAAGACGTGTTAAAATTTATAGGAAGTCAAAAAAATAAATTCTTTGGTTTAATATTTATAATAATATTAAGTTGTGAAAAAAACTATCAGCCAAAACCAAGAGGGTTAAATCAGATAACTATTCCTAATCCAATTTATAAAGTTTTAAAAATTCCTGGTGAATTTCAATTCGAAAAAAATGCTATTGCTAGTCATGATATAAATAAAGATAAAGGTTGGTTAAACTTAAATTACGAAAGATATAATTGTGAAATATTAATAACAACAAAAAAATTTAAATCAACAAATAAATTAAACTCCTTAACTGAAGAAGCCTACAAATTAATTAGTAAACATAAAATTAAAGCATCATCGATAAACGAAACAAACGTGAGAACAAAAGATGATAAACATGCTGTTTTATTTGAATTAAAGGGTGAGGTTCCAACACCCTTTCAGTTTATTACTACAGACAGCAATCAAAATTTTATGAGAGCTGCTTTATATTTTAAAAACCCCATAAGAGGTGATTCTCTGTTGCCTATTGTGAGTTATTTGAAGAGAGACATGCTCCATGTTTTAAATACATTAAGTTGGGATGAGTGAGAATGGTTTAAATACTAAAATAGAATTTATTAAGGGTGTTGGGCCTCAAAAAGCAAACTTGCTTAATAAAGAGTTAAATATATATACACTCAACGACATGCTTCATTACTTTCCCTTCAGGTATGAAGATCGATCTAATATCATAAAAATCTCCGAGGGGGTTCTAGAAGAAAAACAAGGGGTTTACTTAATACAAGTATTAAAAAAAACAAAAGGTGGGCGTTTTAAAAATAAAAAACTAACAGTTAAGGTTAAGGATGGTTCTTGTTATGCTGATTTAACATGGTTAAAGGGAGTTGAGTGGGTGGAGGATAAAATTCAGGTAGGGAAAAAATATTTAATATTTGGTAAACCAAAAATTTATAAAAAAAACATATCTTTCATTCATCCAGAAGTTAATGATTTGAGTAGTACCTTATTGGGCATAAGACCAGTCTACCCAGTAACTGATAAACTAAAAAGAGGGTTTATAAATAATCGTTTTTTTAATAGAATAATAAATGAAGTTCTAAATAGGACAATACCTTGGGTAGAAGAAAATCTATCTGACTTGATAATTAAAGAGATGGAATTAATTAGTAGAGCGGAGGCTTTAAGATATATTCACACCCCAAAAAATAAAAAACTAGCAGAAAAGGCAAAAGAGCGTTTAAAGTTTGAGGAGTTATTTTTTCTGCAGCTACAAATATTAAAAATAAAAAATAAAAGACTTTCTTCATTTCCGGGGTATGTCTTTAAAAAAAAGAAATTACTTACAAATTTCTATAAAAAACATATTCCTTTTTCTTTAACAGGAGCTCAAAAAAAAGTGATTAAAGAGTGTTATGGTGATATGTCTTCAGGAAATCAAATGAACAGACTAGTACAGGGTGATGTTGGTAGTGGAAAAACAATTGTAGCCTTCATGTGTATGTTATTCGCAATTGAAGAGGGAACTCAAGTTGCTTTTATGGCGCCCACAGAGGTTCTTGCCTACCAACATTATAAAAGTTTAAAAAAATATAGAGAAAAATTACAAATTTCTATATCAATTCTTACAGGATCTACAAAAAACAAAGATCGAAAGGTGTTGTTAGATCAACTTAAAGGTGGAAAGATTAACGTTTTAATTGGCACTCACGCTCTAATTGAGAAAACTGTTGTTTTTAATGAGTTGGGTTTAGTGATAATAGATGAACAGCATAAATTTGGTGTAGCCCAAAGAGCAAAACTTTGGTCGAAGAAGAAACAATTTTATCCCCATGTGTTAGTAATGACAGCAACACCAATACCAAGAACACTCGCTCTTACTCTTTACGGAGATCTAGATGTTTCGGTAATCGATGAGCTTCCTTTGGGAAGAAAAGAAATTATAACTAGTCATAGAAATGATAATTCAAGGTTAAAGGTTTTCAATTTTATATCTAAAACCATAAATGAGGGTCAACAGGTATACATTGTGTACCCATTAATTGATGAGTCTGAAACAAAAGATTATAAAGATTTGATGGATGGGTATAAGAGTTTAGAAAGATACTTTCCAGATACCCAAATTGGAATTTTACACGGTAGAATGAAACCAGAAAACAAAGACTATGAAATGAAAAGGTTTTCAGATGGTGTTAGTAAAATTCTTGTTTCTACCACAGTTATTGAAGTAGGGGTTGATGTTCCAAACGCTACGGTTATATTAATTGAAAGTGCTGAAAGATTTGGTTTATCTCAACTTCACCAGTTGAGGGGAAGGGTTGGTAGGGGTGATAAACAATCATATTGTATTTTAATGACCAAGTATAAAATATCTAGTGAATCTAAAGAAAGAATTGGGGCTATGGTTAAAACTTCGGATGGTTTTAAAATAGCAAACTATGATTTAAAAATGAGGGGCCCTGGTAATATGATGGGAACTAAACAGAGTGGTCTACCAGAGTTAGAATTTACAAATCTTTCTGAGGATCATGATGTTGTCGTAAAAACAAGGTCTATCGCTCAAAAGGTTATAAATTTGGATCCTAATCTATCTAAAGTGGAAAATGAACCAATCAAAAAACATCTTATTAAAAACAAAAACAATAATATAAACTGGAGTAGAATAAGTTAGTTTTTTTATAATGATCATTGTCTGGGTTTTTAAATAGTTTATTTTTATATTCTTTAAATATGACAGGTTTAATAGTTCCATTGGTTTTAATCTCCATTTGTGGTTATGTAATATGGAGGGCGGGAGATACTTTTATAGAGGGGTCTAATTATATTGGTAGAAATTTAAAAGATGGGGTTAAAGGAGCAACAATTAACGCTGTTGCCAGCTCAATGCCTGAACTATTTATCGCTTTGTTTTTCTTATTTTATTTACAAGATGTTACTGGGTTTTCAGGTGGTGTTGGAACTTCTTTTGGAAGTGTTCTTTTTAACTCTTTAATTATACCATCTGCAGCAATAATTGGAGTATTATCAAAATCTAAAAAAAGTCAAGTAGAGGTGTCGAGAAAAATAATTTTAAGAGATGGGGTTTGGTTGCTATTAGTTGAAATAATACTAATTTACTTTATTCAACAAGGAGAAATAACCTGGAAAGAGAGCTTCATCTTAGTATTAATATATGGATTATATGTTTTTTATTTATTTAAAACCATGAAAGGTGGAGATAATATTGATTATGAAGAACCTTTTACCGAAAAACAAAAAATATCAATACTTTCTGCTTTTATGATCTTTGATCTAAAGAGAATTTTGATTGGTAACAGAAAGCTAAATTCTAAGAAAGCTTGGTTTGTTTTCACAGTATCCTCACTTGTTATTGGTTTTGTTTGTTATTTTTTAGTTATTGCCTGTGAGTGGTTGGGTAGTGAAAAATACACAGTTCCTTATCTTGGAGATTTTCAAGGCCTAGGTGTCCCTTTGTTATTTGTTGCTTTAATATTTGCAGCAGTGGGAAGTAGTTTTCCAGATACAATTATATCATATAAAGATGCTCAAGATGGAAATTATGATGATGCTGTTTCTAATGCTTACGGAAGCAACATATTTAACCTTTGTGTGGCTCTTGGACTTCCTTTATTTGTTTTTACAATTTTAAAAGGACCAATATATTTGACTGCTGACATAATAAATTTAATATCCTCTTTTTCATGGTGGTTTGTTGGTTTAACCCTACTTTCAATATTTCTTTATACAAGAAAAGGGGGAGTAAACAAGAAGCACGCTTTCTTTTCAATTCTAAGCTATGGTGTTTTTATTTCTTATGTTTTTATTAAGGCTTACTCATTATAGGTATAAATCTTAAATTTTTTATTAAATTTCAACTATAATGAATTTTTAATTTAAGAACCCAAATTATAATGAGAAAACACCAATACATATTCATAATACTAAGTCTGTTTATATTAAGCTGCAAAAACCAAAAACCGTATGACGAAAAAACCGCGGAGGTTATTAATACTTTTTACGGGGATGCGTTGGGTGACAGAGAGAGTTATGAGTTGTTAAGGGACTTATCTAAAAATGTTGGTTCAAGACTAAGTGGTTCTGAGGGGGCAAAAAAAGCTGTTTTATGGTCAAAAGAGGTTATGGAGGGTTATGGTTTTGATACCGTCTATCTACAAGAGGTTATGGTTCCACACTGGGAAAGGGGTTCTGTGGAAGAGTGCTATTATTTTGATGGTGAAGAGAAGATAAGTTTAAGAATAATGGGTGCTGGTGGAACAGTATCTACACCTGAGGGAGGTATAACCGCCGAGGTGGTCGAGGTACTTTCATTAGAAGAGCTTGATGTTTTAGGAAAAGAAGGTGTTGAGGGAAAAATAGTTTTTTACAACAAAGCGTTCAATCAGAGGTATATTAACATAGGAGCTTCATATGGTGAAACTGGCTTTCAAAGAAGGTTGGGTGCAATTAAGGCAGCAGAGTACGGTGCAGTAGCGTCTGTTTTTAGGTCGTTATCCTCTGGAAATGATGACTTCCCACATACAGGTAGTATGTCATATAAAGAAGGTGTTGATAGTATTGCCCACGGGGGATTAGGTGTTTTATCTTCAATAAAATTATCAGAAAAAATTAAATCAAATCCAAAAACAAAACTAACTGTTAAGTTATCAGGAAAATGGTTTCCTGATGCTCTTTCTCACAATGTTATCGGTGAAATAAAAGGATCTAAAAACCCTGAAAAAATAATTTTGGTTGGTGGACATTTAGATTCATGGGATGTTAGTGAAGGAGCACACGATGATGGTGCTGGTTGTATACACTCAATAGGTGCCTTGCGATTGTTTCAAAGACAAGGAATAAAACCACAAAACACACTGCGCGCAGTAATGTTTATGAATGAAGAAAATGGTTTGAGAGGTGGCACAAAATATGCTGAAATGGCTATAAAAAACAATGAAAATCATATTGTTGCAATTGAAAGTGATGCTAGCGCATATGTTCCAAGGGGGTTTGGTTTTTCTGGAAGTGATAAACAACTTGAAAAAATACAAGATTGGTTAAAATACTTCAACAAAAACACCATCTCTTATTTTTCTAAAGGCGGTGGCGGTGCTGATATTGGGCCGTTACACAGGAGAACAGGAACTCCTATGTTTGGTTTAAGTATAGATGGACAAAAATATTTTGAAATACATCATACAGAAAAAGATGTTTTTGAATCAATTCACCCTAGAGAAATGGAACTTGGAACGGCATCAATGGCCTCTCTAGTATACCTTATTGATAAGTATGGTTTATAGGGGATTTTTATTTATTTTTTTTCTTTTTTGGATAAAAACTTATGATGTTAATGCGCACGCGGTATATGTAAGTGTTTGTAATGTTTATGAGAAAGGTGACAATTTGTTTTTTTCTTTTAGGATATTTAAAGATGATGTTTTTGATGCTTTGAACATATACGGTGAATCCTCAAAGATTACTGATGAGGAAAAATCAAAGATTTTAAACTATGTTATCAAAAACTTTAAGTTTAAAATCAACAATACCAGTCAAGAGTTTTTGGTTGATCGTTTAGTCTTTGAGGGTAGTGATTATACAGAAACTGTGAATGTGGTTTTGTTCACAAAAAAAAACAATTTATCTAAAACTTTTTATATAAAAAACACAGTTTTATTGGATCACTTGGATTCACAAATGAATGTTGTGGGTATTAACCTTGGCTCGCAAAGAAAAACATTAACCTTTAAAAAAAACCTTGATGAAAAGTGGATAGAAATAGACTAACTGTATTGGTCGGGTCTAAAAACCCCACCAAGGTTAACGCTGTCAAAGAGGCTTTTTTTGATGTTTTCCCCAAGCAGCTTTTTTCTATAAAAGGAATAAAGGTTGAGTCAGATGTCTCTAACCAACCAATGACAAACGAAGAAACTTTTAATGGAGCAAAAAATCGGGTTTTGAATATGAAAAGTAACGGTGGTGATTTTTATGTAGGAATAGAGGGTGGTTGTTTAAAGTTTAAAAACAAACTCTTTGCCTTTGCTTGGGTGATAGTAAAAAACAATAAGGGTTTCGGTTACGGAAAGACATCTCTTTTTCAACTTCCTGATGAAATTAAAAAGTTGGTTGAGAGTGGTGTTGAATTAGGACATGCAGATGATGTGTTTTTTAATAGAGAAAACTCAAAACAAAAAGACGGAGCAGTTGGATTACTCACTAGAGGGTTAATAGACAGAACAAAGTATTATAAGGAGGCGACTATTATGGCTTTGATTCCTTTTATGAATAAAAAAATTGATTTTAGTTAATCAAGAAATCATCCAGTAATTCCTCTTTTGTTTTTAAATTTTCTTTGTAGTAGAAAAATTTATTTCTTGTCGCTGTGTTTTCAAGAACTAACACAAGAATCTTTTTATTTTGATCGGGGTCAAGCTCTTTGGTTTTATATGATTTCGAAATAAAACCTGCTGTTCCTCTATAAAAAGAAATAACATAGCTAATGTTATTAGAAAAATAATACCTGTAATCTTCTTTTTTTTCAACTGTCAGTATATTATTAGGCATATCTTTAAAGTTAAAATCAACGAGCCCAATTGTACTTTTACTAATGTTTGGTTTATTTAAAACAGCGGTGGTTCTGGGTGTCACTATACTGTTTATATATTCTGGTTTTGGGGAAAAAAGAAAGTTTGATTGTTTAGGGTTGTTAAGAATAATTGTTTCTTTCAAAAGTTGCACGGCGCTGTCACCTTCAAAAACAAATTCAAATGATTTTTGTTTTTTATTTAACTCAGATTTATGGGTAAAGGATAGCTTTTTATCATTGAAAAATATAACACCACTAATTTCCCTCTCGTCAAAATATTTCATAAGGTTTAGTGTTATCTCGTCATTAATATAGATGTTTATTGAGTCGATATAGTTAACAACATCGATTCCATTTGAAATTAATTTTTGGTGAAGTTTCTCAAGAACTTCTGTTTGGTTTTTGTTGTTTTCAACTGTATAACAAACAACAAATTTTTTTAAAAAGTAACCGGAGTTTTGAGAAAAGCAAGGGTAAAAAAAGACAACAATAATGAAGGTTAAAATAATGTTTTTTAATATTCTCATTTATTAGTAACACCAATTAATAAAATATATTTTATTTAAATATACTTTTATCAAATTTATTATAATAAGGTTTTATATATTCGTTGTGATTTAAATTATTTGTTTTTTTGTATGATTGATAAACTAAAAGAGATAAAAGAAAAATATTTAAAAGTAGAGGAGGAGCTTTCTAACCCTGAAACCGTAAAGGATATAAAAAAATATACTTCATTAAATAAAGAATATAAATCGTTAGGGAAGATTGTAAAAAAATATGACGAACATAGCCAAACATTATCTGGAATTAAAGAGGCGAAAAAAGTTTTAGAATCTGAAAAAGATGAAGAGTTTAGAGAAATGGCAAAAGAGGAGCTAGAGAACCTCTACAAAAAAAAAGAAAACGAAGAAGAGTCTTTAAAGGTCCTGTTAATACCAAAAGATCCAGACGATGAAAAAAGTGCGATATTAGAAATAAGAGCTGGTACAGGTGGCGATGAGGCTGCAATATTTGCTGGTGACTTACTTAGAATGTATCAACTTTATGCAGAAAAAAACAAATGGTCGTTTGATGTTATCAACTACAATGAAGGAACTTCTGGTGGATATAAAGAAATAGTTTGTTCTGTTGAGGGAGAAGACGTATTTGGTAAGCTTAAGTTTGAAGCTGGCACTCATCGTGTTCAAAGGGTGCCTGAAACAGAAACCCAAGGACGTGTTCACACCTCTGCTGCAACAATTGCTGTTCTCCCTGAAGCAGAAGATGTTGAATTAGAAATTAACACTTCTGATATTAGAAAAGACACATACAGGGCGTCTGGTGCAGGAGGACAACACGTAAATAAGACTGAGTCCGCTGTTAGGCTAACACACGAACCAACAGGTGTTGTGGTAGAGTGTCAAGATGGAAGATCACAGCACGCTAATTATGACAAAGCGCTTAAGGTATTAAAATCCAAACTTTATGAAATTGAAGTTAAGAAAAGAAATGATGAGATTGCTGGAAAAAGAAAAACAATGGTTGGGTCTGGGGACAGGTCTGATAAAATAAGAACATATAACTACCCTCAAGGTAGAGTGACTGACCATAGAATTGGATTCACAACACATAACTTACCCGACGTTCTAGCTGGAGGGTTGTTCACATTCACAGAGAATTTGAGAATAGCAGAAAATGCAGAAAAAATGAAAGCGGGTATAGATGGTTGAACAAAAAGAAATAAAACTAAACGCTCAACCAAGGGGTTTTCATTTAATAACAAACGAAGTTGTGAGGCATATTCCAAAAATCACAGGTATAGTAAATATCTTTATGAAACACACATCTGCAAGTCTCACGATAAACGAAAACGCTGACCCAACAGTAAGAGATGACTTTGAAACACATTTTAATAAAATGGTATCGGACAAAGAAACTTATTACAAGCACACCTATGAGGGTTTGGATGACATGACCTCTCACATTAAAACAAGTATACTTGGGTCATCTATAAACTTTCCAATTAAAAAAGGTGTTCCTTTGTTTGGAACTTGGCAGGGGATATATTTGTGTGAGCACCGTAATGGTGGAAAAACAAGAAATATTATAATTACATCCTATGGAGAAGCTTAAGTATTTGATTTTAATTTTAATTTTAGTTGGTTGTGTTAAAGAGGAGCGTTCCTTTTATGATTACGATATTGAAGAAAGAATTAAAAACCTTAATGTTAATCTCCCAGAGCCAGGAGAGCCAGTTGCGAATTATGTACCAACGGTCCGTTTTTCTGAAGGAAGCTCAAGTTACTTAGTTTATGTTTCTGGAACAGGACCAAGGTTAGAAAATGGTGGTTATGTTTCTGGTAGACTTGGAAAAGACATGACAATTGAAGAGGGGTATGAAGCGGCTAAACTGGTCGGCATCAATATATTAGCCTCTCTAAAAAAAGAAATTGGTGATCTTAACAAAGTAAAACGTTTTGTTAAGGTGATTGGAATGGTAAACTCAACACCTGATTTTTATCAACAACCCGCCGTTATTAATGGGTTTTCTGATTTTATTGTTGATGTTTTTGGAGAAAGAGGAAAACACGCGAGGTCTGCTGTTGGAATGGTTTCTTTACCTAGTAATATTCCTGTAGAGGTAGAGGTTGTTGTGGAGGTAATTAAGTGAGGTTTTCAAAAACACCACAAACACCTTGACCGCCACCAACACAAGCTGTTACTATTCCGTGTTTCTGGTTTCTTCTTTTCATTTCGTTTATAAGTTGAATAGATAATTTTGCTCCAGTCATTCCTAACGGATGACCCAAAGCTACAGCACCACCATTAACATTTACTATTTCTTGATTTAATTCTAAAGCTTTTATTACAGATAACGCTTGTGCTGCAAAAGCCTCATTTAATTCCACTTGATCAATTTGATTAATATTCAACCCTGCGATTTTTAATGCTTTTGGAACAGCCTCAGCTGGTCCAATTCCCATGATACTGGGTTCTACACCAGCTGTTGCGTAGGAAACCATCCTTGCAATGGGTTTAACATCTAATCTTTTAACCATATCCTCAGACATAACAACAACAAAAGCTGCTCCGTCAGACATTTGGGAAGAATTACCAGCGGTAACCTGACCACCTACTTTAAAAGCTGGTCTAAGTTTAGATAAAACCTCCATGCTTGTATCCTTTCTTGGACCCTCATCTTGTGAAACTGTCCATTTTTTTGTTTTTCTTTTGCCGTTTTCTAAATACACCTGTTCGACATCATAAGGAAGTATTTCTTTTTTAAATATATTGTCTTCAATTGCTTTGGTAGCTTTCATGTGTGAGTTGAAAGAAAAAAGATCAGAGTCTTCTCTTTTAATATCATATTTTTTTGCAAGTTTTTCAGCTGTCAAGCCCATATTTAAATAATAGTCTGGATTATTAACCGATATGTTATAATTAAGAGCGGATTTATAGCCGGTCATAGGAACCATACTCATTGATTCTGTTCCACCAGCTATTACACACTCTGCAGATCCTGCGTTTATTTTAGCACAAGCAAGATGTATAGCCTCTAATCCAGAACCACAATACCTGTTGATTACAAGACCAGGAACCTCTTTTGGGAGAGAAAGCAAAGATATATATCTTGCCATTTGCATACCTTGTTCAGCTTCTGGAACAGCGTTACCAACAATGAGGTCATCTACCATTATTCCCTCTAAACCTTTTGTTTTTTTTACGAGCGATTTAATAACATTAGCCGCTAAGTCATCTGGTCTCACAAATCTAAAACCTCCCTTTTTTGCTTTTCCAACGGCGGTACGTAATCCAGAAACAATATAAGCTGATTTCATAATTCTAATTTCTTAATGGTTTTCTTTTAAATAAAATTGAATGCATTCTCTCAATTGTTTTTTGTTCTCCACACAAACTTATCATAGCTTCCCTTTCAAGATCTAACAAATACTGTTCATTAACAAGGGTTTCTTGGGTTAAGTCTCCACCACACATAATATGAGCTAATTTTTTTGCAATAAACTGATCGTACTCGGTAATGTAACCGCCTTCTTTCATGGTTTCTATACCAGCATTAAACATTGCTATTGCAGACCTTCCATGAACCTTTATGTTTTCAACTGGACTCGGTTGTACATAACCACTTGAGACTAAACTTAAAGCTCTTTCTTTGGCGTCTTTTAACAAAAGGTTTCTGTTTGATGTAGTTGCATCAGATGTTTTTATAAACCCTAATTTTATACCTTCTTCTGCTGAGGTGGATACTTTTGCCGAGGCAATGTTCATAAACCAAGCCATCAGTTTGTTAAATTCGGGGTCTCCTTTTTTATAGCTTTCTGATAATCTTAATACAGCTTCTTTTGTTCCTCCTCCAGCTGGAACCAAACCTGCACCTAACTCTACCAAACCAATGTAAGTCTCATTATGTGCTTGTATTGCATCTGCGTGGAAGCTAAGTTCACATCCGCCACCTAATGTTAATCCAGATGTAGCTACAACCACAGGAACGGAAGAATACCTAGCTCTCATAGTTGTGTTTTGAAAATAACTTACACCTTTATCTATTTTTTTAAAATCCCTATTACCCGCCATCATAAACAACTCCCCAAGATTAGCTCCTGCAGAAAAATAATCAGCCTCATTACCAATAACCAACCCATCAAATCTTTTTTCACAAATACTGATAGATTCATTAATTCCATCTAAAACCTCTTTACCCATGGTATTCATTTTAGTGTGAAATTCTAAATTTAAAATTCCATCTCCAATATCGTATAATGTGGTCCCTTCATTTTCCCAAACCACATTATTCTCTTTAAAACCGTCTAATATTATTAGACCGCTGGAACCGGGGACCTCACAGTATTCTTTTGTGTTGATATCATAATACTCTTTAGTGTTGTTTTTGTATCTATAAAAATTATTGAACCCTTTAGTTATCATTTCATATACCCAATCTGCTGGTTTTAGGTTAAGGCTTTCCATAACTGAAACCGTGTCTTTTATACCTAAGATATCCCAGGTTTGAAAAGGACCAAGTTTCCATCCAAAACCAGAACAAATTGCATCGTCAATCTTATAAAGATCGTCGCTTACTTCTGGTATTCTTAGAGAACAGTATCTAAAAGAATCACAAAAGGTAGATCTATAAAAATCGCCATATTTACCTTCCATATTAAAAAGGTGTTTTAATCTACCTTTTAAATCGTCTATCTTTTTTGCGTCTTTTATAGAATCTTCTATTATATTTTTTGGTTCTTGATAAGCTAACGTTTTAAAGTTTATTTCCATAAACCTTTTTTTTCCTTTTTGATCAATCTCTTTTTTATAAAAACCTTTCTTTGTTTTGTCTCCCCATAGTTTTTTTTCATATAAGTCTTTAACTAAACTCGGTAGTTTAAAAGTTTCTTTAGATTCATCGTTTTCTAAATCTTTTAGTAGGTTGTTTGAAACATTAACAGCGGTGTCTAACCCAACAACGTCCATTGTTCTGAAGGTCGCTGATTTTTGCCTTCCAATAATTGTTCCTGTTAGGGTGTCAACTTCAGAAACACTTAAGGAATACTTTTCAACAGAATGAATTGTTGACATTAATGAATATATACCAAGTCTGTTTGCAATGAAAGCTGGTGTATCTTTACACAATACAGTTTCTTTTCCTAAAACCAAAGATCCAAACTTTAAAAAATAATCGACAATGTGTTTTTTTGTTTCATTACCTGGTATTATCTCTAGCAGACGCAAATATCTTGGTGGATTAAAAAAGTGAGTACCAAAAAACATTTCTTTAAAGTTTTTGGATCTGCCTTTTGAAATTTGGTTGATAGGAATACCTGAAGTGTTAGTTGTAATTATAGTGTCTTTTTTTCTGTGTTTTTCTATTAAATCATAAACCTCATTTTTAATTTTTAAATTTTCTACAACAACTTCTATTATCCAATCAACTTTAGTAACAAGCTTTATGTCTTCATCAATATTTCCTGTAGTTATTTTTAAATATTTTTCTTTGTTAAATAAAGGGGATGGTTTGGAGTTTACAGCGGTCAATAAAGATTCATTTACAATTCTATTTTTAACTTCTTTATCAGTAAGTTTTTTATTGTTTTTTAATTCTTTCTCGTTTAATTCTTTTGGTGATATATCTAGTAATATTACCTCGAAACCAACATTAACTAAATGACAAGCTATTCTTGAACCCATTATACCAGAGCCAATAACTGCTATTTTTTTTATTTGAATTTTTTCGATCATATAATTAAGCAAGAATATAAAATGTGAGACAATTTTTCTTACAAATCTTAAATATATTTTTCAACAACATAACATATATATATAATTATTTAATTCATGAATTTTAAATTATTAATAACTAATATGTTTATATGTTAATAAAAAATATAAAGAAAATATAAACAATGTATTAATAAAGAAACAACTGATTTACAACATGTTATAAGATATGTTTATATCCTTTAAAAATATATGTGTAAAAATTAATGTTGATATTTTATTGATCTTTAATCTTATCAAAAATTAAATGTTGTAAATTATTTTTCTAACATTTTATCCACTTCTAAATCAACATCAAAAACAAGACTTTCAATTAGCCAATTCGATCTTACTTCTAGTTCATCATTATAATATATTATATTTTCTATATTCTTTTTTGACTTAACACTATAATAATCCCATTTGTTATTTCTATTTACATCTTCAACTACTCTTAAAAAATATTTACCTGGATAAACCTTTTTGAAATTGAATGATAAATTATTAGAACTGTTTTTATATTTTTTTCTAAAATCAGTTGAAATTAATTCAATAATATAATTTTTGTCTATTAATGATTTTACTTCACCTTGAACACCGCCATAAAAGTCGTCACCTCGAACATAAAACGTTTTATTAATATTATCAACAGTATCCCCCTCAATAGTTATCATTGATCCTTTTTTTATTTTAAAATTTATTTGACTCCTTTTTATATTTTTTAAATAATTAATGCGTTCTATTTCTATTGAGTCCTCAGCCCAATTAAGACTATCTTTCTCTATATCAGCTATAACTTTATCTAAGTATGATATAGCAGAATCTTTTTTTAATTTAATTAATAGGCTTATTTTATTTGAATACGAAGTGTCTATTTTTATATTGAATAAACTATCTGGTATTCTTAAAGTGTCAAAACCAAACCAATAATCTATATCTTTTGTTATGAGAGGTTTTGAATATGATATTATCATATTTAATGTGTCGTCAAGTTCTAACTTTTCATAAGTGCTTATTTTTGCAGTTGTTTTTGTTTTCTTTACTTCGCGATTATCAAACTTAACATAAATACTGTCTAAGGTTGAATAACCAAAAGCATCATACGCTTCTATAATTGATAATGTCGAATCCAACCCGTAACCTTTACTATATAACCTCAAAATATTGTTATCGTTTAAACTATAATAAAATGATTCCTTTCCAAGAAAGTTAATGCTATCTACTTTCTTAGAATAATTAATGTCAAAAACACTACCTTTTGATCTTGACCTTAAAAGAGTAATCTCTGATAAATCTTCTGAGTAAATAGGTATTATTAGTTTGTTTTTTGATGAGTCGGTTTTTATATTCTGATGAATAACACCAAACTTTTCAGCTTTATATTCAGTTGTAAAGTTTTTGTTTTCATCAACATACGCATAAACCTTATAACTTCCCTTCTTTACATTTTCAATTTTAAAAAATCCCTTTTCATCTGTAAAAGAGAAGTATAAAGGTTTTTTTGTAAACAAACCAAGGCTATCATCTTTCGGATACAAACAAACTAAAGATTTCTCAGGAATTGAGTTTTCTAAGGGGTCAAAAACAAAACCACTAATGTACGATGAGTCAATAACAGCACCCGTCGAAAAAATATATTTTAAGTCAACAGCTGGGTTACTTTCCGTAATATCAGTTACCCCATCTGCAAAGTTTAGTATGTATGTGGTGTTTGTGTTAAACGCTGTATCGAATGACAGACTGAGTGTGTTTTTTTTATATTTAATTTCTTTTTTTCCTTCATAAAACGGTGATATAATAAGGCTTTCGTTAAGTTTTGAGGCGTCAATAGGCTCGGTAAAAATAAAATTAAAATCTTTGCTTTTCTGTTCAACAGACTTGTTTTTTGGGTATGATGAAATCAAACCAGGCGGTATGGTGTCTTTGTATCCTCCAGTTAAGGGAGTTACCTGTGCACAAGAAAGAAATAAGCCAAGAACTTGTATAAAAAGTATAAACCTCATCTTTTAATAATATATATAATACTTGAGTGTTTTTTATTAAAAAAAGCACGTATGTTTGACCACAACCCTATTATTAACCCCCTAATAAACCAAAATAAATTATTGGAGTTCTTTTCACTCAAAACAGAGACATAAAAAGCATCAAAAAAAAGAGGCTTGGTGAATTCAGTTTTTAACCCAATTGACGAAATAAGATTTTTAAAAGATTCTGGATTAAAATGGTATTGGTGCCTAGGGACATCATAACCAGCCCAGGTTTCGCCGTAATAAATGTTATCGTATGAATCTTTGTTGGGCAAAGCAACAATAATCCACCCACCTTCATTTAAAACGTCCTTAACAAACTTTAAGACAGAGAGAGGGTCTTTCGTGTGTTCTAAAACATGCCAAAGCGTAACACAATCATACCTTTTATCTTTAATCTTTTTAATGTTTTGGTAAACCATTTCGCTCTTCACTTTGTTTATAGGCTCAAAACCAAAAGCGGATATACCCTTATTGTTGCAAAAACGAACAAACTCACCCGAACCCGATCCATAATCTAATAGGTTCTTAATGCCCAGTCTATTTAATATATTTAACTTATAACGACTGTTGATTTTTTGAATAAACTTATAAATTAATGAGAATCCACTATTATCTTTTTGGTATGAGTGGTATTTTTCTTTATTGTAATATTTTTCTAGTTCTTTTTTGCTTAATTCAGGTAGGGTAAAACTCACCAAACAAGTATTACACTCATGGATTTCAAAAAACTCTCCACTAAAAGAAAAATCTTTAGTTTTTATTCTTTTTATTGTTGTTTTAGATTCACACAGTGGGCATTCAACAACCATAGTTTAAAATATATTTACTTTTTCATGTAAACCATCAAAACAGACACATCAGAGGGGCTAACACCACTAATTCTAGAAGCTTGTCCGATTGATCTAGGCTTAATTTTTGATAGTTTCTCTTTACCTTCCGCAGAAAGTGACTTAATCCTTTCATAATCAAAACCCTCAGGTATTACACTATCTTCTAATTTTTTCATTTTTCTTACCGTGTCAATTTCTTTCTTAATATAGCTTTCATATTTTATATCAATTTCAACTTGTTCAATCTCCACCCTTTCTTTTGTTTTACACATTCCAGCTACACTTTTATCATTTAAGTTCTCAAAATAAACATTTGGTCTTCTTAACAACTCTTCTAAACTTTTCTTTTCTTTAATTGGTGCAGACTTTATTTTGTTCAGAGAGTTATTAATCTGTTTTGGGCTTAACTTTGTAATAGAGGCATACTTTCTTATTTCGTCAATATTTTTTTTCTTTTTTTCAAGGTTCTCTAATCTTTTTCTTGACGCTAAGCCTAAATTATAACCAATTTCTGTAAGTCTGATGTCGGCGTTGTCTTGTCTTAATAATATTCTGTGTTCTGCCCTTGAGGTGAACATTCTGTAAGGCTCTTCTGTTCCTTTGTTTATTAAATCATCTATTAGAACACCTATGTATGCATCCGACCTACCAAGGACAAACCTCTCTTTATTATTAATTTTGTTATGTGCGTTAATTCCCGCAACAAGCCCTTGACACGCAGCTTCTTCGTATCCTGTTGTGCCATTAATTTGTCCAGCAAAATAAAGCCCACTTATTGGCTTTGTTTCAAGGGTGTGTTTTAGTTGTGTTGGAGGAAAGTAATCATACTCAATAGCATATCCTGGTCTAAACATTTTTACTTTTTCAAAACCCTTAATAGATCTGAGTGCTTTTAGTTGAACATCTTCGGGAAGTGAGGTTGAAAAACCGTTAACATAAACCTCTACTGTGTTCCAACCCTCCGGTTCAACGAATATTTGGTGCCTTTCTTTTTCAGCAAACCTTGTGATTTTATCCTCAATCGACGGGCAGTATCTTGGTCCAACAGCCTTTATTCTACCATTGAACATTGGTGAACGTGAAAACCCTTCCTCTAGTAACCCATGAGTTTTTGTGTTTGTGTATGTTATGTGACAAGACAATTGTTTTTTTATTTTATTTTTTTCAAGATAAGAAAAACACCCACCATACTGATCTCCAGGCTGCTCCTCCATTACTTTATAATTTAAAGACCTACCATCAACCCTCGGAGGTGTTCCCGTTTTCATTCTCCCCGACTCAAAACCAAAATCTTCAAGTTGTTCTGTTATTCCCTTTGAAGCACCCTCTCCACTTCTTCCACCACCAAAGTTTTTTTCTCCAACATGAATTAGTCCATTCAAAAAAGTTCCGTTTGTTAAAACAACGGCTTTTGATTTTATTTCTACACCTAAGGCTGTTTTAACACCAACAACCGAATTACCTTTAACAATAAGCCCAACAACCATTTCTTGCCAAAAATCTATATTTTTAATACCCTCAAGCATCAGGCGCCACTCTTCTGAAAACATTTGTCTGTCATTTTGTGCTCTTGGTGACCACATAGCTGGTCCTTTAGAAAGGTTTAACATCCTAAATTGAATTGTGCTTCTGTCAGTTATAATGCCGGTTTGACCACCTAAAGCATCAATCTCTCTCACTATTTGTCCTTTTGCAACACCACCAATTGCTGGATTACATGACATTTGGCCGATTGTCCCCATGTTCATGGTTGCTAGCAAAACTCTAGAGCCCATGTTTGCAGCAGCAGCAGCAGCTTCACAGCCTGCGTGACCAGCCCCAACAACTATAATATCGTATTTATCAAACATTTTAAGTTTGTTCCACGTGGAACGTTTATTTTTTTTTGTACAAAGAAATATATTTATTCTCTAAAGAGTGCATTCTTTTTTTCCCTTTTTCTGTTTTATCTGAATATCCAATTAAGTGTAGGCAACCGTGTGTTATAAGTCTAATAACCTCAAGTTCTTTTGTTGTTTTATACAATTTAGCGTTTTCTATAGTTCTGTCTATGCTAATATAAAGATCACCCTCTAGTTTGTTTTTCTCTTCTGAAAAATCAAATGTTATTATATCAGTAAAATAGTCATGGTTTAGATACTTTTTGTTCATTTTTAACAAATATTCGTCACTACAAAAAATACAATTCATAAACCCAAGGTTTATTTTATGGTCTAAACATATGTCTTTAATAAGTTTACGGGTTTTTTGGATGTTTTTTAATTTGTGTGTTTTTTCTTCTGAAAAGAAGTTGGTTAAATACATTATTAAAGTTTAAACAACATATCAACAACCCTACCACCATCTTTAAACTGTGCTTTGTCTGCCAAGTTTTTGATTAAAAAAATTCCCCTTCCTTTAATCTTATCCACATTTTCTGGGCTTGTTGGGTCTGGAAGGCTCTCATGATCAAACCCACTACCCTCGTCTTCGACAACAAAACGTATGCTTTTTTTATTTTCTTTAAGTTTTATTTTAACCTTTTTCTCTTTGTCCTCTTTATTACCGTGTACAATTGCGTTGTTTACAGCTTCGGTCACAGAAACAAGCACATTACCATATACTGATTCCTTAATTTTAATTTTATCGCCAGCGTTTTCAATAAAACTTTCTACAACCGCTACGTTTTCTTTTATAGATGGTATTTTTACTAACATTATTGTTATCGTATAAACTTTTTACAGTAAGTTTTTAAACATTATTTAACTTTTTATATACGAAATTTTAAATATTGGGGTTGTGTGTTTTTTGTTTATAGAACGTTTTGTAAATCACTATTACATTCCGTTTCCAGCGGTTCCTAATGCTGTTGTGGCACATCTAAAACCAACTGTTGCTGTTGATGAGTCTTGCGCTAAGAATCTCCTTGTTCCTGGAGACAACCACATAGCACCATCTGCCCACGACCCACCTTTATAAACCCTAGACTCATTACTAATCATAGAGTTAAAGTTTTCAGAGTCATAATCTTCTTCTGAATCTAGAAAATCACTTTTTCTTATCGGGTTAAGGTCTTCCATGTCTCTAAAGTTAAGGGGTCTGTAAATATCGTAGACCCACTCATTTACATTTCCAGCCATATTATATAACCCAAAATCGTTTGGTGCATACTCATAAATGCTTGTGGTAACAAAACCAGCATCATTTAAAGCGCCTGCAATTCCAGCATAGTCACCCCTTCCCCTTTTGAAGTTTGCTTGAAACTTACCAATTTGACCTCTTTTAGAACTTCTTATGGTTCTACCATCCCACGGATATAATCTTCTTTGAGTTTGGTTTTCATCTAACCACTGATCTCCAATTTGACCATAAGCTGCATATTCCCATTCCGCTTCTGTGGGTAATCTAAACTCTGGTAAATATATTCCTGATTCAATAGGTGGAATATCTCCGTCAATATAATCTTCACCAAAATACTCCATAGCTCTTTGTCTGTTTACAGCCTCTGTTCTCCAACGACAATAATCAACCGCCTGGTTCCAACTCACACCAACAACAGGATAATATCTAAACCCTGGGTATCTTAAATAGTTTCCTACATAAGGTGTATTAAAAGCAAGTTCTTTTTCCCAAACCGTCGTGTCAGGTAAAGCGTTTAAGTAATAAGTTTCACTAGAATCTCTTTGAATATAATCCAGATATTCTAACCAATGAATATTTGCTATCTCTGTTTGGTCTAAATAAAAAGACTGAACAGTTACAGTTCTTTCTACATTATCGTGGGTGTAGAAAACATCTTCTTCATATGTACCCAGAACAGCTCTACCACCTTGGATAAAAACCTGATTTGGTCCAGGTGTTTGTCCACCAAAGTCAGCAACTACAAACCCACCATCCTCTTCTTCAGCTAAACCATCATCAGTAAAATATTGAAGGTTGGTTGTTGTACTTGTTGAACCTGGATTTCTTGCAGAAGGATTTGATTTACCAAAAGGAAGTATAGAACATCCGTTGATTATAAAAAGACACAAAAAAATAAAGTATATGTGTTTACCCACGTTCTTGCTAATTAAATTTTTATCAAAAATACAAAAAATTAAGTTTTAGAAAGAATTAACAATAAAACAAAAAATTTATTGTCCTTAATTGTCTATTTTTTTAATAAAAAGAAGCGTTTTTGACAAATTAAAATCACCAAACACTTTAATTAAAATAAGATCTTTCTTTTCTTTTACTGAATATTTTAATTGTTTTTTATTAAAAGTCTTAATACAATTAGAAAACGTTTCTTGTTTGGTTCTATTATCATTATTGAAAAAACCCAATGTTAAACTCTCCTTTTTAATTATAATTTTGTCAACAAAAATATTACTTCCAAGTTTTTTAATTTCCATCACTTTAATTAGGTTTTTAACCTCATTTGGTAATGGCCCAAACCTATCTTCCAACATTTTTCTGGATGTGTCTAACCCTCCTTTTACAGATTCTTTTTCTATTTCATTATAACACCTCAATCTTTCATTCGAGTTTGTGATATACTCCTTTGGTATTAAAGCTTTCTCAAATAAATCCACAAGACAATTATTTTTTTTCTCGATAACTTTATTGGTTTTTTCCAGGTTTGGATTAGAATCTATTTCATCTAAAGCTTCATCTAGTATTTTGTTGTATGTGTCAAACCCTAAATCGTTTATAAAACCACTTTGTTCACCTCCTAATAAATTTCCCGCTCCCCTAATATCTAAGTCCTTTAAGGCAATGTTTAACCCATCGCCTAAATTAGAAAACTCTTCTAAAGCAATTAGTCTTTTTTTTGCCTCTGCTGTAATAGAAGTTAGCTTTGGAATGGATAAATAACAAAATGCTTTTTTGTTAGATCTACCAACTCTACCCCTCATTTGGTGAAGATCAGACAAACCAAACATATGTGCTTGATTAATAATTATAGTATTTGCGTTTGGTATGTCTAAGCCCGACTCTATTATGTTTGTTGAAACCAAAACATCAAAATAACCATCAACAAATTTTAAAACTGTTTTTTCTAATAAATCTCCTTTCTGTTGACCGTGGGCAACAGCAACTTTTGCGTTTGGCACTAACTTTTGAATAATGGAGGCTATTTCATATATGTTTTCAACCCTATTGTGTACGAAAAAAACTTGTCCAAACCTCATAATTTCATTATTGATTATATCTCTAACACCCTCTTCACTAAATTGAATTAATTCGGTATGAACTGACTGCCTGTTTTTTGGTGGAGTTCTTAGTATACTTATATCTCTAACCCCTATTAAAGAGAAGTGAAGAGTTCTGGGTATTGGTGTTGCTGTCATGGTTAGACAATCAAGGTTATTTTTTCTTTTTTTAATTTTTTCTTTTAATGAAACACCAAACTTTTGTTCCTCATCAACAATTAATAATCCTAAATCTTTGAAGTTTATTTTATCACTAAGCACTGAGTGCGTGCCTATAATAATATCAACTTTACCCTTCTCAACACCTACCAAAACTGACTTTTTATCTTTTGTGCTTCTGAATCTAGACAAGTAATCAACACACACAGGAAGCTCCTTAAGTCTTTTGTTGAATGTTTTATAGTGTTGGAAAGCTAAAATTGTTGTGGGAACAAGTATAAGCACTTGTTTACCGGATAGGACGGCTTTGAAAGCTGCTCTAATAGCAATTTCAGTTTTTCCAAATCCAACATCACCACAAACCAATCTATCCATAGGAAAACTTCTTTCCATATCTTTCTTTACCTCGTTTGTTGTTTTCAATTGATCAGGAGTATCTTGGTAGACAAAAGAGGATTCAAGTTCAATTTGTAGATAATTATCCTTATCAAAAGCAAACCCTTTACTTTCACGTCTTTTTAAATAAAGTGATATTAAATCTTCAGCGATATCAACCAATCTACTTTTAATTTTCTTTTTCTTCTTGTCCCAATCGTTTGTTGAAAGGTTATTTAGTGTTGGGGAAAGGTTGGACCCGGTGTATTTAGCTATTTTGTGAAGAGAGTTTGTGCTAGTGTAAACAGTGTCGTTATTTTTATAAACCAACCTTAAGGCTTCATGCTCAACACCATTTATGTCAATTTTTTCTAAACCAACGAATCTTCCAATACCATAATCTATATGTACAATATAATCACCAACTGAAAGTTCAGACTTTTCTTTTATAGGGTTTTTTTGTTTTTTAACAACAACAGGTTCGTTAAGGTGTTTGAAATACCTATTAAATATCTCATGGTCAGTGTATACAACCCTTTTGTTTTCGTGGTCAACAAAACCCTCACTAATTTTTGATATTATTGGTTTATATGATGGGGTTTTATTTGTTGATTCAAAATATGTATTCAACCTTTTTACTTGTTCTTCTGATTGAAATGATATAAAAATATTGTAATTTTCTATTTCAAGCTTTGCAATATCATCAGCTAATAGCGGTAGGTTTTTATTGAACTTTGGTTGTGGTGATGATTTATATTCTATTGCATTTTTAGTTTCTTCATTTATACCAAAATAGACACAATTAAACTCATTCAATTTTTTTGAAAAATCTGTTGTGTTATAAAAAATATCCTCGGGGGGTAGTGGTAATAGAACACCGCTTTTGTTAACCTTTTCTTTATAAATCTCTTTAGCTTCTAACATTTTGTTTTTAATAGTGTTATCGGATAAAGTTTTGTCTTCAACCCATATCGACCAATTTTTGTCCATAAAATCAAAAAGTGGTAAAAAACCAGCACTATCTTTCTCTCTTTGAATATTGGATAGTATTTTTATTTCACCCATCTCTTCAACCGTTAATTGAGTCTCAACATTAAATAGTTTTATTTTTTCTACCAGATCCCCGTCGCATTCAATTCTTATCGGTTTTTTATTTGTAAATGAAAAAACATCTATTATGTTTCCTCTTATACTATATTCTCCAGGGTTATTTACAAAATCAACAAACTCAAAGCCTTGTTCGTTTAGGGTATTTGTTAATGTGTTATAGTTTATTTCACCTCCCCTTTTTAATATTAATGATAATTCTTTTTGTGTCTTTTCATCAGGAAACTTCTCAAACAATCCCTCAGGGTAGGTGACTACATATTTTTTTTCTTTATTTTTTTTTAGTATTGCTTGAATTGTTTCTGTCCTCATTACAACATTTGCATTGTTGATCAGTTCTTCATCATAAGGTTTTCTAAAAGAATAAGGAAAGAAAAAAACCTTATCCTCGTGTAAATAATTACACAATTTACTATAATATAGAAGTGCTTTTTTCTTTTCTGAAACTATAAAACAATAATTTTTATTATCGTTTTTTGAGGTTGCAACGGGTATTATGACATTAAGGTCACCCGACAGCCCGTTTATTTTAACCCTTTTTTCATCTCTGATTCGTTTGCTTATTTCAATGGTTTTGATGTCATTTTCAAACTCAGATATTATTTCAAGCGAATTCATACTAAATTAAACTGTTGTATCAAATAATAGTTTACAAAAAATAATATTTTTGTTTAAAAAAAATAATGAAAGTATTAGTTACTGGAGCTTCTAGGGGTATTGGTTTAGAGATAGCTAAAGAGCTTTTGTCTAATGGACACGAGGTTATTTTGCATTGTAATAAAAACAAAAACCTCATTCAAAAAAAAATCTCTTCACAAAACAAAAAAGCATCAATTTTCTCCTCGGATATTTCCACCCTGAACGGAGTTAAAAAACTAATAGAATTTTCTTCAGATAAATTTGGATATCCAGATGTTATAGTTAACAACGCGGGTATCGCTGAGTCATCATATGTTGATCTTGATCTTGAAACTTGGTCTAAGATGTATGATAAGACAATGCATATTAATTTAAAAGCGCCAGCTTTAATTTGTAAAGAGTTTATTAAAATTAAGAGGTTAAAAAAAATAAAGAACAAACTTAGAATAATCAATATATCATCAAGGGCCGCTTTTAGAGGTGAAGTCGAAGATTTTATATCTTATGCGTGTTCAAAAGGCGGTCTCGTTTCATTAACAAAAACGATAGCAAAATCATTTGGTCTGAAAGAAAAAGTTTTAGCCTTTACTATTGCGCCTGGTTTTGTAAATACAGAAATGGCTCAAGATTTTATAAAAGAACACGGTGAAGGTCTGGCAAAGAAGGGAATTGTTTTAAGTCGTTTGACCGAGCCTAAAGATATAGCTCCGTTGGTTTCTTTTATTGCTTCTGGAAAAATGGATCATTCAACAGGATCTACCATTGATGTTAATGCAGGTAGTTACATGAGGTAATATTATTTTGCAAAAACTTGAGATGAATCTTTGAATGATTTGAATTCTAAAGCATTACCACTTGGATCTAAAAAAAACATTGTAGCCTGTTCTCCAACCTCACCCTCAAATCTAACATAGGGCTCGATTATAAATTCTGTGTTTATTTTTTTAAGCTTTTTAGATAAGAGTTGCCATTTTTCCCATGGTAATATCACTCCAAAATGTCTGACAGGAACACTCTTACCATCTACAGGGTTTTCTTGAGTTTTTTTTAATTCATCTGGTTTTAAGTGGGCAGACAACTGGTGACCAAAAAAATTAAAATCTACCCATTTCTTATCCTCCCTTCCTATTTCACAACCCAAAACTTCTCTGTAAAAAAATTTTGTCGACTCAATGTTTTTAACAGGGAATGCTAAATGAAAAGGTGATTCCATAAAAAGTGTTTTCTTTGTAGTAAATCTAAATAAATTATGTCAACAGATAAAGTTTCTCTTGTTTTATCAAGCGGTGGAGCAAGGGGTTTAGCGCATTTGGGTGTTATAGAATCAATAGTTAACGATCAGATTGAAATATCTGAAATTTCAGGGAGTTCAATCGGTTCAGTAATCGCTGTTTTTTATGCTTCTGGTAAGCTCAATGTTTTTAAGGAATGGATTTTTAATTTAGATAAAATGGGGGTATTCTCCTATATGGATTTTAGTGTATCGGGTCAGGGACTTTTAAAAGGTGACAAGGTTTTTAATCAACTTAAAAAAATAATTCCAGATAAGAAAATTGAAGATTTAAACATACCCATCTCTGTGGTTACTACGAATATTTCACAAAACAAAGAGGAGGTTATTAGAAGTGGTAGTATGTATGATGCAATTCGAGCATCATGCTCTATACCCGGATTAGTTAAACCTTTTGTAAGAAATGAAAATGAATTTGTGGACGGCGGTGTTTTAAATCCCTTACCAATTAACGCCCTTCAATCAAAAGATAATATAATAACAGTTAATTTAAATGCTCAACCAACACAAAAAGCCAAAAACCTTAGTGGAGAAAAAAGTGTATTTTACAATTATTTTTCAATTTTTAGGGATTTTTTTATAAACCAAGATGTTAAAAAGAGTTTAGGTTTCTACGATATCACCTACAGATCTGTTCATTTAATGCAAAATCAACTTGCAAATTTTCAAATAAATAATCACAAAACATTTATGAATATAAACATCCCATGTGATTCTTGTTTCCCTTTAGAGTTTTATCGGGCCAAAGAAATGGTCAATTTAGGTTCAAAAATTTATTATCAAACAAAAAAAAATTATTAACCCTTATTTATATTTGTAAAAAATATTGAAGATATGGAAATGCTTATTTTAATTATTGTACTATTTGTAGCTTCAATTCTATGTGCGATATTTATACCAAATAGTAAAGTTAGTAACCACCAAAAAGACTCAGAATATTAACCTTTTTTATTTACTTTACGAAAGTCAATTATTGATACTGCTCCTACCATACTAATTAAAAATACAACTATCCAAACAAATAATTCTACACCGTCTGTAACTGCTGGGTTTGTGGGAAACATATTTTTTTTTCGAAATTATATATTAATTTTTATAATAAAAACTTTAGAATGTAATACTTCCAATTGTTATTTCAATCTTGTTGTTGTTAGTTGTTAGACTAGACTTGGTTACATATGAAAATTTAATTCCAATATCAAAAAGTGCGGGTTGTCTAAAAAAATTAACATCAAAAACAATTTCAGTGCCAAAGGAAAGTGGAGTATCCCTAAAAGAAATAGGAGATTGTCCGGACACTTCTCCTCCATTTACAAACCAAGTAGACCTGATTCTTTGGAAGTTAACCAAAGGGCCAATTGATATATCAGGATAAACTAAAGGAAGCTCGTATTCTAGACCCCACCCATAAAAATCTGAATATAAATAAGGTGTTTCATAACCACTTATAAAATTATTGGTTCTTCTAAATCTATAATCAGTTTCTTTTTGTTTTTCATAATGAAATTTGCCACGAAATGAATGGTTTTTAAAAAACCCAGGAAAAGCTAAATAAACATCAGACCTTAGATATTTACCTGAATAATCACTTCCTAAAAGAGTGTTTTTGTTTTCAAAAACAAGAGTTTGCTCATAAGGAAAATAAACTTGTTTTATGGTTTTTTTGTGTTTTCTAGATAGATAAATAAAGTTATTTATGTATGATTTTGAATTTCTTGTCGAATTAAGAGGAAATTTTCCAGATTCGCTAGTTAAAGCTGTCGTATAAAAATCTTTAAACTTTTCACTAGAAAATTCAAGTAACCCCAAAACATTTATAAAATATTTCCCTTTATAGTATGAAAGCGGAACTCTAACACCAAAAGTCACCTCTTTTGTCTTATAGTTTATGTCTGCATTTTTAAGGGTGTCAACAGACCCGTCTCTATTATTTAATAAAATATCTTGATTAAAGGAATCATCAGTTCCTGAAATTCTAAAATCTAATATAGGATAAAGACCCTGATAACTTAACCCAAAATATCTTATTGGTTTTTTATCTCTGATATCGATTTTGTAACCCCCATTAAATAAAAATGAACCGAATAAATTTCTTGACTCCAACCCAAGTGTAACGTAGTCAATCCCTTTTGAAGAAATGCCAAAATCACTTATTCCCCAAGCAACAGGCCTTATAAAGTGTTTGGCCATGTTTGTTTTATTTGTTTTAAAATATTTTGCAGTGGTATCATTATAGATTTTAAGATTATTTTCCTTGAACTGGATTTTGGTCAGGTTTTTATCAATTAAACTGTCGCTGAATATATCAAAGCCATTATTGTTCATAGAAGAATATAAAATTGTTTTTTTATCGGATGATAGGATGGGGTAATAGTTTCCTAAATTACTTTCCTTGAATAAAAAAGTCTCTTTCTTTTTTATATCGTGAACAAAGATTTCTTCAAACCCATTATTTTCAGCAGAAAATATTAGTTTTTTTGAAGTTAAATTAGGCCATCCAATATTTCTTGTTGTATTAAAGACTTCCTTAAAAGATGAAGACTTTATGTTATATAGACACACTTTTTTTATTCCTTTTTTGGTTATTAAAATCAAAATCTCGTCGTCGTTTACATATTGAACTGACGAGTAAGTGCCGTCTTGTAGCTTTATGTCAGATGTTATTTTTCTTTCTTTTATATCTTCAAAAACCAAACTCTGCGAACCGTCTATATTATTTTTTATAGCAACTATACTGGCTCCACTAGGTGAGATGTCAAAAGAGGAGTAAAAACTGTTTCTTCCAGTGTAATTTATTTTATTGGTTTTAAGGTCCAATAGTTTAATTACAGAGAATGTCCTCTTATCCCACCTTGGATCTTTTTTAAATTCTAACCAACCAATTAGATTATTTGAGTAAGGTATTCTTCCAAAATCGTCAACAATTCCTGGAGTATGAATTTTAAAAAAACCACCTGTTTTATTTATAATTCCAAAATCTTGATAACTACCCATTCCTTGCCTTATAACAACAATTCCTTTATTTGTTTCTCTTGGGTATTTGTAGCTTGTATATGATTTTTTGAGATGATTGTTAAGGGGTGTCTTTTTATGATTTTTATTTTTAATCGGTAGGGTAGCAATGCTTTTTTTATATAGTTCTTTATAATTTAATCCAGTTTCTTTTTTCATTGCTCTGTAAAAAGGAACAGGTAAAAAGGACTGATTATGTGCTTTTTCAACTATTTTATTGAATGATTTTATACCAAAATTGTCTTTTAGATATTTAACCATAAGGTATCCGTGTTCATACTCATTAGGTGTTTTATATCTATAGGTCCCTAAAATTTGTCTATCATATTTAATTTTGTTTTGTGATAGTAAATTGTTTCTGGTTGTTAAATTAAATTTTGGTATTCTTCCTCTTCCAAAATCACTTTCTCTAGTTTCTATGTCTACAGCATCTCCTTCCCAATACCAATTAGGTAGGGAGGAGCGTGTTAAAAGTGAAGAAAGACCTTCTCCAAAAACCGTATGAACAAACCTGTTGAAACCGCTATTGTATCCTACCTCTCTTTGAACAAGATGTCTGAATTCATGAATTGATAATAAATCACTCCAATTATTATTGTGTATAAAATGGCTAGATTCCGGCCTAGCGTTTATAAAAAATTCACTCCTTCTAGGGAAAGAAGCGACAAAAGCATTGGATATAGTATTTTGATTATGAAGTATTATGTTGCTCCTTCTAATTTTATCACCAGGGTTTACTTTTATTTTATCAATATTTTTTTCAAGAAAATTAATAGTGTGGTTGGCAACAGAGTCGAGTTCTTTAGGAAAAATTACTTTAAAATTTTGTCCTTTTTTTTCATACCACTTTATGCTAGGGGGTGCTTTTTCTGTCTTATCAAACTGTGATTTAGCTATATTAGCTATAAAGATTAGCGTAATAAATAAACATAAACATTTACGCGTTTTCAGAAATACACTCAAACAGTTTTTGTACATCTTCTTTTGTGTTATACACAGAGGGAGACACTCTAATAATATCACCCCTTAAAGATATAAATATGTTATTTTCTCTGATTTTTTCTAGGATCTTTTTAAGATTTTTTTTTGGTCTGATACCAAAAAGATGTGAAGATCGGAATTTTGAGTCTTCATACCATGTGTTTTTTTTATTTAGTAATGGGAAGCACGGGGTGGTTATAGATTCTATGTATTTATATACATTTTCTATCCCCCAATGATTTAATTGGTCTATACCAGCTTTTAGCATTGAAATGTTAATAAAATTACTTTGTTGGCCAACGCTATATCTTCTTGCGTATTCCCCATACTCGTCCTCATAGTTGATAAGGTTAGAAAAGTCTTCACTATTTTTTCTGTTTATCCAACTTTCTTCTATTGGTTTTCCATTATCAAAGAATGGACCATAGTACGATAAACCTATCCCGTAGGGCCCCATCAGCCATTTATATCCTGCGCAAATTAGAGCATCGGGTTGCGTTTCTTTTATATCAAAAGGCATCACACCAATGGACTGTGTTCCGTCAATAATCAATAAAGCGTCAACTTCTTTTGTTTTTTTTCTAATTTTTTCAATATCATAAATTGTTCCATCTGCCCAATGAAGTAAACCCATCGCCACAACCTTTGTTTGTTTATTTATTGAGTTTAAGATTTTTTTATTCCAAGCTCTACCTGCATTATTTTCTGAATTAGGTTTATTTATAAACTTCAAATTGGCGTTGTATTTTTTTGTAAGTTCCATCCAGGGGTATACATTACTTGGAAATTGGTCGCCTATTAATATTATGTTATCACTCTCCTTTAATTGAATATTATTGGTGATGTTTGCTAAACCATATGATACTGATGAACTAATTGCTATTCTTTCATGCTCATCTAGGTTTATTAGTTTTGCAAATGCTTTTTTTAAAGCATTAACACCAGAAAAAAAATCTTCAGGAAGAATATTATGTGGGGCTCTTTTGGTCTTTAAACCGTTTATTCCTGCCTCTTCTACAATTTTGAGCATCGGAGACATATATGCACAGTTAAGATAGGTTGTATTTCCTTCTATTATAAATTTATCTATTTGGCAGTTCATATTAATTAATCAGAATCCACTTGGAGCATTTCTATGAAAATTTGTTTTTGTTTGATACAGGCTTGCAAGGTACAATATTTTATCTTCGTTATGATAATTTCCAATAAAAGAAATACTCGTGGGGTTTCCTTTTTTATCAAAACCATTAGGAACAGATATTACAGGGTGGCCAGTTAAATTAGTAATAAGCATTTGGTTTTTTCCAAACGTTGGTGATATAATCACATCATAATCATTTATAATTGAATTAAACTCTGATATTAAATTTGAGCGGTGTCTGTTCGCTTGAATATATTCTACAGCAGGAATTAATCTAGATTGTCTAAGAGAATTTGCTCTTGATCTTTCCCCTTGTTGGACCATATTTGAGTCAAGGTTATTTAATAAAAATTCATCAAAAAAAGCACCAGCTTCTGAACGTAATATTATGTCAAAAACACTGTAAGGATAATCAATTGGAAGTGAAACTTTCTCTAAGGTATAATCTTCTTTTAATAAGCTTAGAGTAATATTATTATTTTCAGAATATCTTGATGTATCATTTAAAAATAACTCCTCTAAAAAACCAATTCTTATTTTTTTTAATTTTTTATCGAATATAATTTCTTTTTTTTCTTTTTTTTCTCCAGTGTTTCTAATGGTATTAAAAACAATCGCACTTCCTTTTGCTGTTCTGGTTATTGGCCCTACCTTATCCATACTCCATGACAAGGTCATAAAACCATCTGTGCTAACAGACCCAAATGTTGGTCGAAGTCCAGTCACTCCACATCTGGTAGCGGGCGATACTATTGAGCCTAAAGTCTCTGTTCCAATAGAAAATGCGACTAAACCTGCAGCCGTTGCAGAAGCTGATCCAGCAGATGATCCACTTGAGCCTTGCGATAAATTCCAAGGGTTTTTAGTTTTTCCTTTAAACCAAACGTCACCTCTTGCTAATGATCCTGTTGATAGTTTACCAAGCATTACCGCTCCTGCTTTTTCAAGCTTTTCTATGACCTCTGCCTTTTTATTTATTACTTGATTTTTTAGAGGCATAGCGCCCCAAGTAGTTGGGAATTTTGGATAGGAAGCTAAGTCTTTAATTCCGTATGGTATTCCGTGAAGCAAACCTTTATAATTCCCATCTTTAATTTCTTTGTCTGCTTTTTTAGCCTGTTCAATTGCTAAGTTTTCAGTTATTGTAACAAAAGCATTTATTTTTTTATCTAATTTTTTTATTCTGTTTAGATAAATTTCTGTTAGCTCAAGAGAGCTTATTTTTTTATTTTTAATAAGATATGCTAATTCGCTTATTTGAAGATGCGCAATTTCTCTTTTGTTTTTAGGAAGACCTAAGCTATCGCTAGATATGTCATAACTAAAATTGTTATTTAAATTATTTGGTATAGAATATTTTAATGCTGGGGTCACATCATTATCAAGTTGATATCCTCTCATTTCTATATATCCAGATTTATTTCTTTCAATATAATTAGTCATTGTGTTTATTTGTTCGTCTTTAAAAATGACACCTGACACTTTTAAAGCGCTTTTTATATCTTTTAATTTAATTTTATCATTCCTTACTATTAGTGTAAAACCAAATAGCAACGATATAAATATTATTAAATAGAAAGTTTTTTTATTACTCATGGTTATTTTTGATCTAATATACATTTAATTTTATTGATTATAATTCTCGTATTTGAAAACAAAAAATAAACTTTTCTTACTTGACGGAATGGCTCTTGTATACCGAGCTCACTTTGCGTTTAGTAAAAATCCTATTGTTAACTCCAAAGGTTTAAATACAAGCGCAGTTTATGGTTTTTTAAATACTCTTCTAGAATTATTAAATAAAGAGGATCCAACTCATATTGCAATAGCCTTTGATACAAAAGCTCCTACTTTTAGGTCAGAAATATTTTCTGAATATAAAGCAAATAGAGAAAGACAACCTGAAGATATTCAGGTTGCAATCCCAATTATTAAGCAGCTTATTCAGTATTTGAATATAGAAATTTTAGAAAAAGATGGGTTCGAGGCGGATGATGTTATCGGTACAGTGTCATCAAAACTATCAAAGCAAAATAATACCACTGTGTATATGATGACTCCAGATAAGGATTTTGCTCAACTAGTTTCTCATAATGTTTTCCTATACAAACCAGCATTCATGGGTAGGGGGGTTGATATTCTTGGTGTCAAAGAGGTTCTTCAAAAATTTAATATTAGTAGGGTTGATCAGGTCATAGATTTTTTAGGCTTACAGGGCGATAGTGTGGATAATATACCTGGAATACGGGGGGTTGGTCCTAAAACAGCACAAAAGTTATTGTCAGAATACGATTCAGTAGAGGGAATACTAAAAAATAAAGATAAAATCACAGGATCAGTTGGTGATAAGGTTAGGGAAAATGCAGATGACGCGATATTATCTAAAAAACTCGCTAGAATAAAAACAGATGTTCCAATTGAACTTGATTTGGAGACGTTCAAAATAAAAAGCTCAGATTCAGAGAATCTTATAAAACTACTTGATGATCTTGAGTTTAGAACAATAAAAAATAGAATGATTTCTCAAGGAATTATTAATGAGAAAAAGAATGAACAACTTAGTTTTTTTGGTACAGACATCAAAAAGGTAGAAAAGGTTAATGTTAGTTATAATATTGTTGATGCCGATCAGATTGATCAGTTTGTTAAAAAAATATTATTAAGTGATGAGCTATGTATTGATACAGAAACTTCTAGTATAAATATAGAAGAAGCAGAGATAGCAGGCATTGCCTTTTCTAATAAAGAATATTCCGCCTATTATATTCCTACAATTGAAGATAGTCAGGAAATTATCAATAAACTTAAGCCAGTTTTTGAAAGTAAATCCATCAAATTCATTGGCCATAATTTAAAATATGATTTACAGATATTAAAAAAGTATGGAATTGAAGCTCCTATTAATATATTTGATACAATGATTGCTCACTATTTAATTAACCCCGAATCGAGCCATAAATTAGATATTTTATCAGAAAATTATCTTAATCATAAGTGTATTCCTATAGAAGATATTATTGGTAAAAAGGGCGCTTCTCAGAAAAAAATGACAGAGTTGGATCCTAAAGACGTGTATGAGTATGCTTGTGAAGACGCAGATATAACCTTTAGACTAAAAAAAATTTTTGATAAAGAAATTAGTCAATTAAAAATGACAGAGCTGTTTGATAAAGTTGAAACACCATTAATTCTTGTCTTGTCAAATATTGAAAAAAATGGAGTCAAAATTGATACAAACTTTTTATCAAAAATGTCTGATGAGTTAGAGAAACAAATTACTAAGGTTGAGAAACTTGTATATAAGGAAGCTGGAGAGGAGTTTAATATTTCTTCACCAAAACAATTAGGAATAATTTTATTTGAAAAACTAAAAATTGACGAAAACCCTAAGAAAACAAAGTCTGGACAATATTCAACAGGCGAAGATATTTTATCTAAGCTGTCTAAAAAAAATAAAATTGTAGACCAAATTCTTAACTATAGAGAGTTTAAAAAGCTTAGGTCTACATATGTAGATGCTTTGCCTTTAATGGTTTCAAAAAATGACGGTTTAATTCATACGGATTACGCTCAAGCAGTTACAGCTACGGGGAGACTCAGCTCGAATAAGCCCAACCTTCAAAACATTCCTATAAAGACTGACCTAGGAAAAAAAACTAGACGCGCCTTTATTCCAAGAAAGGGTTCAAATTATATATTAGCCGCAGACTACTCTCAGATTGAACTAAGAATAATTGCTGATTTTAGTGGTGATGAAGCCATGATAAATGCATTTAATGACAATCAAGATATACACAGCACTACTGCATCAAAAGTTTTCGGTGTTAAATTAGATGATGTAACCAGTGACATGAGAAGAAGAGCTAAGGAAGTTAACTTTGGAATAATATATGGAATTTCTGCTTTTGGTTTATCTCAGAACCTTAATATTTCAAGATCGGAAGCCAAAGAGATTATAGATTCTTATTTTGAGAAATTCACCAAAGTGAAGGAGTATATGTCTAAATCCATACAAGATGCTAAAGAAAAAAAATATGTAACCACCCTGCTTGGAAGAAGAAGATATTTGAGGGATATTGATTCAAGAAATTATACGCTAAGGGGTTTTGCAGAAAGAAACGCAATCAACACACCGATTCAGGGTAGTGCGGCTGATATAATTAAACTTGCTATGGTTAAAATTGACCAATGGATAAACAAAGAAAATTTAAAATCAAAAATGATTATGCAGGTTCATGATGAATTAGTTTTTGATGTTGAGAAAGAGGAGTTAGAAATATTTCAAAGTAATGTAAAAACAATTATGGAGGGCGTTGTAGATATGAAGATTCCCCTATCTGTAGATGTTGGTATTGGTAAAAACTGGTTAGAAGCTCATTAATTATGATAGATAAAGAAAAAATAGAAAAAGCTCATAAAAGGATATCAAAGGGTATTCACAACACACCAGTATTAACATCTCAATCTATTGATAAAATTTCTGGGTGCCGCATTTATTTTAAATGTGAGAACTTTCAAAAAATAGGTGCTTTTAAAATGCGAGGTGCATTGAATGCTGTTCTTTCTCTTGATAAAAAAGATATAAATAAAGGTTTTGTTACTCATTCATCTGGTAATCACGCTCAAGCAGTCGCTCTTTCATCAAAACTATGTAACACAAAATCTTACATAGTAATGCCTAAAGGTGCCCCTAAAATCAAAATAGAAGCAGTAATGGGTTATGGAGCAGAAGTCATACTATGTGAAAATAATGAGAAAGCTAGAGTTGAACAGTGTAATAAAATACTTGACAGAACAGGTGCAAACTTTATTCACCCTTACGATAATTATGACGTTATATTAGGTCAGTCTACATGTGCTAAAGAAATATATGAAGACAAAAACATACCAAACCTCGATACAATAATATGCCCTGTTGGAGGTGGTGGTTTAGCATCCGGTACAATAAAAGCGACTGAGTTTTTTTCACCGAAAACAAAAGTGATTTTAGCAGAACCGGAAAATGCGTCTGATGCTTATGCTTCTTTTAACCAGAAAAAATTAATTCCAGTAAAAAACCCTAATACTATTGCAGATGGTTTAAAAACATCTTTGTCTGAAAAAACATATAATATTATAGTAAGTGGGGCAGAGGAAATAATTACTGTTTCAGAGGAAGAGATAATTGAAAGTATGAAGATGATCTGGGAAAGATTAAAAATTATTTGTGAGCCTTCATGCTCATTACCACTTGCGGCAATACTTAAAAATAAAGCCAAATTTAAAAACCAATCTGTTGGTATTATTTTAACAGGTGGGAATATAGATTTATCTAAGATACCTTTTTAGTTTCTGAACTTATCAAAATCACTTTTGATTTCCAGCCTAGGAAAATTGTTATCTGTGATATTAACGTCAGCGGTTTCTTTATTTGGATCTAGCTTTATGTTTTTTACTATTTTATTTTTAACAAATACTTTTGAAACTTCAGTTTCATTTAATCTCCAAATTTCTGCTGGAATCCGTTCGATCTCTTTTGAGTTGTCTTCATAAGTCCATTCAATTATTAGAGGGGTTACTAAGCCACCAATGTTTTTGAATGTCACTTCGTAAAAGTTTTTGTCAGCATTTTCAAGTTTTATAGCTTCATCATTTACAGAATTTCTAAATTCTCTGTAACTATTTGAGCTTGTTTTTGAAAAGTTGAATTCAGTTGGTTGAAACGGCATTGCATATTTTGGATCATCGGAAGCGATTTTTCTTTTTCCTTTAATTTCTTTGCTTTCGATACTCGCCTTATTTTCAAAGGGTTTGTCAACATTTTTCATTTTAAACCATTTTACTTTTTCAACGGAAACATCAACATTGTCAGTGCTGTAAAACCAACCTCTCCAAAACCAATCTAGATCGATTGCGCTAGCATCTTCCATAGTTCTAAAAAAATCTGCTGGATCAGGATGTTTGAAAGCCCACCTCCTGGAATATTCCTTAAATGCGTAATCAAATAATTCCGGGCCCATTATAGTTTCTCTAAGCACACTCAGTGCAGATGCAGGCTTCGCATATGCATTTGCACCAAATTCTCTAGAAGCAATTTGCTCAGAATTTGTCATAATAGGTCTTAACATATCTTTTGGCATTTTCATATAGTTTACAATGCTTTGCGCTGTTCCTCTTCTTAGGGGGCCATCGCTGTAATATTCTCTTTGTGTCAAAGATTGAACAAATGTATTTAACCCTTCATCCATCCATGTCCACTGTCTCTCATCAGAATTGATTATCATCGGTATAAAAAAGTGACCTACTTCATGTATGATAACACTAATCATCCCCCATTTTGTTGCATCAGAATATGTTCCATCGTCGTTAGGCCTTCCAAAGTTGAAACATATCATTGGGTATTCCATTCCAATTGATGCCGCGTGTACTGATATTGCAACTGGGTATGGGTATTCAATGGTATGTTTTGAATAGGTCTTTAAAGTATTTGCTACCGCAATGGTTGATTCTTTTTCCCATAGTGGATTTCCTTCCTTCGAATAATATGACATGGCCAATGGTTTGTTATTATCAAGTTCTACAGCCATAGCATCCCATATATATTTTCTAGAGGCTGCAAAAGCAACATCTCTAACCATTGAGGCTTTAAACCTCCAAGTTTTGGATTTATTTCTAATTGGGTTTTTCTCTTTTTTTATAGCCTCTTCTTGAGTCGTAATTATCACAGGTTTATCATATGTTTTTCTAGCAAGCTCTAATCTTTCAAGTTCTTTTTTGTTTAAAACCTCTTCAGCGTTTTGAAGTGCTCCAGTCGCCCCAACAATAAAATCAGAAGGAACTGTTATGTTTAGTTCGTAATCGCCAAAAGGTAAGGCAAACTCCCCTCTTCCTAAAAACTGCTTGTTTTGCCAACCTTCCTTGTCATCATAAACAGCCATTCTAGGAAAAAACTGAGCAATTGTATAGTTATAGTTTTTGTCTTTTTCAAAATACTCGTATCCTCCTCTACCACCTAACTTCATTCTATCATTTATCTCATATGACCATTTTATTTTGAACGAAAATTTTTCACCGGTTTTTAATGGCTCCGGAAGTTCAATTCTCATCATTGTTTGGATAACCTTATTATCTAATGGATTATTATTTTCGTCTTGTACATATTCAATTTTAAATCCACCATCATATTTTTCTCCTTTTGAGTTTGTTTGAGTATTCGTTAGTGATTGCAAAGATTTTCCACTAATATTCATTGGCATGGTTGAAGGGGTTACTAATGGGGTGTTTGATTCGTCTGATCTCATATTCTGATCAAGTTGTACCCAGAGGTATCTCAAAATATCAGGTGAGTTATTGTAATAGGTAATACTCTCCTCACCATATAACATCTGATTTTCATCGTTTAAAATAACATCTATTTTATAATCAGCTTGTTGTTGCCAGTAATCAATTCCAGGAGCGCCAGATGCTGTTCTGTATGAGTTTGGAGTTGGAAGCATGGTCCCAAGCTGTTCAAATTTTTTTTCCCATTCCCCATATGAACCTTGTGAGAAAACATTAAAGAAAGAAATCGAGAATATAAACAATAGAATTTTTTTCATATCACCAAAATTTTGCGTTAAAAGTAAGCATCAAACTTATACCAAAAATAACAGAAGAAACAAACAACACCCAATTTTCTCTTTTTTTGAACATTAACTTTGAAAGTAATGCACTTAGAGATAAAAATATTAAAACAACAATTATTTGCGCTACCTCTATCCCAACATTAAATGCAAATAATTCAAATACAATACTCCCTTTAAAGAGGATGGCTTTTAAATAATTGGCAAAGCCAAGCCCATGTATTAAACCAAAAACAAGGGCAATAGCATAATTCGAGTTTACTACTGTTACGTCTTTTTTATTTCTATTAATGATATTATTAAATGCTGTAATTAATATGGTTAAGGGAATTGCAAATTCAATTAATTTCTGATCATAGGTAATCAACTCCAGAGCAGACAAAGCTAAAGTTATAGAATGGCCAATTGTAAATGCGGTGACGAGAATAATTATATTCTTAAGCATTTTAAAGTCATATATTACAACTAAAGCTAATATAAAAAGTATATGGTCAAGCGCTTGAGTATTCAAAATATGATCAAATCCAACCAAAAACCATGTTTTAAATTCTTCCATAATATCATTTAAAATTTCAATTTTAAATTTATTAATTTTAGATTATTAGTATGCTATCTATAATTTGTTTTTTTTTCCTGCATGAGTTTTATGTGAGTGTTTCTTACATGGAGTATGACAATGATAGAAACGCTGTTGAAATTCAAAAAAAAATTTTTTTTGATGATCTTGAGTTAGCCTTAAGAAAAGAAAACAATAATAAAACCTTCGATATTCTTAATTCAGATCCCCAGCTAATTAATCAATATATAGAAACGTATCTTATTAGTAATATGAAAATTTTCATAAATGGTAAAATATATAATTTTAACTATTTGGGTCATGAATATGTAAATGGGACTATCAATTGTTTTTTGGAGATAAAAGGAATAAGAAAAGTTAAGGAGCTACAAATAGAAGACACTAGCCTTTTCTCTTATTTTGACGGCCAAGAAAATTTGATTTACTTTGAAATGAACAACAAACTGTCGACATTAAGATTAAAAGAACCTAAACTTTCTGATAAAATTATTTTTTAATTTAAAAATTCAAGATGAAAAAACTATTATTTCTAATCCCTTTAATTTCCTATATAAATTTATTTTCACAGAAAGTTACCATCGAGTCGTTTACAAAAAACTTTCAAAAAAAGGAGGGTTTCATTAATTATTATTGGGATGATAATAATGGAAAATTATATTTTGAAATTGAAAATTTAGATAATGAATTAATATACGTTAATTATCTATCAGCAGGTGTGGGTTCTAATGATATTGGATTAGATAGAGGACAAATTGGAGGTACAAGAATTATTAAATTTGTCAAAATTGGACCTAAAATATTAATGGTTCAGCCCAACTATAAGTTTAGAGCTCTTTCAGATAACATAGAAGAAATCAAGTCTGTTAATGATGCTTTTGCAAGCTCTACAATTTGGGGATTTCAAATCCAAGCAAAATCAGGAAATAGTTATCTTATTGATGCGACAGAGTTTGCAATGCGTGATTCACATATGATCTCTACAAGACTTAAAAGACAAAATCAGGGTACATTTAAGATTGATAATAAGAGTTCTTCTTTTGATCCTGGATTTTCTAAAAACTTTCCACTAAATACTGAGATTGAATCTTTTTTAACTTTTAGAGGAATGGCTACAGGCAGATGGTTAAATTCTGTTTCTCCAAGTTTAGAATCATTTTCAGTTAGGACAAGACATTCCTTTGTGAAATTACCAGATGAGGGTTATTCACCAAGAAAATTTGATCCCAGAGCAGGTTATGGTGCAATGACATTTTATGATTACGCTAGCCCAATAGAAGATGACTTAAGTGTTAAATATATTAGGAGACATCGTTTAATAAAAAAATATCCCAGTAAAATATTAAGTGAACCTGTAGAGCCAATAATTTATTATCTAGACCGAGGTGTTCCAGAGCCAGTAAAATCTGCATTAATAGAAGGGGCGGCTTGGTGGAATGATGCATTTGAGTCTGCTGGATTTAAAAATGCATTTCAAATTAAAGTTTTACCTGAAGGTGCGGACCTGCTAGATGTACGATATAATGTAATTCAATGGGTTCATAGGTCTACTAGAGGTTGGTCATATGGAGCATCAGTCGTTGATCCTAGAACGGGTGAAATAATTAAGGGACATGTCTCCTTAGGATCTCTTAGGGTAAGACAGGATTACCTTATAGCCGAAGGTCTCCTAAGACCTTATGGAGATGATGATAGCAAAAATAATGCTATGAAAAAAATGGCTATTGAAAGATTAAGACAACTCTCTGCTCATGAAGTGGGTCACACCATCGGACTTTCTCATAACTATATTTCTAGTGCTAGAGAAAGAAAGTCTGTTATGGACTATCCACATCCACTAATTAAATTCTCCAAAAATCAAATTGACTTATCAGAGGCATACGATCAAGGAATAGGCTCATGGGATAAACTTGCTATTAATTGGGGATACAGAGAATTTCAGTCAAATGAGGAAGATCAATTAAATCAAATATTACAAGATGGTTATAAAGACGATATCTACTTTATAACAGATCAAGACTCTAGACCTCAAGGTAGCGCTCATCCTAGGTCGCATTTATGGGATAACGGTTTTGACGCAGCTGATGAATTAAATAGAATGCTTGAAATAAGAAGACATATCCTTGATAATTTTTTAGATAATGCAATTAGAAAAGGAGAACCTATGTCAAGTATTGAGGAGGTTCTTGTTCCAATGTATCTACTACATAGGTACCAGATTGAGGCGGCCGCAAAGGTAGTGGGAGGATTAGAATATAATTATGCTTTAAAGGGCGATGGGCAGTTGGTAACAAAAATGCTAACAAAGGAGCAACAAGATAAAGCGCTAGAATCATTACTAAATTCAATTCATCCTAGAAATTTATCTCTTGACGAGAAGCTTATACGCTTAATACCACCTCGAGCTTTTGGTTATCCAAGAACTAGGGAAACTTTTAAATCCAGGACTGGTTTAACATTTGATTATTTAGCGGCAGCAGAGACAGCAACAAACTTAACTTTAAAAATGTTATTTAATCCTCAAAGAGCTTCGAGGTTAGTGATTCAAAAAGCAAGAGATTCCATAAATCAACCTGGCTTTAAAGAGGTTATTAATAAAATTGTTGATCGAACGGTTTTAAATACAAACGATATAAGTAAAAGAACACAAATTTTTTCAAGTATAGAATTAGAGATCTCAAAAATGGTAAGCCATAGAGTTTTAAATCATCTCTTCATCTTAGCCTCAAGTAATAAAACTCATGAGGAGGTTAACGCAATAACATATTCAATTCTTAAAAACATAAAAAAAGTGTTAGAAAAAAAAGATTCAAGTGATTACCACTCTCATTATTTGTCAGATAAAATTCAAAAGTTTTTCTCTGGAAATTTAGAAGTGGAACTAATACAAGAATTACAACCACCTGATGGTTCTCCAATAGGTTCCAATGATTTATATTTATTTCATTGTGGAAGTGAATTATAATTTTTCTTCGTGAAGAGCTGTAGCTGTTCCATCCACAATTATTTTTTCGTTAATATCAAAAATTTGGGTTTTAAATATTCCAAAATGTTTTTTCTTGATGATTTTTATCAGTTCAACATGAACATAATATTTTTTGTTAGGATATAATGGCCTCTTGAAGCTCAGATTTTGTGCGACATGTATTGATCCTTTCCCTGGAAATTTTGTTCCCATTACTCTTCCAAATGATGTAACAGAAAACAGCCCGTGAACAATTGGTTTTTTAAATCTTGTTTTTGCAGCATAACTTTTATCGTAATGAATGGGATTGTCGTCTCCACTTAGTTTAGCAAATTTGTTTACCATGCCTTGACTAATAGAAAACTCTTCCCTGTAATAATCTCCAATTTTTAATTTCATGAATTTATTTTTTTAACTTCCATAAAATCATTTGATTTAATTAAGTTGCTTGGTATCAAAGATGCAGTTATTGATACTAATACAACAATAGTTATTGTAAAAACAATATCAATAAAATTTAGTTTTATTGGGTATGATTCAAGTATAGAGCTTGTCATATTTATTTTTACTATTCCAAAGTATTCTTGTATTAATGAAGCCCCTATTCCTAAAAAAGCTCCAAACACTATTCCAGCTAAACCTATTAATATCCCCTGAAAAATAAATATTTTTTTTATTTGATTTAGACCAACTCCAAACGAAAGGAGTGTTTTAATATCTTTTCTTTTTTCTATTCCCATCATTGAAAGAAGAAAAAAAATGTTCAAAGAGCTTAGAAGTAAAATAATTGAAAAAACTATATATACAATGAGTTTCTCCGTTCTTAGGATCTTAAATAAACTTTCTCGTTGTTCAGAAAACCCTAAAACATTAAATTCATCTCCAATTACATTCTGAATTTCAATTTTAATCTTTTCAGGGTTAAATCCATTTTTTACTTCAACCTCGTATGATGATATTTTCATCTCTTTATCAAAAAGTCTTTGAGTAAAATCTAGTTTTGCAAAAGCATAATTATTATCAAAGCTTTTTTCAATAGCAAAAATACCTGTTGGTTTTAATTGTTCCTTCTTATAAATTTTTTGTCTGGTTATATTTGGATTTAATTTTTTAGAATCAGACAAAGCATAGACATTAATATTTTGAAAGTCTGAATTGGTTTTAATTCCGAGAGAATATTTTAGGCCTCTTCCAAAAACAGCATTATTCAATTTACCTTTATTTATTTCAAAATCGCCTTCTACTAAATTTGATTTGATTTGATTTTTTTTTAAGTAATCATTGTCTACACCTTTTAAATAAGCTACCGCTTCGTTTTCTGCGTTTTGAAATAAAACTTTATTTTCTAAAACACCTGAGGCGTATTTAACACCATTAACGGAAGTTATTTTCTCTTTTATCGTGTTATTAAAATACTTATTCTTTTTATGTTCAATTTTAATACTAGGATCAAAATCTTTATAAACTGACATTAACGTATTCTCTAATCCGTTAAAGACAGAAAGAACAATAATCATTGCGGCTGTTCCAATACTAATGCTTGCAATTGAAAAGTAAGACAGAAAGTTTATAAATGTCTTCTTTTTTTTTGAAAACACATATCGCGAAGCAATAAATAATGATAATTTCATTATTATTTTTTAGATGGTATTTTTAAATCGGAGATTATTTTATTTACTCTTGCTGCATCGTGTTCAGTACTATCAAAAATAAATTTAATTTCAGGTATCTTCCTGATTTTCTTTCCTATAGATTTTACAATAAATTGTTTTACATCGTGTTTTTTCTCAGTTAACACATTTTCTACGAAATCAGTTTTTTTATTATTTAAAACACTGATAAATATTAAAGCAACGCTAAGGTCAGGAGATAATTTTATTCCCATTACTGTTATAAATTCATTCTTTAAAAAAGATTTTCCTTTTCTAATAAAATATTCATTAACAACCCTATGAATTAAACTTTCATGTTTTTCAATTCTTTGTCTCTTCAATTTATTAGCAATTAATTTTATCGACTCTAATTTTATGTCTTCCACCCTCAAAACTAGACTTTATGAATGCTTCAAATATTAATTTTTGTTCTTCTTTACTAATAAATCTTGCAGGCAAACAAAGTATATTAGAATTATTATGTGTAACCGCTAATGTGGCAATATCTACGTTCCAACAAATAGCGGCCCTTATGCCCTTGTGTTTATTTGCTGCCATAGCAACTCCATTTGCGCTTCCACAAATTAGTATCCCAATATTTGACTTATCTTTTAATGTCTCTTTTGAGACAAGGTGTGCATAATCAGGGTAGTCGACGGAATCGGGTCCTTTTGTTCCTAGGTCAACAAAATCTATTTTTTTTTCTTTAATAGTCTTTATTAATTGTTCTTTATGATTAAAACCAGCATGATCTGAGCCTAAGATTAATTTCATTTATTTCTTTTTAACATTTCCTGATATTAATATACTAATTTCATAAAGACCAACCAATGGTACAGCCATAACAATTTGACTAAAAGGGTCCGGTGGAGTAAGCATTGCCCCAAAAACTAATATAATTACTATGGCATGCTTTCTGTAACTCCTTAAAATTGTTTTATTGACAACCCCAGCCTTTGTTAAAAAGAAAATCACCATAGGTAATTGAAATAAAAGTCCAGACGCAAGAACTAAAGTGGTGATGGTTGAAACATATGAAATTATGTCAAACTCATTTAGTATAGAAGGGTCTATCTGATAATTTGCTAGAAAATTTATTGATATTGGCGTGAGGATAAAATAACCGAAAAGAACTCCAATAAAGAAAAGAAGAGACACATAAAAAGTAGCGCCTTTTGCAGCTTTTTTCTCATTTACGTATAAGCCAGGAGAAATGAATTTCCAGAACTCCCAAAAGGCATAAGGAAACGAGCAAATTATTCCAATTACAAAAGAGGAAGAAATATGCATCATAAACTGACCAGCCATCTGTCTACTTTGTATGATAAATGGTAGTTCATCAATACAGAAAGATGAAATCCCAAAATTTAAACCTAAATCGCAAAGCATCTTATATGTCAAGAAATCACTTTTTGATGGACCTAATAATATTATCCCAAAAACTACTTCTTTGCTTAAAAAAGCAATAACTGCAAAAAATAATATGGAGGCTAAAGACCTGATTATGTGCCATCTAAGTTCTTCTAGATGGTCGATAAAAGACATTTCTTTTTCTTGCTTCATTTATTTATGTAGAGGAAATTTAGATGCCCAATTATTTATTTCTGACTTTACAGATTCTATTTCGCCTTCATCATTGATAACTCTATCAATGAAGTTTACAATTTTAGTCATGTCAGACTCTAACATTCCTCTTGTGGTTATTGCAGCAGTCCCTACCCTCATTCCGGATGTTACAAAAGGAGATTCAGTATCGTATGGAACCATATTTTTATTAATGGTAATATCTGCTTTACCAAGATTTTCCTCAGCTGTCTTTCCATTAATATTTTTGTTTCTTAAGTCAATTAACATCAAATGATTTTCTGTTCCATTCGATATTATATTATATCCCTTTTTAATAAATTCATCCGCCATCGTTTTAGCGTTTTTTTTCACCTGTACTATATAATCGAGATAATTATCGGACAAAGCCTCTCTAAAGGCTACTGCTTTTGCGGCAATTATATGTTCAAGAGGTCCTCCTTGTGTTCCAGGAAAAACACCTGAGTCTAGCAAAGAGGATAGTTTTCTTGTTATTCCCTTAGGTGTTTTGATACCAAAAGGGTTGTCAAAATCATTTCTCATCATAATAATACCACCCCTTGGACCTCTTAAGGTTTTGTGTGTTGTGGATGTTACAATATCGCAGTATTCTAACGGATCATTTAATAATCCCCTTGAAATTAAACCAGATGGATGAGCTATATCTGCAAGAACTAATGCACCGATCGAGTCTGCCGTTTCCCTAATTCTTTTGTAATCCCAGTCTCTGCTGTATGAAGAGGCACCGCAGATTATTAATTTAGGATTCTCTTTTTTTGCTGTTTCTTCTAGCTGCTCATAATTAATAATTCCATCCTCTTTCTTTACGCCATAAAAATATGACTTATAAATTTTACCTGAAAAATTAACTAGAGACCCGTGTGTTAAATGTCCTCCATGCGCCAAATCAAAACCAAGAATTTTATCTCCTGGATTTAAAATAGCAAGCATGACAGCAGCATTAGCTTGTGCTCCTGAATGTGGCTGAACGTTTACCCAAGTAGCATCAAAAAGAGTTTTTAATCTTTCTCTACATAAATCTTCAATTTCGTCAACGACCAAGCAACCACCATAATATCTTTTTCCAGGAAGGCCTTCTGCATATTTATTAGTTAATATACTTCCAGCGGCCTCCATTACTTCATTAGAGGCATAGTTTTCAGAGGCTATTAGTTCAATCCCTTCTGTTTGTCTTTTCTTTTCAAGTTCAATTAATTCAAATAGTTTTTTATCTCTCATATTACTCTAAATATTCGTTATTTTAGCTGGATATTGATTAATTTGTAATTACCACTAATTATACCTTAAAAGTAATGAACATTGAAGAATTAAGAACAAAAATTGATAAAATTGACGCAAAAATTTTGAAGTTTCTTAACAACAGAATGGACTTTGTTCATGAAATTGGTCTAATCAAGAGTGCTGCCAAAGAAAGTGTTTATAGACCTGAAAGGGAAAAAGAAATTATTGAGAGGCTTAACAGTCTGGGGAACGGAAAATTAAATAAAGAATCTATAAAGGCAATTTTTCAGGAAATATTTGCTGTAGCAAGAAACATTGAGCTTCCCGAACAGATATCATACCTAGGACCAGAGGGAAGTTTTACCCATCAAGCTGCAGAAAGTAATTTTGGTTCAACAAGCAAGTATCTTCCTTTAAATTCAATAAAATCTGTATTTAATTCTGTTCAATCTAACAAAGCAAAATATGGTATAATTCCTCTAGAAAACAATCAAGAGGGAATAGTACAAGAAACAATAGATTTACTGGGGCAGAGTACTCTTTCGATTATTGCTGAGCTTCCAATGTCTATTACATTTTCTTTTGCCACTAGGTCTAAAGAAGTAAACAAAATAAAAAGAATTTACTCTAAGGATATAGCTTTTAAACAGTGTAAGGAATTTATAGAGAACTATTTCTCGGATGATGTTGATTGTATACCTGTTAACAGCACAAGTGCTGCAGTAAATTATGCAGATAAACAAGCAGATTCTGCTGCTATATGCTCAAGGTTTGCAGCAGTGCAAAAAAATGTCCCTATTCTCTTTGATAAGATTGAAGACTCCACTAATAATCACACTAGATTTGTTACATTATCTTCTGTAACAAATAAGATAAAGTCAAAAAGTGATAAAACTTCAATTCTTGTTAACCTTACAGATGGGCATGGGGTTTTGGCAGAATTTCTTCAAGAATTTCATGACGCTAAAATTAATTTAACTAAGTTAGAAAGCAGACCCGCTAAACAAGGAACAGATTTCAAATATGTTTTTTATATTGATTTTCAAGGTCATTATTTAGATAATAACTTTCAAATTATTTACAAGAGATATAAAGATAACATTAAGCTTTTAGGTAGTTATCCTCGAATGATTTAGTAATTATCAGGCAGCTCATATTTTTTCCATTTTTGAATTACTTGACTTATATCTTTTGGGAGACTAGAGTCAAAAAACATTTCCTTTTTTGTAGTAGGATGTTTAAATCCTAAGCTCTTAGCATGAAGTGCTTGCCTGTCAATTATCTTGAAACTATTTTCTACGAAGCGTTTATAATTTGAGAATCTGTTTCCTTTTAAGATTTGATTGCCACCATATGTTTTATCACAAAATATTGGATGACCAATATGTTTCATGTGTGCTCTAATTTGATGTGTTCTACCAGTTTCAAGTTCACATTCTATTAGCGATATATAATGAATATTTTCAATCACCTTGTAATGGGTAATAGCTTTTTTACCTAATGTGTTTTCTGGGAAACCCTCCATTATTCTCCTGTCTTTAATAGATCTTCTAAGATTAACATTTATTGTCCCTTTTTCTTTTTCAGGTATTCCCCAAATTAGTGCTTGATAATTTCTTTTAATTGTATGATTATAAAATTGGGAGGCTAATGAGTTCATAGAATTTTTATTTTTTGCAATAACCATGAGTCCTGATGTTTCTTTATCGATTCTGTGAACTAATCCAGGCTTTCCAACATTTCCTTCCATCTCTGGTAGGTTTTTGAAGTGATAAACTAATGCGTTTACTAGTGTCCCTTCCCAATTATCATGTGCGGGATGAACAACCATTCCCGGGGCTTTATTTATTATTATTATGTCATCATCTTCAAATACAATTTTAAGTTCAATTTTTTCTGGTTTAATTGTGTGATCCCTCTTTTCTTTTTCTAATAAAACAGTGACATTGTCTAGTGGTTTAACTTTATAGCTTGGTTTGATGGTGTTGTCATTTACTTTTACCATTTTATTTTTGATCCCATTTTGGATTCCAGATCGTGTTACATTTGGCATTCTATCATAAAGAAATTTATCTATTCTAACCGAAACCTGTTTTGGATCTACTTTAAATTCAAATTTTTCGAAGTTTTTATTTCTCATTTTTTTTTGCAAATTCCCAATATTTATCCATTTCTTCTAAGTTCATTTCTTCTAAGTCTTTTTTCTCTTTATGAATTATGGCTTCCATATTGCTAAACCTTTTAATGAATTTAATGTTTGTCATTTCAAGTGCCTCTTCAGGATCTATATTTAAAAATCTTGCAAAGTTTATAATAGAAAACAGAACGTCACCAATCTCGCTTCGAATTTTATTTTTATTTGAATTTTTTGATATTTCTGTTTTCATTTCGTCAAGTTCTTCATATATTTTTTCAAGCACTTGATCTTTGTTTTCCCAATCAAAACCTACTGATCTCACTTTTTCTTGTATTCTGACAGCTTTCACTAATGAGGGAATTCCATTTGGTATATTATTGAGTGTTGCCTTGTTTTTTCTCTTTAATTTTTTGATTTTTTCCCAATTATTTATGACTTCTTTTGATGATTTTATTTCTTTATTAGCATAAATATGTGGGTGTCTCTCTTTGAGTTTTATAATAAGTTTCTTAGCGACAGTATTTATATCAAATTTGTTTTCTTCTTTCCCAATTTTACAATAAAAAAGTATGTGTAAAAGTAAATCTCCCAATTCTTCTTCTATATTATGATAATCTTCTTTAATTATTGCGTCCGATAATTCATAGACCTCTTCTATCGTCATTTGCCTCAAAGATTTTATTGTTTGTTCCTTGTCCCACGGACATTCATCTCTCAATCTATTAACAACCTCAATTAACTCTTTAATTAGTAATTTTTTACTTTTCATTTATAAGGAATAAGAAAAAATGATTATTTAAATAAAGATAAGAAACTGATTTTATAACTTTGTAAATATGACAGAAACAATACTTGCAATCGTACTTGTTGGATTTTTTTTCCTTGCATTATCACTCAGAATTATATTTATAAAAGATGGTGAGTTTAAAGGCACCTGTGCCTCACAAAACCCCTTCTTAAATACTGAAGGAAAGGAATGTGGTTATTGTGGCAAAGTTGTCTCTCCAGGCTCAGACTGTAAGAAAGCTTAATATGACTCTTATCAAATCCATTTCAGGAATAAGAGGTACTCTTGAAAATATTCCAGGCGAATCCCTCTCGGATTATGATGTTAAGCAATTTACCCTTGCTTATTCTCAAGAAGTTGTTTCTAAAGAAAGGACATCTCTCGTAGTTGTTGGAAGAGATGCTAGAAAATCTGGAAAAAAAATATCAGAACTTGTTATGAATACTTTAATTAATGAAGGTTTTGATGTCCTTGATGTAGGTTTGGTTACAACACCAACCCTAGGGATTTCTGTAAAGCATAATAGAGCAGCAGGTGGGATTATGATTTCAGCAAGTCATAATGATGAGAAGTGGAATGCGTTAAAACTCCTAAATAATCATGGGGAATTTTTAACCCCAGACAAAGTAAATTCTGTAATTAAAGAAAAAGAAAGGTTTCCTAAACAAAATAGTCTAGGAAGAATTATCAAATATAACAATGCCCTAAATGATCATATCGAATTAATTATATCTCAAGGTTTTTTTAATCTTAAATTGTTGAAGAAAAAGAAACTTTCAATAGCTGTAGATGGAATAAATTCAGTTGGTGGTATTGCAATACCAGAGTTTTTAAGAAAAATTGGTGTAGAAAATATTAAAGAAATTAATTGTAAACCTAATGGTGAATTTGCTCATAACCCTGAGCCGTTGCCAGAAAATATTACTGAAATATGTGATGTCATAAAAAAAGGGCAATATGATCTTGGTTTAGTTGTTGATCCAGATGCCGATAGGTTATGTTTAGTTGACGAAAATGGAGAACCTTTTGGAGAAGAATATACTCTTATTGCTGCTGCGGATTTTATAATGAAAAAATATAAAAACCCAGTATCATGCTCAAACCTATCTTCTTCTTTAGGCCTTAAGGTCCTTACTGAGAGATATTCTGGAAAATATTTTTCTTCACCAGTAGGTGAGATAAATGTTGTGGAGAAAATGAAAAGCGTTAATGCAATAATAGGAGGTGAAGGAAATGGTGGTGTAATTTATCCAAAGACTCACTATGGTAGAGACTCACTGGTTGGCGTAGCCATGATATTATCATTAATGATTGAAAGTGACAAGACTCTTTCTGAAATTAAAAAATCACTTCCTGACTTTCATATTACCAAAAGTAAAATGACCTTTAATAAAGAAATGGAAAAAATTATTAATTATTGTAAGAATGAATATAATGATAGAGAAATAAATCTATCTGATGGGATAAGGATAGATTTTAATAATTCCTGGGTGCATATTAGAAAATCAAACACAGAGCCAGTTCTAAGGATAATTTCAGAGGCCAATTCAAAATACAAATCGGTCGAATTATCTAAAAAAATAATATCTAAATTACGTTTATTATGAATGTTTATTTTGATAATGCGGCAACAACACCTCTTGATAAAAAAGTATTAGAAAAAATGCTCCCTTACATGGAGCAGGGATATGGAAATCCATCTTCAATTCATAAAAAGGGGAGGGAGATTAAGTCAGCTATAGAAAAGTCAAGAAGTAAAATTGCTGAATTATTGTCGTGCGAGCCTGGAGAGATTTTTTTTACTTCTGGTGGTACAGAAGCGGATAATATGTTTCTAATTAATACTGTTATTGAAAAGAATATAGATACTTTAATAACAACAAAATTAGAACACCATGCAGTTTTACATTGTTGCGATTATTTGAGTAAAGTAAACAAGACGAAAATAAGGTTTGTTGAAACAAATGAAAAAGGTGATATTAATTATCAAGATTTTGAGGATGCACTGAAGTCAAATAAAAGAAGCTTGGTCTCACTAATGCACGGAAATAATGAAATTGGAAATATTAATAACCTTAAAAAAATCTCTAAGATCTGCACACAGCATAATGCTATCCTTCATTCAGATACAGTTCAAACAATCGGTCATTATAAAATTGATTTAAATGATATTAATATAGATGGAATTGTTGGTTCTGCTCACAAGTTTCATGGCCCAAAGGGCGTTGGTTTTTTATATTTGAATAATAAACATAAAATATCTCCTTACATACATGGCGGTTCTCAAGAAAGAAATATGAGGGGAGGCACTGAAAATGTATACGGTATTATAGGGTTAGCTGAAGCCTTAAAAATATCTTGTGAAGAAATGGATGAACATAAAGAAAAAATTATATCTGTAAAAAGAAAAATGATAGAGCTTTTAAAAAATAAAATTGATGGTATAAAATTTAATGGTTTATCTGACAATCTTGAAAAAAGTCTTTATACTGTACTCAATGTTAGCATACCAGGTATTGACGATCAGCAAATGTTTTTGTTTAATCTTGACATGAACAATATTGCAGCTTCTGGCGGCAGTGCTTGTTCAAGCGGTTCCGATATAGGATCTCATGTTCTTGCTGAAATTAAAAAATATGATGGCCATTCATCAATAAGATTTTCTTTTAATAAATATAATTCAATAGAGGAGGTTGAATATGTTGTTGATAAAATTTTAGAAATTATAAAAATTTAAAATGGATGTGCTAGCCAAATAAAAAAACCATATATAAGGTATCTTATAAATCTGGCTAAAGAATAAAATAGATATTTTTTCCTATCAAATCCAATCGCACCGATTACAGCACATGTTGCAGAAAATGGTAAAGGTGTTATTGCTGCAACCACAATAACCAACCAACCGAAAGAGTAGATTTTCCGTTCATATTTCCCAATTATATTTTTTTTCATTATTTCATATAGCCAGGTTCTGTGTAAATACTTTCCAAATAGAAATGCAACAAATCCAGCTAAATATGATATTACTGAAAAAGCCATAACATATATTGGATAGATATCTATTGGCTTTGAAGTTATTGCCCATATCATAAATAATTCTGGAGGAATCACTCCAAGAATCACTTCAGATAGAAAAAAAAGAACAAAAACAAATGTCGTTGGTAAATCAAAACTAATCTGATCTTTTAGTGCTGAAAGATCAAGAAAGCTAAACAGTATCTTGTAAAAAACAATTGCAACAGCAAAAAAAAGTAAACCTTTAAAAAAGTTTTTTAAGAAAAAAAATAGTCTAACCTTATTTCTCCTTAACATTTTGTTGGCGTTTTATTTATTGCGACATAATATAAACTAATTATATATATTTTTGTTACATGAACAAAAAAATGTCATTATCTGCAGATTCCATCTTAAAAGTTTATGGTTCAAAAAAAGTTGTGAATAATGTGTCTCTAGAGTTAAAGCAAGGTGAAATTGTTGGATTACTAGGTCCAAACGGTGCTGGTAAAACAACAACCTTCTATACAATAGTAGGACTTATAAGACCGGATAATGGAAACGTAAATTTAGGTGGAGAAGATATAACTAAATTACCAATGTATGAAAGAGCTAGGAAAGGCATTGGGTACTTGGCTCAGGAGGCTTCTGTTTTCAGAGATCTTAGCATTCAAGATAATATACTTGCCGTGTTAGAAAACCAAAATATTTCAAACGAGGACAGACACAAAAAAGCAGATATTTTAATGAATGAATTTGGTCTAATTAGTATAAAAAATAATAAGGGAAAAGTTCTCTCTGGTGGAGAAAGAAGAAGAACAGAAATTGCTCGAGCTCTTGCTACCGAACCAAAATTTATTCTATTAGATGAGCCTTTTGCTGGAGTAGATCCAATTGCTGTAGAAGAAATCCAAAACATAGTATATTCTTTAAAAAATAAAAATATTGGGATATTAATTACAGATCATAATGTTGATGAAACCTTATCCATCACGGATAGATCTTATTTGATGTTTGAAGGAAAGCTCCTAAAATCTGGCACGTCGGAGGAACTTGCTTCTGATAAGCAAGTAAGAAAGTTATACTTAGGTGAAAGGTTCGAGTTAAAAAGGAAAAGATAATATCATGGGTCTCCTAACCTCAGCCGGTAAGTTTATTCTGGGAAGAAGGTTAAGTTCAATTGACCATTTTTCAAAAAATCCTTTAAAGTTTCAGTCTAAAACCTTAAAGGGCCTGTTGACAAAAGCAAAAAATACTCAATATGGAAAAAAGTATTTTTTTAAAGAAATAAAGTCTTATGTTGATTTTAAGAATAATATTCCAGTTGTTAATTATGAAGATTTTTTTCCGGAGATTAGTAAGGTTTTGTCAGGCGCTGAAAATATTATTTGGCCTGAAAAATTTAAATGGTTTGCTAAATCTTCTGGAACAACAAATGATAAAAGTAAATTCATTCCTGTATCTGACGAATCATTGAAAAAAAATCACCTTAGCTCTGGTAAAGACTTGCTTTCCCAATATATAAATAATAATTCCTCAGGTATTTTCGATGGGTATTCCGTAGCACTCGGTGGAAGTAGACAGTTAGTTCCACATGAAAAAAACAAAAATATATTTGTAGGGGATATTTCAGCGGTTTTACTAAAAAATTTACCTTTTTGGGCTCAGTCAATGAGAACTCCTAGCCTGGATGTAGCAATGATGCCTGATTGGGAAGAGAAAATAAAGTTAATGGCTAAAATAACTTCAAAAAAAAATGTCACAAGTCTCTCTGGTGTCCCAACATGGACGATTGTTCTAATAAAAGAAATTTTAAAAAATACAGGCGCAAGTAGTATACTAGACATATGGCCCAATTTAGAACTATTTATTCACGGAGCCGTCTCTTTTGTTCCATATAAACAAGTTTTTAATGAGTTAATTCCTGCTAAAAAGATGAACTATTTAGAAACATATAATGCATCAGAAGGGTTTTTTGCCTATCAATCAGATCTTAAATCTGACTCAATGCTTTTATTAACTAATCATGGTATTTTTTATGAATTTGAAGATATTGTTTCTGGTTCAATCTGTGATTTATCTGGTGTTGAACTAGAAAAAAACTATGCGCTAATTATATCTTCTTGTTCTGGTTTATGGAGATACAGAATTGGAGATACAATTGAATTCAAATCTCTTTCACCATATAAATTAATTTTAACTGGAAGAACAAAACATTTTATAAATGCTTTTGGGGAAGAGCTTATGGTTTCTAATGCTGATAAAGCAATAGCAACATGTTGTCAAAAACTTAATTGCAGTTTTTATAATTATACAGCAGGACCAATATTTATGTCCGGTAATAAGAGGGGAGGCCATGAATGGATAATTGAGTTTATAAACCCTCCAGAAAACATAAGAATTTTTACTAGTCTCCTTGATGATGAGTTAAAAAAAATTAATACCGACTATGAGGCTAAGAGGTATAAAGATATTGCATTAAAAAAACCAAAAATACATTTTGTCAATAGTGGTTTTTTTGATTTTTGGTTGAAAAATAAGAAAAAGTTAGGTGGTCAAAATAAAATACCAAGACTTTCTAATGACAGAAGATATCTTGATGAATTATTAAAGTTAATTAAGGATTTTCAATAAAATCAAAAGTGGAAAGAATTTCAGGCTTCCCATTAATAACCGCAACATTATGTTCATAATGTGCAGAGGGTTTTTTGTCCATTGTTATTACAGTCCATCCGTCTTTATGTTGTTCTACATCCTTTGTACCAAGATTTATCATTGGTTCAATTGCAACAACTAAACCATTTTCAATTTTTGGCCCAGTATTCTTTATTCCAAAATTAGGTATATCTGGGTCTTCATGAAGAGATTCTCCAAGACCGTGTCCTACCAATTCTCTAACTACCCCATAACCAAAATTTTCAGTAAATGATTGAATTTCATTGCTTACATCACCAATTTTATTTCCGACTTTTAACTTATTTATTCCCCTATATAGAGACTCTTTGGTAACACTTAATAATTGTTTTATTTCATGTGAAACCTCTCCAACTTCATAAGTATATGCATGATCTCCAAAATAGTTATTTTTTAGAACTCCACAATCAATCGAAACAATGTCTCCGCTTTTAAGTGGATTTTTACCCGGGATTCCATGTACAACTGCTTCGTTTATTGATATACACAATGTATTTGGAAAATCATATAAACCTAAGAAGCCTGGATTGGCATTATGATCTCTGATAAATGTTTCGGCAATCTTATCTAGATCTAATGGTATTGCTCCTGGAACAATATGTTTCTTAAGTTCTCCAAGTGTTTTAGAAACTAGAAGAGCACTCTCCCTAATAAGTTCAATTTCTTCAAGTGACTTATAAATAATCATGAAGCTATCCAATCATCTTTTTAGGATCAACCCACTTATCAAAATCTTTTTCTGTTACCAGACCCAGTTCGATAGCTGCTTCTTTTAAGGTTAGATCTTCTGCGTGAGCTTTTTTTGCGATTTTAGCAGCATTATCATACCCTATATACGGATTTAGTGCAGTCACCAGCATTAAAGACTTTTCTAATTGATTTTTAATTGCTTTTTTATTTGGTTTTATTCCAATAACACAATTTTTGTTAAAAGAATTTGATACGTCACCCAATAATCTAGCTGAGTTCAGCACATTGTGCACAATCATGGGTTTATATACATTCAATTCAAAATGCCCGCTCATTCCGCCAATACTAACGGCTACGTCATTTCCTATAACCTGTGAGCAGACCATTGTGACAGCTTCACATTGTGTTGGGTTTACTTTACCCGGCATTATTGAAGAGCCCGGTTCATTGGCAGGTAAGCTAATTTCTCCAATTCCACTTCTTGGTCCTGACGAAAGCATTCTTATATCATTTGCAATTTTCATGAGAGATACAGCAACAGATTTTAGAGCACCAGAAGCTTTTACCATAGCATCATTCGCCGCTAAAGCTTCAAACTTATTATTTGCAGAAGAAAATTTATATCCTGTTATTTCAGATATTTTTTTTGCTACTAATTTTGAGTATCCTTTTGGGGTATTTAAACCAGTTCCCACAGCAGTACCTCCAAGTGCCAATTCCGAAAGATGAGGCAAGGCCTCTTTCAAATTTTTAATCACATTTTCTAATTGCGATGCGTATCCACTAAACTCATTTCCTAGGGTAAGTGGTGTTGCATCCATAAAATGTGTTCTACCAATTTTAACAATATTTTTAAATTCTTTGGACTTTTCTTTAATTGTTGAGTTAAGCTTTTCTAAACTTGGAATAGTATAGCTCTTTAATATGTGATATGTTGACATATTCATTGCCGTTGGGAATGTGTCATTTGATGATTGCGACTTATTTACATCGTCATTTGGATGAATTTTTTTTATTTTGTCAGTCATTTTTCCTCCAAGTATAACATGACACCTATTTGCGATTACTTCATTAACATTCATATTAGACTGTGTGCCAGAACCTGTTTGCCATACAGACAAAGGAAAATGATCCATGAGTTTACCATCTAATATTTCTCCACAAGCTTGTACTATTACTTCCATTTTATTTTTATCTAAAGTACCGAGCTCATGATTAGTTTCAGCAGCAGCCATTTTTAGGACAGCAAAACTTTCAATTATTTCCCATGGCATTTTTTCAAATCCTATATCAAAATTTTGTAATGATCTTTGTGTTTGAGCACCCCAATACTTAGTACTATCAACCCGTATTTCACCAATTGAGTCTTTTTCTTTTCTTGTTTTCATATACATTACAAAATTATATATAAATATCCTTTTGGTTGTTAATATTGTTTATAATGTCAGAGTTTGAATTTATTAAATTATTTATTTAATTGCAGTTTAGAATTAATCTAAATAACAAGATATGAGATATTTTATTTTTATTATTACAATGATTTTAGCCTCTTGTTCTACACAAAAAGAGGAGTCTAACGAAGTTAATTTATATAGCCAAAGACATTATTCTGTTGACGAATTACAATATAAAAATTTTACTGAAAAAACAGGTATCAAGGTAAATGTTGTAAAAGCAAATGCAGATGAACTTATAGAAAGATTAAAGAATGAGGGAGAGAACTCACCAGCAGATTTATTTGTAACTGTTGATGCAGGAAAATTATATAATGCTAGGGAGTCAGGTGTTCTTCAAAAAATTCCTAGTGAAGCAATAAATAAAAATATTAGAGAAGATATTTTAGATGCTGATAGCTATTGGGCTCCAATTACATATAGATCGAGAATAATAGTTTATAGTAATGATAGAGTAAATGAATCGGAACTTTCAACCTATGAAGATTTGGCGAATTCAAAGTGGAAAAATAGGATATTAGTTAGATCATCATCTAATGCGTATAACCAAGCATTAATGTCTTCTCTTGTAGCTAATCTAGGTTCTGAAACTACTGAAAAATGGTCTTCAGCTGTAGTTTCAAATTTTGCAAGAGATCCTAAAGGAAGTGATAGAGATCAGGTTAAGGCAATTGCTGCAGGTCAGGGTGATTTGGCCATAGTTAATTCTTATTATATAGGTTTATTGCTTGCGTCAGAGAAAGAAGAAGAAATTAATGCGGGAAACTCAGTTTCTGTATTCTTTCCAAATCAGGGTGAGGGAGATAGGGGCAGTCATATAAATATATCTGCATTGGGGCTTACTAAAAACTCCCCAAATAGAAAAAATGCTATTAAATTAATTGAGTATCTTACAAGCGAGGAGGCACAAAAGGTTTATGTTAACAATAGTTATGAATATCCAGCTAACTCTTTAGTTCAGCCATCAGATATTGTTAGAGGCTGGGGTGAATTTAAAATTGATAAACTTAATTTAAATGCTTTAGGAGAATATAGACCCGAGGCAATTAAAATTTTTGATAAGACTGGTTGGAAATAAAAAGTAATTTTCTTCTTATTGAAAACAAGAGGTGGATAATACTTAGCATAGTCCTTGCTTCACTTGTTGTTCTACCAATTTTTATTCTCTTTTTTAGTTTTTTTTCATCAGGAAAAGAGACCCTTATATATTTAATTGATACAGTTCTTTTAGATTATACTTTAAATACTATCTATTTAATATCGTTAACATCTTTTTTTGCTCTAATATTTGGTATTTTTCCAGCTTGGGTAATAAGCAACTACTCATTTAGGGGAAGAAATTTTTTCGATATAGTGTTGTATTTACCTCTTGCTATCCCGTCATATATCATGGGATTTACATACATTGATATATTAAGTTATACAGGACCTATTCAATCTTACACTAGAAATAATATTCCTTTTCTTTCTAATTTCTTAAACCAAGATTATTTACAGATTGAAATTCTAGGGGTTATTCTTGGGTTAGCACTTTATCCATACGTTTATACAGCCTCAAGAATATCTTTTAGTATGATTGGGTCAAATTATATTAATATATCAAAAAACCTAGGTTTAAGTAATATGCAGTCTTTCTTTAAGGTTGTTTTACCACTTTCTCGTCCTGCTATTTTTTCTGGTTTATTTTTAGTTATTATGGAGGTTCTAAATGAATACGGAGCAGTAAAGTATTTTGGTGTAAATACTTACACGATGGGAATATTTAGATCCTGGAATTCTTTTGGAGATGTTAATGGAGCAATTCAATTAGCATCCATTCTTTTAGTTGTTGTTTTAATCTTTTTTTTAATAGAAAGATTATCACTTAAAAAATCAAGATTTTATTATAATAAAAACACACAATTAAATATTAGAAACTACTCATCTAACTTAAAATCTATATTGTATTTCTCAATTTGTTTTATACCATTCTTATTAGGCTTTTTAATACCATTCATATTTATTCTCAATAATACTATAGAAACAATGCACATGGCAGATATCACTAAAGTCATTAACCTAACTGTAAATTCAATATCGGTTTCTACACTCTCTTCATTTCTTGTCATTATTTTTGCTTTATTCTTTTTATATGTAGAGAGAATATCAAAATCGAGGATTAATTTTTATATTAATAACACAATATCATTAGGTTACGCTATTCCAGGAGCAGTTATAGCTCTAAGTCTAATCATACTATTTAGAGATTCCTTATTGGTTGGTACTTTTTGGGTTTTACTTTTTGCCTATGTAATTAGATTTTTAGC
>CAZKLB010000001.1:76752-174052 GCA_964553685.1 uncultured Marinoscillum sp.
TATGAGTTTGCTAATGAAGAAATGTTGCCCCTTTCAAGTATATATTCTTTGATAATTATTATTCTAGGAAGTGTGATGTTATTAATTTTAAAAAATTTTATAGACAAAGAATTAAATGTATCTAAAAGTTAAAAACCTTGTTAAGCATTATTCCACGGAGTATCCAATTATAAAAGACTTATCATTTTCTGTAGACAAAGGAGAGTTAATTTCTTTTTTAGGGGAAAGCGGTTCTGGAAAGACAACTTTTCTGAAATGTTTAGCTGGACTTGAGAAAATTAACTCTGGATATATTGAACTGAATGGGGAGATATTAAATGATGATATCAGATTTGAATCACCTCAAAAAAGGAAGGTTGGATTTGTTTTTCAAGATTACCCACTCTTTCCTCATTTGAGTTTGAAGAATAATATAACTTTTAACTTAGAAAAAAAATATCATAAAAATTTAGATTCAATTTTAAAACTTACTGGTTTGAAGTTTTTATTAGAGAGATATCCTCATGAATTATCAGGAGGGGAACAGCAAAGAGCTTGTATAGCAAGAGCTTTAATTAGAGAGCCAGATCTTTTATTGCTAGATGAGCCTTTCAGTAATCTTGATACAACAATAAAGGATTCTATGCGTGAAGAAATTTATAGAATTATTAAAAAGACAAAAACCACTACTATACTAGTAACACATGATATTAAAGATGCATTAAATATTTCTGACAGAATATTGATCTTTAAAGCTGGAATTCTACAACAATATGATGATCCGGTTAAAATGTATTGTGAGCCGGCGAATTGTTATTGTGCGGAAATACTTGGAGATATGAATAAAATATTCATAGAAAAAGAAACGTATTATGTAAGGCCTGAAAATGTGAATTTAGTAGATAAAAAATCCAATTATAAAGTGTCTGTGGAGAAATGTTTTTTTCAAGGCAAAGAATATAAAATTAAGGGAAAACAAAAGAATGAAATTTGGCATTTCTTTTCGAAGAAACCATTGAAGGAAAATCAAGACGTTTATGTTGATTTTGGAAAAAAAGATTTGATGTATTTTGATCCAGTTTGTAAGAACTTTTTTAAGTAATTAATCTTTTGAGTACTTATTTATAATTTCTTTTATTTGTGATACTAACTCTTTCTCTTCCTCAATTTCAGATTTTGTATTTCCTTCAACCTTTCCTCCCAGTTCAAAAAAACCACTAAACATAGGCCTCTTGTCAATAGAAGAATGTAATGATACGACATCATTATTTGAATAATATTCATCCCATACACTTCTTACATGCTTCCAATAGTTTTTATTTTTTTCCCACCAATCTGTTGCAGGCTTACATTTTTCATCGTCTACTCTTCTGTATGTATTCCAACCCTTCTCTTCGGCAATTAATATATCTTCGTCCCCTCTAGAAATTTTTCTATTATCTTGTTCATGAACCCAACCAAAGCTTTTAATTTCATGTCTATTACCCCTTTCCATAACATTATAATCTTTTCTTTTGCTGTACTCTCTTCGTGGTAACGGGGCATCTGTAGTGCTTTCCCAGTAAGTTTTCCCATCTACATATACCCAAGATCCAATGCCCTCATACCTAGGGCTATCATCAACTTGATATACTTTTTGTATCCACTTTCCTTTTGATTCTTTCTTAGTAAGCTTCTTTTTTATCCATTTTTGATCCTTGTCATATTGATACATTTCATCTCCTTCATAAATCCAGTCCTGTCTCCAATGTTTAATAACCATGTCTTCACCTACAACCAGCAAATGTTGAATAACTATTCTATTATCTGACTCTTCTGCAACAAACGCAAGCTCTGTTCCTCCTGAAATATAGTTTTTGTAGAACTCATAATCTTTATTTGGAGATATTGTTTCTGCAAACTCAAACCTTATATTCATACACCCACACATCCCTTTGATTGCTTCGATATCTTGTTTTCTCTTTTTATTGCTTGCAATCGAGTTAAATGTCAAGAAAATAAAAACTAGGATTAAAATTTTTTTCATATCACTTATTTAGAATCTTTTTAAATAGTACACTAATTTATATTTGAAACTTAAAAAGAACAAAAAAATTAAATTTTTATTTGTAAGGTTAAATAAGTATTTCGAGGAGGAGAGGGAATAATTCCTGGACCTGGATATCCAGTCGCTCTTCTAGTAAAATAAAAAGTATTGGACACATTATTAATACCCGTTTCAAGTCTTAAGTTTTTATATAAATACGAAAAACTGAAATCAACAAGAGAGTATGCAGGAATTTCACCTATAATACCACTTAAATTACCTTCTTTAGCATTAGAAGAGTCTGTATATTGATTAGATATATAGCTATATTGAATATTAAATATGAAATTTTCAAACCCATATTTAATTCCAGTTTTGAAATTTACGTTAGGAACAAATTCTACTTTTTTCCCAATAACACCATTTTCATCAGACCTTGTATATTCAGAGTCAATCAAAGCCGTATTTATAAAATAATTTAAACTCATATTATCATTTTTTATCAGGAGGTTATTAACGTCAAAATCAATATTGCTTTCTAATCCATAAATTATAGCGTCCCCAATATTACCTCTTTCACTTTTTACGCTTCCATCTTTAAATTCTTTTTGGCTAAATCCGATCCTGTCTCTATATAGCAAGTTAAAAAATGTAAAATCTAAAGAGACTAAATCTTTAATGTCTCCTCGAAGACCTAAATCTAGTGTCAAACCTCTCTCATCGGAAATATCTGGATTAATTGCAAACGCAGGATTCACTATACTGATATCTGCAAAAGTTACTGATCTATAGTTTTGTGATATATTTGAATATATTTCTAGTGAATTTAGTGTCTTAAGACTAAGCCCTAACCCAAGCAGGAAAAAAGATCTCTTACTATCTTTTCTCTCATAATTAGTATTGTTGTAAATAACATTACCCGCAGCATCTAAATTTATTTGTTTGAATGAACCCCTACTTTTAGTTAATATATTTTCGTAACGAAAACCAGGGGTAAAAGAAAGTTTTTCCGAAAGATATATAATGTTCTCTCCAAAAAAAGCAAAGTTTTTATTTGGGTAAACATAATCGGATTGATTTGTATAATTCGGGAATTTATTCAGGTAAAAATTAAAATCAGCATCTTCCTTCTCTGACCCTGGGCCTTGCTGACTTGTTGACTTAGATCTGTAATATTTTCCTCCAATCACAAAAACATTTTTTTTATTAAGAAAACTATAATTATTAAGAAACTTAATTTCAATTCCGTGATTATTAAAATTACCCTTTATTAAATCTCTTTCTGTAAAAGGGTCTATTTGGTCAACCCGATTACTTCTAAAGCCTATAGTGTTTCTTTCAGCATCAAGACCAAAAAAACTTAATGATAAATTTGATTTATCATTAAATTTGTGTTTGAATTTAAAATTGAATAATAGCCAGTCAAGACTAAACCAGTTTCTAGATCGATTGCTTTGTAATGGGTTTAAATTAAACATTCTATCTGATAATCCCCCAGCTTGATGGGCCAGATATTTGAGATAGGAAATCTCCCCAGTTAATTTAGTTTTTTTAGATAAATCGTATCCTAGATGAATATAAAAGTTATTAGAAACATAGTCTGAGTTTTCTCTAAATCCATCACCAATTTTATAATTGTAATATGAGTAGTAACTGAACTTTTTAACTTTTCCTCCAAGACTAGTGAAGTTTGTAAAAAGCTTATTACTTCCAATTGTATTCCTCGTAATCAATTCTATTTTTTTATTTGATGGCTCTTTCATAATAAAATTTATTAGTCCACCAAACTGAGTTCCGTATTGAAGAGATGCTGCGCCACGGACTATCTGTATTTCTTTTATAGCCTCTGAGGGTGGAGTATAATAACTTTCAGGGTATCCTAAAACGTCGGCGCTTATATCATATTCATTTTGTCTGGTATTGAAATTTGAGGTCCTATTTGGATCAAGGCCTCTACCTCCAATATGTAATTGTATTCCAGCATCATCATTTTGATATATATTGAGGCCAGATATTTGATTATAAATTTGTCGAGCGTTGTTAGATGCTAAATTAGCCATGGATTGATCAACAAGAATTACTTCCGATTTCTTACCGGCATAGATTGCTGTCCCCTCAACATCCTTTAACCTTTTGAGTTGAAATTCTTTTATTTTTTGACCTTTTATAATGACTTCTGAAAGTATTTGAGTTTGCTTCAGGAAGCTTATATTTAATTCGGTATCACCTGAAATTTCTATTTCTTTTTGAATGTACTGTGAACCTACTAAAAGGAATATAATATTCATTCTATTTTTTTCTGTTGTAAATTCATAGAAACCATCTTTATTGGATGTGGTTAAAAATTTATTGTTATCATCGTAGATAAACACATCGTCTTTAGAAAACCCTTCTTCCTCAATATTTATAACTCCAAAAACTCTATTTTGGGCTGTAGATATGTTTGCTATTAACATAACTAAAATGACTATTAAACTAAATGCCTTTAATTTCATCGTTGAGTGGTAATATCCAATACTTGTTTTTAAAAGATTCTTTTTCTTTATATAAATTTATTTCTGGGTCTATAAACCTTTTGCTAGCTCTACCATTAAGAGCAACATAACTTTCAGCATAAACCTCTACCTTTGTTTCATCTGAGGAGTAAATATCTCCAAGGTAGTGTGCAAATTCTAAAATAAAATCAGGCTGAAAACTCATTTGTTTAAGTTGGAAAGATGTAAGATGTTTAGAGCTGTCAACGATAAAACTCGTTCCGTTTTTTGGATCTTTAATTTTAAAATTTGTGTAACCAATTTTCTCAATAAGCATTACCCTCCAGGAAAACCTATATCCTTGTTCATGCCAAAATAATTCTCCTGGATATAAATTATATCTGAAAGGCAGGATGAGTTGTACAAGGAAAAATAATACTAAAACTGTTTTGATATACTCTTCATTTTTTATTTTATAATATTCTAAACTTTTTGAAGTATAGTTTTTCAATGACCTATTTAATTTTACAATTGCTGATTTCAGTTTTTGAATTGCTTTTTCATGAAATCTAGAGCTAAAGAAAATCATAGAACTAAATATCATAATATGTGGAAACATTCCAATAGGGAACAGGATTAAAGTGAAAACATGAAAAAATACTACTAATAAAAATGCTATTATTCTCGTTCTTTGATACATTAAAAGGAATGGTATACTAAGATCGTAGAGCATTCCACCCCAACTCATAAGATAATGCACCCAATTTTCTTGTAAAAATAATTCTCCAATAAGCGGTAGATCATATTTAGATGTCAGCCAGATTTTTAGAGGCATTGCTTCAAAAAGCCAGTCTGAATTAATCTTTGCAATTCCCGCATATAAATAAACGATAGTTATAAGAAGTTTTATAGAATCTATTGACCAAGATGGAACTTTTGAAAACGATTTTTTTTTGAGAAAGCTATCGACCGAGAATGTAGAGTTTAGAGGAAGAAAAATTAAAAGAAAACTTAAAATACTTATAAAATAATAATGATTCAAGTAAGTGGTCTTATCCATAAGCTCTATGTATGTAAAGCTCAGAAAAAATGTAATTATTGAAGCCTTGTATTTATATCCTAATGTTATAAAAACAGTGGATATGAAACAGATTAAAAAAAGTAGGTAGGTGTATTCACCAATGGGTTTTGCCCATTCAAATCCATAATATGAAAAGTGAAATTCTGGTAATATATAAAGCTCTTCAATCCAACCTTTACTCCAGAACCTAATGATACTATACCCCATTAAAATTCCGAATCCAACTCTGAAAAACGCGAGAGATGAAGAAGAATCGTAACTTTTAAAGTATTCTTTGATGGTAATTTATCTCAGTTTTAGTCTAATCTCCGTCAGCATCAACATAATCGACGTTAATGCTTAGAAATTGCAACATATCTACTTTAAGTAAAACTACAACTTCTTGGATTGCATCGTATGTCTGTAAAAATGTATTATTGTCAGATTGAATTTGATCAACAAAATTTTGATCAAGAATTACAATTTTTTCTCTGGCAGCCTTTAACTTATCGCTAATCTTATTGCCAAGGTTATCATTTCCTTCTTTTGTATCCAATTCTGTAATAATGCTTTTAAGACTTGCTCCAGAATAACTTGTTCCTGTAGAAAGATTTTTGCCTTCATAAAAAGCTTGAATTGCGTCAAACGCTTCTAATGATAATGTCCTAGAGTTTGATCTGCTGTAGTAATCCTCAACCTTCTCAGGTAATGGCGTTGATGAAAACACACCTCCAGGTATACCAAATTTGTTTGCTCTGAAACCTTTTTCATAATAAAATATAAAATCGTTAACCATTAGATTAACTGCAGATGTAGCGGTATTATCTGTAGAGCTTGTAAATTCATTTTTATAAGTCTCCCAATCATTAACAACTTTTTCTGTGTTATTAGTCATTTCATCTGAAACAGCTTTTAAATAATTTAAATAAGTATTATCTGCTGTATATTTTGATAAGATTTCTTCATCGGTTGAACCTATACCGTATAATAAGTAGTCTAATGTCGGGAAACCTTGTGCAGCATAATTATTAGCATCATTTGCTAGGTCATAACTCCCAGACAAGACGTTTGCTTCAATCCTTGCCGTATTTACAGGGTAGATATTCATCTTTTCTTTGTAATATATTTCTTCTGCTTTTCCTATGTTAAACATTTCAATTTTTTGCCATGCTTTCCAAGCTTTTAAATGTTCCTCTCTTAGTTTAGTTAGAGAAGATAATGTCTTTTCATTGTTTAAAAGGTCTACCATTTCACCTACCATTTCTACTTTATTTTTAAAGTCGCTAAGACCTATATTAATGTGTTGGTTATACCAATTTTCAAGTAGGGATTCTCTATCGTAGGTTGGACCAACCTCAATAGACTCGTTATTATCACATGAAAGTGATACCGTTAATAGAATTAAGAATGAGAGTATAGTTTTTTTCATAGTTATTTTATTTAAAAAAATTTTAAACTAATTGGCTTAAAGTTAAAAAACCAGCGCTGAAAAACAACGCTGGTTAGGATTATTTAAAATTAAATAATCGTTGTGAACTTACTAAACTATGTTTAGAATAAACTTAAAAGCCAAATTTAGATTCAATTGCTGAAGCCATTGACTCTAAATCAGTTGTTGAAACAGTCCAAAAATTATCAATATCAGAAAGCATTTGATTTACTTCTGCGTTTGAGTAATAAGGAGCTCCAGTAGCAGCATTTTTAGTAAACTGTAAGCTAAGGATGAATCCCCAACCCTCAGATAATGCGTGATGAGCATCTGCCCATTTACCGTCATTCCTTTTTGAAACATAACTTCTTAAGTAATCAGCAGCTTTTCTACCTATTACCATTGATAATTTAGTTGAAACTATTGCAGCTTGTTCGTCTCTTACATCATAAGCACCAGCTACTATTGCAGCTCTACCTTTTTTGAAAGCATCATAGATTTCTTGTGCTATACCAGGTAAAGATGATCCATCTACTTTCTTTAAGTATTTGCTTACAAGAACGTCCGGTCCTTCAATTGAAGCATTTGAGTCATCAGGCTCTAAACCATATAGATAGCCATAGCCTTCATCCCAGTAATGCTCCATTGCAGTATAATTTTTACCATCAACAAGAGTACCAGCATCGTTATCAGCTTTGTTTGTTCCACCGTCTAATTTACCAGCAGATAGATATCCCCAGATTATCTGGTCACATACTAATGCACCCATTAAACCTTTGGTAAAGAGTTGGTTAATTTCATGCCCCTTTGCATTAATTTTAACTGTTCTTCCTCCTGGATCTGTATATGACCCTGGTGTTCCATCAGAAGCAGTATTTGCAACATTAGGAAACACGTTAGTAGTAACGTCAGTTATTAATGCATCAAACTGAGGCTTTACAGTTGATGAAGCTTGACTACTAGAAGCAGTTTTGTTACCCAGTTTTTTGCCAGACATTGCTAGCGCTGGATTTCCAAATCCTGTTCCATTATCAAACATATTTACTAATTCTTCTTTGGTTTTGGCTTCGTTATTTAGGTATGAACTTAGTTCAGCTGCCATTTCAAGTCTTGCAGACTGACCACTGTAACTTACCGTTGTTGCACCATTTCTCTCGAAAGAGTATGTCGCTGGCGGTGTTACTGTTATAGTAGCAGGCTCTTCAGTTTCGTTATCACAACCTATGATTACAAAACCTAGAACTAATAACCATAAACTATTTAAATTTTTCATAATTATTTAGATTTATTTTAATTAAGCGCTGCAATATTATACTCTATTTAGAATAATTCCAAATAAAGAATTTTATTTTTTCATAATATCCATATTTAATGTTTTAAATTTCTTAAATAATTATTCTTTGATAAAAGGAATAACATTTACTTTTGAGGAAATTTAGATATACTTTGATAGGCCTTATTAGTATTAATTTTAAAACATCACCAATTGAGGTGAGAGAAAAATTTTATTTTCAAGATTCTGAGAAATTAAAATTTTACAATATTCTTTCAGAAGAGTGTTCTGTTGATGGTCTTGTCATTTTATCTACTTGTAATAGAACAGAAATTTATTATGAGTTTGAAAATCATATTGGTGAGGAAAAAAGAATTTTTCATCTATTAATGAAATGTCTTGTCGAGTTTAAACAATATTCCGAAGGATTGTCTCCCTATGTATCAAAAAAAATAGGATCATTTGAGGTTTCGAGGCACCTTTTTAGGTTGATATCAGGACTAGAGTCAATGATTATAGGAGAATTCCAAATTGTTGATCAGTTGAAGGAAGCCTTTTATTTTGCCAAAGACAAAAAAATGCTTGGTCCGATACTAGGCCGAATGTTTCAAAAGTCATTCGAAACAGGAAAATTTGTTCGATCTAATACAGATATTGCTAAGGGGGCAATATCAGTTAGCTATGCTGCTGTAGAAATGATATCTAAAAAATATACTAACAAAGATGTTTCAATTTTATGTATTGGAGCAGGTGAGACATCTAAACTTTCAACAAAACACTTAATTAATAAAGGTTTTGGAAATATATCTGTAACTAACAGGACAAAAAAAAGAGCAGATCATTTTGCTAAATCATTTGATTTGAAAACAATTCCTTTTTCTAATATGAACGAAAAATTATTGGAAGTAGACATCGCTATTTTTTCAACGGCTTCTCCAGTACCACTTCTAACAGAAAGTAATGTTGAAAAGATTAATAACTTAAGAAATCAGAAGAAACTTCTTTTGGTTGATTTATCCATTCCCAGAAATATAGAAAATGAGATATCCAAAATTAATGGTGTTGAGCTTATTAATGTTGATGGACTAAAAGACATTGTTAATAAAAACTATAGTAGAAGGAAAAATGAAATTGATAAAGCACAAAAACTAATTGATGAATTTTTACACGAATTTGATGAGTGGGCTAGTTCAAGGCAGCTAAGACCATCTATTCTATCTATAAAAAATCAGATAAAGTTTTTAATTAAAAATAATATTAATCAAGATTTAAATAGTTCACGGTCAATTGACAGCGTTGATGATATTGAAATGGATGTAAACATGAATAAAGTTTATAGTAAGCTCTCAGATCATTTAGTTAGAAGAATAAGAATTGCAAGCAAGAATGGAAAGGATAAGAATGCTTTGGATATAATTAAGAAAATATTTAATGAAGAATAATAAGATATTGATTGGTACCAGGTCAAGTAAATTAGCGCTATACCAATCAAAACTTGTTCAATCAAAACTTGAAAAACTCTATCCTAATTTATCTTTTATTTTAAAAAAAATTAAAACTAAAGGAGATAAATTAATAAATGAGCCACTTGAATCATCCATTGAAAAAGGCTTTTTTGTAAAAGAAATTCAACAAAGTTTATTAAATAATGACATTGATATAGCAGTACATAGTTTAAAAGATTTACCTGTAGATGTACCAAATGGTTTAAAGCTGACAGCGATTTTAAAGAGAGGAAATCATCGTGATTCCCTTTTAGCTAAATATAATGTGGATATTTATGATCAAACGAAACCTCTAGTAATAGCTACTTCTTCCAATAGAAGAAAATCACAACTCCTGAGGCTGAACCCATCTCTTAAGGTTAAAAGTATAAGGGGAAATATTGATACCAGGATTTCAAAAATGAATGATGGGTATTGTGATGCCTTGGTTGTGGCTACTGCTGCTCTTGAAAGGTTGGGTATATCAGATAAAATTTTTTTAAACTTTTCCTCTAGTCAAATGATAAGTGCGCCAGCTCAAGGTGCTATAGCTGTTGAAACAAGAGCTGGTGATAAGTTAGGTGAATTAATTAAAAAACTGGATCATCAAACCACAAGAATTTGTGTCAATCAAGAAAGGTTATTTCTTAAAACACTTAAAGGTGGCTGTACAGCACCTATTGGTGCTCACTCTACTATTCATGATAATAATATCATCATGAAGGTTATAGTCTCTTCTCTTGATGGGAAGAAATTTATAACAAAAGAGCTCAAATCAGAGTATATTAGTACTACTAAGATAGGCTTAGATCTAGCTAACCTCGTACTTAAAAGTGGAGGTAGAGAGATTTTGTCTGAGATCTAGTACTGAAACAATGGATAAAAGGAAAAAAATAAATATCATTTTAACCAATGAGGGTAAAATTGATAACTTTAAATCATTGAATGATGCTGGTTTTTCTGTCTTTCACTTTCCAATGATTTCAACTTCACAAAATGATAGTAAAAAAAGTTTTTTAAATAAATCATTTGACTATTTTATTTTCACCTCTAAAAATGGTGTCAATTATTTTTTCACATATTTTGATAAAAAATTTAGAAAGAATAAAGGGGAGGCAATTTGTATAGGAACGAAGACAGAGAAGGAACTTAAAAAATATAATATTAAATCCGCTTATGTTGCAAAAAAAAATTATTCAAAAATTTTATCTGAAGATTTAAAAGAGTCTGGCATTTTAAAATCTAAAAATGTTCTTTTAGTTCAAGGGAATAAGTCCCAAAATTACTTATATGAAAGTTTAAAAATGTATTGTGATTTAACGAAATTTGTTGCTTATAATACAGAACTTATTAGAACCGTGGACACTAAATTAAAAAGCTTGATAGATAGTCAAGTCACTTACTCAGTTTTTACAAGCCCATCGTGCTTTGAGGCGTTTATTAATCTATATGATGCAAAAAAAACAAATATTATTAGCATTGGTCAATCTACCTCATTATATATAAAAAATTTAGGCTTTAGTCCTATGATCACATCTAGTATGCAAACCTATGAGGGAATTGCAGATTCAATAATTGCTTTTTTTAATCAAAAATCTATATCATGACGTTTCCTAAGACAAGACTTCGTAGGCTTAGATATAATAAAGCCGTAAGGGATTTAGTTGAAGATACTAATCTGAGGCCCAAGGATTTAATTTATCCTGTTTTTGTAAGTGATAATTTAAAATCAAAAAAAGAGATAATATCAATGCCTGGTCAATATCAAATCCCTCTTAACCTTTTGAATGATATATGTGATAAAATCCTTTCTAATGGAATAAAAAGTATTTTTCTTTTTGGTGTTCCTGCCAAAAAGGATGAACACGGTGTAGTTGCTCAAAGTGATGATGGGATCGTTCAGAAAGCAATAAAAATTATTAAAAAAAATTATCCAGATATTTTAATAATTGCTGATTTATGTAATTGTCAGTATACAAATCATGGACACTGTGGTACCATTGTGGATAATGACGTGGATAACGATTTGACTCTTAAAAATCTTGGATTGCAAGCCCTATCATTAGTAAGATCAGGTGCGGATATTATTGCGCCTTCAGATATGATGGATGGAAGAGTAGGATATCTAAGAAATATTCTAGATAAAAATAATTTTATAAAAACACCCATATTTTCATATTGTATAAAATATTCATCGTCATTTTATGGTCCTTTTAGAGAAGCTGCAGAAAATACACCAGAATTTGGAGATAGGAGGTCTTATCAGATGAATTTCAAAAATTCCTTCGAGGCGCTTCGTGAAGCTGAGACAGATATAAATGAAGGAGCTGATGTACTAATTATTAAGCCAGCATTATCTTACCTTGATATTATATATAAAGTTAAATCAAAATTTAGCATACCTGTTATAGCGTTTAATGTAAGTGGTGAGTACTCAATGGTTAAATCAGCGTCTGACAGAAATTGGATAGACGGGGCTAATGCTGCAATTGAAATATTAACATCAATGAAAAGAGCTGGAGCAAGTGCAATAGTTACATACCATGCACTAGAAATTGCAAAAAAATTGAATAAAAATTAATGTATAAAAAAAGCAAAAAAGCATTTAAAAACTCCAAAAAGGTTTTACCAGGTGGTGTGAATTCTCCAGTAAGAGCTTTTAAAAGTGTAAAATGTGACCCTATTTTCTTTAAAAAAGGAAAGGGTAGTAAAATTACTGATCTAGATGGAAATAAATATATTGACTGTGTGTCATCATGGGGGCCACTTATCTTTGGCCACGCAGATAAGGAGACCCTAAAAGCAATTGTAAATTCTTCAAAACTTGGTACATCGTATGGGGCTCCAACTTTATTAGAAACTGAAATGGCAAAGACAATAATAAAGATGGTTCCTTCCATAGAAAAAGTAAGAATGGTGAATTCAGGTACTGAAGCCACAATGAGTGCTATAAGGTTGGCTAGAGGTTATACCAATAAAAGATTTATAATAAAGTTTGCAGGTAATTACCACGGACATGGGGATAGTTTTTTAATAAAAGCTGGTTCTGGAGCCATGACGCTTGGCTTGCCAGATAGTCCAGGCGTTACAAAAAATACTGCAAAGGATACTTTGATTGCATCCTTTAATGACATTAATTCTGTAGAAAAACTACTTAAAAAGAACAAAGAAGACGTTGCTGCTGTAATTGTAGAGCCAGTAGCGGGCAATATGGGTCTTGTTTTACCAAAAAATGGATTTCTTAAAGATTTAAGATTGTTAACAAGAAAGCATAACTGTCTTTTGATTTTTGATGAAGTGATGACAGGATTTAGAGTTGCAAGAGGTGGGGCTCAGGAAATATATAATGTTAAGCCTGACATCACCACTCTTGGTAAGGTTATTGGAGGTGGTTTACCAGTTGGTGCATACGGTGGAGAAAAAAGCATAATGAATTTTTTAGCACCAAAAGGTCCAGTTTATCAAGCAGGAACTTTATCTGGTAACCCTTTAGCAATGAGTGCCGGTATTTCAGTATTAAATAGGCTTAACAATAAAACTTTCAATAAGTTAGAAAAAATATCAAAGAGTATATGTGATGGAATTAATCTTCAGATACAGAAGACTAAAATCAATGCTATTGTAAAAAGATTAGGCTCAATGATGACATTATTTTTTACTGAAAGAAAAAGTATTGATACCTATGAGGATGCATTGTCGTGTAATACTGATATGTATGCGAAATTTTTTAAATGTATGTTGGATCAAGGAATATACTTTCCTCCCTCTCAATACGAATCTTGTTTTTTTTCGTTAGCAACATCTAAATCGGATATTAATAAAATTATTAAAGCAACAGGAATTGCATTTAAAAAGATAAAGAAATGAATTCAATTTTTATAGATAAATTAAATGGAATCAAGACAAGCAGACCGCCTGTATGGTTTATGAGACAAGCTGGAAGGATTCTGCCAAGTTATCAGAAATTAAAAGAGAGCTACTCCTTTAGAGAGATGATGGATAATAAACAGTTGGCTGCCAAAGTTACATTACTACCTATTTCCGATTTGGGTGTAGATGCTGCAATATTATTTTCTGATATATTAATAATACCTGAGTCTATGGGAATGAAATTAGAATTTACAGAAAATGGTCCGAAGTTTCATAATGCAATTATGGATATTAATAACAAATTTTCTCCTGATTTATCAAAGTTAAATCATGTCTATAATAATATAGAAGAAGTAAAAAAAATATCCTCAACTCCATTAATAGGATTTTGTGGCGGTCCTCTCACTACCTTTCTTTTTATGTTTAGAGGCAATGAAAATGATAAAAGTTTCAAAAGTGCACTAAAATTTTTTTACTCAAATCAAAAAGAGAGCTTAAAAATAATTGAACAAATTACTGAGATTTCTATTGAGTATGTGAAGAAACAAATTGATTCTGGCATTGATTGTTTTCAATTATTTGAAACGTATTGTGGAATAATACCCTCAGAAATGTATAAAAAAATTATCTTGCCATTTTCTAAAAAAATTTTGAATGCTTCCAAAGAAAAAAATACTCCCTCTATTTTCTTCCCTAAAAACTTTAATGATGGTTTAAAGTATATAGATAGTAGTGTTTGTGATTTTGTAAGCATTGATTGGAATTTATCGCTCGACTATGCTAGAAGTATTGTTGATGATGAGGTCGGTATTCAAGGGAATATGGACCCAAGAGTTTTTTATTCTTCTAGAAAAGAAATTGATAAATATTTAAAAACCTTGATTAATTTTGGAGAAAATAATCAAGATTGGATTTTTAACTTGGGTCACGGTTTTATTCCTGACATTGATTATAAGAAAGTTATTCATGTTGTTGATTGGATTAAAGAAACTGATTGGAATAGATAAGATATGATTGTAAAAGGCAAAGATTTAATTAAAAAATATAATGAAGCGGGTCCTAGATACACATCGTATCCGCCGGCAACTTTTTTTAATGAATATTTTAAAAATGAGGATTATCTTGAAAGTATTGAGAAATCTAATTACGAGAAACCAGAAAATATTTCAATTTATGTTCATGTTCCCTTCTGTCCTCAGATTTGTCATTTTTGTGGTTGCACCACAGAAACTGGTTTTTCAAGACCTTTTTTAGAAAGATATATCGATGCGGTCATCAAAGAAATCGAATTTGTTTCTAGCAAGATACATTCCTCAAGAAAGTTAACTCAAGTACACTGGGGTGGCGGAACGCCAAATGCAATATCATATAAATATATTGAGAGGATAACCAATAAGCTTAAGGAGAAATTTGATTTCGCTGAGAATTACGAGATGGCAATTGAATGCAATCCTGCTCACCTAGAATTTCGTCATATTGAGCTCCTTAAAAAATTTGGTTTTAATAGAATTTCAATTGGTATTCAGGATTTTAGGGACGATGTCTTAGATGCAATTAACAGAAGACCATCTAAAAGACCCATGGAAGATATTGTAAAAAAAATATTTGATGAAGGTTTTACTGGAACAAATATTGATCTTGTGTATGGTTTGCCATTACAGACTGTTGATAGTTTTAAAGAAACCGTGGAAAGAGCAATTAAATTAAATACTGAAAGAATTGTAACATTTTCATATGCTCATGTCCCGTCTGTGATTCCGCGCCAAAAAGTTTTAGAAGATGTCGGTTTTCCTTCAGCGGCTGACAAAGCAAAAATGTACGAAAATTCATATGATCAACTTATTAAAGCAGGTTACGTTTCGATAGGAATGGATCATTATTCTAAACCTAATGATGAATTTGCAGTAGCTCTCAAGGAAAAACAACTGCATAGAAATTTTCAGGGATATTGTACCAGAGCGACAACAGGTCAGGTTTATGGTTTTGGTGCATCTTCTATCTCACAATTAGATTCTGCATACAGTCAAAATATTAAGACAACCTCACAATATATTGAAAATATTGAAAATAATAATCTTGCTGTATTGAGAGGGTATTCTCTAAATGATAATGAAAAGATTGTTAGATATATTATTAACTCTATCATGTGTAATTATTACGTTGATCTCCATCAAGTTGCAAAATACTTTGCATGCTCTATATATGATATTAAAAAAGTTATTCAGTATTCTGAGTCTAATTTTAATGATTTTATTTCCGATGGTCTGATTGATATTAATGATGATGTCATAACTGTTCATAAGAGGGGCAGGTTGTTTACTCGAAATATTTCTATGCGTTTTGATCCTCTTATAAATAAGAAGGTAGGAACATATTCCAATACTATTTAACTATTCTTTATGAAAGGTTTATTAATGATTAATCTCGGTTCGCCCGATAGCACCTCTATCAAAGATGTAAAAAAATATCTAGATGAATTTTTGATGGATGGGAGAGTTATTGAATATAATTATTTTTTACGATGGTTATTAGTTAAGGGAATAATTTTGAATACAAGACCCAAAAAATCTGCTAAAGCGTATAAAAAAATCTGGTGGAAAGAGGGATCACCCTTAATAGTTTTATCTGAACGTCTATACTCAAAGGTGGAAAATTTACTTGATATACCTGTAGCTTTAGCAATGAGGTATGGATCAATATCAATAAAAAAAGGCCTACAAGAATTGGTTCAAAAAGGAGTCAAAGAAGTAGTTGTTTTACCTCTTTATCCTCATTATGCTATGTCGTCCTACGAAACAGTGGTTGCAAAAGTCGAAACCGAAATAAAATCTAATTTTCCAGATTTACACAAGACAATTGTACCACCATTTTATAATGATAGTGATTATATAGATGTGATGTGTAATAATATTAAATCAAACCTTAAAGGTGTTGAATATGATCATATTCTTTTTTCATATCATGGAATACCAGAAAGTCATGTTAAAATTTCAGATACAACTAAGAGTCATTGTTTAAAAGAACAGGATTGTTGTAGTATTTCCTCGGAAGCTCATAAAACCTGTTACAGGCATCAAGTATTTGAAACAACTGAGCTAATAGTCAAAAAATTAGGAATAAAAGAAGGTTCATATAGCAACTCATTTCAATCAAGATTACCTCTCCAGCCATGGCTCAAACCCTACACGGATTTTGAACTTCAGAGGCTTCCTAAAGACGGTAAGAAGAAATTGGTGATAATTACACCTGCTTTTGTTACAGATTGTTTAGAAACCCTTGAAGAAATTGCCATGGAGGGTAAAGAAGAATTTATTGAATCCGGCGGTGAGTCATACAATTATATTCCATGTTTAAATGATAGTGATGAATGGGCTCGAGTTATTGCTAAATGGGTAAAATCAAAGGCTTATACATAGATATGAAAAGAAAGAAAACGGATACCATTATAATTGGTGCTGGAATTTCGGGGTTGAGTACAGCTCATTTTTTATCAAAAAAAAACTCTCAATTTTTAGTATTAGAATCTAGTGATAGGGTTGGAGGAATAATTCAATCAAAAAAGATCAAGGAATTTATTTGTGAGATGGGTCCAAATACAGTTCTGCTAAACAATGATTCAATTATTCAAATAGTGAAGGATTTAAATTTATCGGAAATGCTTATTTTTCCTAATAAAGAAAATAACAAGGGAAGATATGTATACAATGATGGTAAAATAGAAAAGATACCATTAAAAGTTTTAGATTTTCTTAAATCAAATTTGATATCATTTAAATCTAAAATTCTACTATTAAAAGAGCTTTTTATTAAAAAACACAAAGAAGATACTTCTGTATATAAATTCATAAAAAAAAGGTTTGGAAAGGAAATTCATGACAAATTAATAGAGCCTTTTTTGTCAGGTGTCTATGCTGGAGATACAAGAAAAATGAGCACAAAATATGCCCTGAAAATATTATGGAAACTAGAACAAACCTATGGAAGTATTATAAAAGGTAGTTTTTTATCATCTAAAAGTAGTCCAAAATCATTTACATTTCCTGGAGGTCAGGAATATATGATTAATAAAATTTATATGATTTTAAAGAAAAGAATAATACTGAATTCTAGCGTTACTTTAATAAGAAAAATCCACAATTCTTATGAGGTTTATACTAAAGACGGAAAAAAATATCTTTGTAAAAATATAGTTTCAACTGTCCCATCTTATGTTTTAGAGAAAATTATTGGTGATCATCATTTAAAATCTGAGTTGAAAAATATTAATTATAATCCTATTGATGTATTTCATTTTGGATTTAAGAAAAAAAATATAATGAAAAAACTAGATGGTTTTGGAATTTTAACTAAGCCAAGTGATAATAAAAATTTTTTAGGAATTCTTTTTAATTCAAGTATTTTTAAACACCTATCTTCAGAGGAATGTGAATTATTCACTGTTTTAGTTGGAGGAGAAAAACAAAAACATCTTTGCTCTATGGAGATAAATGAATTAAAAGCAAAAGTTTTAAAGGAAGTCGAATCCATTTTTAATCATCAAGGTGAGACTTCTTTACAGCATCATTATAGATGGGAAAAAGGGATTCCACAATATAATTTAAATCACGGGAAACTGAATTCCTGTATCCAAAAGTTTATGACTGAAAATAAAAATTTTTTTATAACAGGTAATTATGTTAATGGAGTTTCTGTTAGCGACTGTATCCATAAAGGGAAAGAAATAGCTGATGAAATATTAACTAATTAAAATTAGTCACACCCTCATTTGGTTGGTAGGTATAATTAAATGAATAGTATTGAGACTCGTGTAGTAATGCATTTGGAACATCAGGCGAGTCTTTATAATAACTTGTAATCATCATTTTTGCATACCTTCCATTGTGTGTTTTAAATATTAGAGTTCGTCCAGCTCTAGGAGTAATCACGTGACTTTGAAAATCATAATCATACCAACCTTTACCACTTCCAATTGGTATAGCCTTTTCAGATTCTGAGTCTTGTTTCACTTTACCCTCATCAATAGATTTTATACTTCCATAATTTCCTGTTTCAACATAACCTCCTCCTAGACCTGATCGGCTTGGTTCATCGGATGAGCCTGAAAATCCTCCATTTACTAAGATTGTTGTCCCTCTTAATGCAATATCCCAATTATCATCTTCAACTATTTTTTGTTCTGAAAAGCTAAATTTTACAAATTTTCCTGCTGCTGGTTGTCCGGGGCTCGAAGTTGTGGGGGCATGTAAGTTGTTTATTATCATGGCCTCCATAGGAATAATAACGGGAGCATCTTCAGTACACGAAATAAGAAAAATAGATAATATGTATATAAAAAAAATTCTCATAGATTATTATTTCATTTTAAATTATACCGCGATTCTTTATTTTCCAAATATTATCTCTTATAAATTAATTTAAGGCCTATTCTTCTTCCAGGGTTATTAGTTAAATTTTCTTCGTCTTTGTATCCTGTCAAATTTCTGATTATTACTTGTCCATCTAAATTTTTTGTTAGTTTTTTATTAGCGGTTAAATTTATTAAAACATGTCCTGCTATAAAATCATCATAGGTGTCAAGATAAGTATTATTATTAGTATCAATTAAACCAAACTTACTCATATAAATAGCTCTTAAGTATAGTTTGCTATTTATTTTTCTAATATTAACTGTTCCTTTAATATTAAATTGATGTCGTGATCTATTAAATAGACCAAAATAGTTTGAGGTTTTTAGTAAAAATGATTGTTTGGTTTTTTTGTCTCTTGCATATACTAAATCATTTTGAAATTCACTTACTACATCATTATCTTTAGCATACAATAACTGATATCCTAAATCGATATGCAAGTTTTTATTTAGCATCAAACCAGATGAAAATTCAAGTCCAGTTGTAAATGAACGCTTTACATTTCTATATGAAAAAATACTTTGACCGTTGGTTTTTCTTCCTACAATATTTGCCTCGATCAGATTGTCAATATTATTCCTAAATAAATTAATTTTTAAAGGAAGATAAGGAGATAAATAATATTGTATGCCTAAATTATAGCTTTGAGAATTTTCGGGTTTAAGGATTGTTGATTCAGGCTTATCGAAATATATTATTTCATTACTATTATTTAGTTTATTTATTGTTTCTTCTAAGATATTTGACCCTAACACAATGTATCCGGATTGACTGTTTGTAAAATTTAAATACATTTGTCTAAAGTCAGGAGCTTTAAACCCGTAGCCTAAAGATCCATTAATATGTATTTTTTCATTCAGGTAATATTTAAAAGATAATTTTGGACTTAGTTTCGATTCATATTCTTTTTGATCATCATACCTAATTCCTGAGACAATATTTAGTTTTTCATTTAGTTTCCAATCACTTTGAAAAAAATAAAAAGAAGATTTTATGGAAGGCTTATTTTCAATATTAGTTCTATCAAGCATTTCATGGTTAACTCCAGTACCTATATCAAAAGAAATATTATCTTGTGTTTTTGATACTCTAAACTCGAGTCTATTTAATGTTTGGTCAAAATGACTTTTTAAAAGTATTGTTTGTAAATTATCAATTGATGTTAATGACTCTTTATTTAAATAGTTTGTTCTATATATATCAAAAAATGTTTTGATATTATTTTTAAAGTACTTCTCATATTTAACATATAAATTTTTTTCACTAATTTCTGAAAGAGGATTTTCCCCGTATCCTGTGATAAACGTATTTGCATTTCTCTTCTCTAGAAAAGTTCTGAATTTTATTCTTAATTTTCCGGACTTATTAAAATTCCTAGTCAAATCTATATCTCCACTAAAGTTTTTGAAAGGCTTAACTGTAATGTCATTGTCATCATCAATCAGATCATATCCCTTTGTTGAATAATAATTTAAAAATGATTTTACTTTTAAGTTCTTAAAATTATAAGTCAGATCTGAATTTAAATCATGAGTATTTGATGATCCATAATAATATGATAAATTAGGAGTGAATCCCTTTTTATTATTTGCGCTAGAAATAATATTAATTATTCCACCAATTGCCTCAGAGCCATGTAAACTAGAGGATGCGCCCTTGATAACTTCAATTCTATCAATAGAGCCAACAGAAACTCTAGACAAATCAAAATCTCCAGCTACTCTTCCAATTAATGGTAATCCGTCAAGTAAAATTAAAATATAATCTGACTCAATCCCTTGTAATTGTATTCCTTCTCCTCCACTAAAAGTTGGTTTTGTTGTAATCCCAATTTGTTCACTTAAGATTTGATTTAATTTTATTTGACCACTGTTAATAACTTCTTCTTTATCAATTATAATAGCCGGAACAGTTAAGCTGATTAGGGGCTTTTCAGTTTTTGTCGCGCTAATTACCAATTCCTTCATTTGGATAGTTAGAATTGTATCACTTTCTTGACATTTTAAGGGATATACTATGTTTAGAAAAAATAATATAGTAAAAGAGGTTTTTATAAAGAATTTAAAATTTTTCATTTTAAAAACAATTATCTTGTGAAGATAATCCCAAAAAATGAAAATAATTAATTTAATTTCTGGACCTAGAAATTTATCAACAGCATTGATGTATTCTTTCTCGCAAAGGCCTGATACTAAAGTAATTGATGAACCTTTTTATGCACATTATCTTTTTACAACAGGTATTGATCATCCAGGTAGATCCGCAACGCTTCAAAGTATGTCGACAGATATAAATAAGGTTCTAAAAAAAATATATGAGGTAGATAATTGTAAAATTTTATTTTTAAAAAACATGGCTCATCACCATCAAAATATGGACTTAAATTTTTTAGAGAGTATGACTAACTTATTTCTAGTCAGAAATCCTAAACAGCTAATTGCTTCTTTTGCCCAAGTTATCAAATTTCCTACTATGAAAGACATAGGCTTAAAAAAGTCTTGGGAACTATTTAAAATGATAAAACATCAAAACCCTGTTGTTCTTGATTCATCAGAAATTTTAAAAAACCCTAGAGAATTACTTATTCAATTGTGTCAAAAACTTGATATTGAATATTTTGATGAAATGTTAAAATGGCCAAAGGGTGGAATAAAAGAAGATGGTGCTTGGGCAAAATATTGGTATAAAAATGTACATAATTCATCTGGTTTCTCTAAACAAAAAACGAGTAGTAGAGAGCTTCCAATTGAATGTGAAAGTCTTTATATTGAGTCTTTAAAATATTATGATAAATTAAAAACAAATTCAATAACTATATAATGCTACAAGAGTATAATCCAAAAAACGAAAATATTTTTATCCATGTTGGAGGCGAACTTCTTCCAAGAAAAAAAGCAAAAGTTTCAGTTTTTGATAGTATAGTTCAAAATGGAGACGGTGTTTGGGAAGGGTTAAGAGTTTACCCTGAGGGAATAGTTTGTTATGATAAACACCTTACTAGATTACAGGAGGGTGCTCACGCGCTAGCTTATGAAGGGATACCTTCAAAAGAAGAAATTAAAAAAGCAATTAAGGAAACACTTGATGCTAATGGAATGAATACAGACACACACATTAGATTAACATTGACAAGGGGCGAAAAGGTAACATCTGGTATGGATTCAAGATTAAATCAAAATGGTTGTTGTTTAATTGTTCTTGCAGAGTGGAAAAAGAAAGTTTATGATTTCTCAAAGGGTATAAGGGCAATAAGTTCTTCGATTAGAAGAAGTATTCCGGCATTTTTAGATTCTAAGATTCATCATAATAATATGATGAGTTTGGTTATTGCAAAAATTCAAGCTAATATATCCGGATATGATGCTGCAGTAATGTTAGATGATAGAGGGTTCGTCGCTGAGTTAAATGACACTAATTTATTTATGGTGAAGGATGGGATGGTACAAACACCATATGCTCATGCCTGTTTGCCTGGTATTACTAGGCAAACATTTATTGATCTATTCAAAGAGAATAAAATTTCAGTGGAAGAAAGAGACCTTACTCTAGTTGAATTCATTAATGCCGATTTAGTTTTTGCAACTGGAACAAATGGAGAGATTACACCAGTTTCTGAGATTGATGGAAGAAATATAAAATGTGATAAAGCATTTCTAAATAATATAAAGAATTTGTTTGAATCAAAACTCCCATCGCTATGCGAGGAGTTATGATTTAATGTGATGGTGCCATAAAATAATTCCAAGCGATATGGCTACATTAAAGGAATGTTTCGTTCCAAATTGTGGGATTTCAACTGCAGAATCAGCGCAATTAAGAGCTTTATCAGAAACACCAAAAACTTCATTTCCAAATACAAATGCATACTTGTCATTTTTTGAAGATTTAAATTCTTCTAGGCTTAAGCTTTTATTTGTTTGTTCTACTAACACAATTTTCCATTTCTGTTTTTTCAATTTTTTTTCAATTTTTGAAATGCAGCTAATGTATTCCCAATCAACAGATTCTGTGGCTCCAAGAGCAGTTCTCTCTATATCTTTATTAGGGGGGACTCCAGTAATACCAGTCAGATATATTTTTTTTACAAGAAAAGCATCTGCTGTCCTGAAGCATGATCCAACATTATTCAAGCTTCTTAATCCGTCAAGAATTATTATAATATCTCTTTTTTTCTTACTTCTAAACTCATTAACTTCAATTCTTTTTAGGTCTTCAATGCTAGTTTTTTTCACAAGTATTAATTTCTTTTAATAATTGAAGATTTAAATTTAATACTTTATCTCTTCTGGTAGTATTCTTTTTTTTTTCAGATACTTTTCCCATATTTAGTTAGTTCAAAACTTAGGTAAATTAACTAAAAAATAATAATATAATAATCACATGAAATCTAGAGATGTTAAGGAAACTCCTTTAATGCGACAGTATAATGATATAAAATCCAAACATCCCGATGCAATATTATTATTCAGAGTTGGAGATTTTTATGAGACATTTGGTTCGGATGCTATTTTATCAAGTAAAATACTTGGTATTGTACTTACAAAAAGATCAAATGGAGCTGCTTCACATGTAGAACTTGCAGGTTTTCCACATCATTCACTTGAAACTTATCTTCCTAAGCTGGTTAAGGCTGGTTGTAGGGTGGCTGTTTGTGATCAACTTGAAGACCCAAAGAAATCAAAAGGAATAGTAAAAAGAGGGATAACAGAATTAGTCACACCAGGAGTTTCTCTTAATGATGCGGTTTTAAATTCATCTCAAAATAATTTTCTTGCGTCTATTCAAAAAAATGGAGATGTTTTTGGTGTCTCATTTCTAGATATATCTACTGGTGAATTTCTTCTTACAGATTGTGACTTCAATGAATTAGAAAAACTTTTAAACACTTATTCACCTTCAGAAATTTTATGTTCAAAAAGGGATAAGAATTTTATAGAAGATAAATTATTTAATCTTAACTTTTTTTATATCGATGATTGGGTTTATAAAGTTGGATATGCCTACGATAAATTGTTATCTTTTTTCAGAGTAAAAAATTTAAGGGGTTTTGGAATCGATTCTGAACAAAATGGTATCGTTTCTGCTGGAGCAATACTCTTTTATCTAGAATTAACTGAACATAATAATTTATCTAATATAACCTCAATTTCTAGAATCGATAGTAGTATGTATATGTGGTTAGATAAGTTTACAATTAAAAATTTAGAACTTGTAAGCCCTTTACACGAAAACTCTAAAACTCTAAAAGATTCAATAGATTTTACAAAGACACCTATGGGTTCAAGACTTATATCTAGGTGGATTTTATCTCCATTATTAGACAAAAGTAAAATTAGGAAAAGGCAAAATTTTGTGGGGTCATTTTTAGAAAATAATAAACTCAGAAAATCTGTTTCTTTAACATTGAGTGAAATCTCTGATATAGAAAGAATATCATCAAAGGTAGCACATAGAAGAGTTATGCCTAAAGAGCTCAATTCTTTAAAAAATTCCTTAATAAGTGTTAGTGAAATTAAACTTCAAATAAAACACATGGGCTCTAAAAATCTAAAGGATTGGGCATCAGAAATAAAACCGTTTGGAAATATTATACAGTTTATAGATGATTCAATAAATGTAGATGCTTCTACATCCATATCATCTGGTAATGTGATTAAAGAAAAATTCAATGAGGAATTAGATGAATTAAGGAATATTGCCTCTTCAGGAAAGCGAATCTTATTAGAAATACAAAGGAATGAAATAAAAAAAACAAAAATTAGCTCTCTTAAAGTAGCATATAATAAAGTCTTTGGATACTATTTAGAGGTAACTAATGCACATAAAGATAAAGTCCCAAAATCATGGATAAGAAAGCAAACACTTGTAAGTTCCGAGAGATATATAACTGAAGAGCTAAAACAACATGAAGAAAAAATTTTAAATGCAGAGGAAAAAATACTCTATTTAGAAAACAAATTGTATGAGGAGGTTATTGAAACATTATCCAAAGAAATAAATATACTTCAGGAAGTTTCTGTCTCAATAGCATTTATTGATTGCATTATTTCGTTTGCTGATTTAGCTTCATCGTCTAACTTTTCTAAACCTGAAATTAATGACAGTAATGTAATTGATATTAAAAAAGGAAGACATCTAATAATTGAAAGTTCATTAGATCATGACGAGGTTTATATCCCAAACGATATTTTTCTTGATAATAGGTCTCAACAAATTATTATAATTACTGGGCCAAATATGTCAGGAAAGTCAGCAATAATTAGACAAGTAGCATTAATAGTTTTATTGGCTCAAATTGGTTCTTATGTTCCGTCCAAATCCTCAAAAATTGGAATAGTGGATAAAATTTTTACAAGAGTGGGTGCTTCAGATAATATATCTAGAGGAGAGTCAACATTTATGGTTGAAATGATTGAGACATCTAGCATTATGAATAACCTTACAGATAGAAGCTTGGTTTTAATGGATGAGATTGGAAGAGGAACAAGTACATATGATGGAATTTCAATTGCTTGGTCTATAGTTGAATATTTACATAATCAAAGAAGCAATAGGCCTAAAACATTATTTGCAACGCATTACCATGAACTTAATCAGATATCAAAAAAGTTAGATAGAGTAAAAAACTTTAATGTGTCTGTTAAAGAAATTAATAATGAGATAATATTTCTTAGAAAATTAATGCCTGGTGGGTCTGAGCATAGCTTTGGTATCAACGTTGCCCAATTAGCTGGTATGCCTAATGAAATACTTATTAGAGCATATGAAATTTTATCTCATCTAGAATCTAACAATCTTCAAAAAAATGCTAAGAAACAACTTCGAATTCCTCTTGGTTTAAAAAATGAAAGAATAAATAGAAAAGAGTTAGATGAAATAAAAAAAATTATAAAGAAAATTGACATAAATAATATCAATCCAGTACAAGCACTTGTAAAGCTTAATGAAATTATACAGATTATAAATTCAAAATAAAAATATTAATTTCTTAATTTTTAGGTTGATTTTATATGATAGGATTATAAATTTGCGATCTTTGAATAACATAAGCGAGAATAGCTCAGTTGGTAGAGCACAACCTTGCCAAGGTTGGGGTCGTGGGTTCGAATCCCATTTCTCGCTCTTCCTTTTTGCCCGGATGGTGGAATTGGTAGACACGCAGGACTTAAAATCCTGTGGACCTTATAGTCCGTGTGGGTTCAAGTCCCACTCCGGGTACTATAAGGAGGCGTTCGATTGAGTGTCTCCTTTTTTATTTTCTAATTCTATATATTTATTAAAAAATTATGTTTTTAGAAAGGTCAATGAGTCAAGCAGATGGCATAGGATGGATAGAAGTCATATGTGGTTCTATGTTTTCTGGTAAAACAGAAGAATTAATTAGAAGAGTTAAAAGAGCAAAACTTGCTAAGCAAAAAATTAAAATTTTTAAACCAAAAAAAGATATTAGATATGGTAAAAAGAAAGTCACATCTCATGATTTAAATTCTATAAAATCAAAACCTGTTTCAAAGTCTTCTCAAATATTAAAACTTTCAGAGTCATTTGAAGTTATTGGAATAGACGAAGCTCAATTTTTTGATGATGAAATAGTTAACGTGTGTAATCAATTAGCTAACTCAGGTAAAAGAGTAATAGTTGCTGGTCTTGATATGGACTTTAAGGGAAATCCTTTTGGTCCTATGCCGAACCTTCTTGCTATTGCAGAGTATGTAACTAAGGTTCATGCTGTATGTTCAAAAAGTGGTAAGATGGCTTCATATACCCATAGAATTGTTGATAATGATGAACTCATACTTTTAGGAGACATAAAAAAATATCAGGCATTAAGCAGGAAAGAATTTTTAAAATCAAATCTTTCGAAATAAATTTTATGACTAGAGTAAAATCTTACGCTGCTTTAAAATCAACTTCCCCTTTAGAGCCTTTTGATATAGATAGAAGGAGTTTGAATAAGGATGATATTAAAATAAAGATTCTATTTTGTGGAGTTTGTCATTCTGATATCCATATGGCTAGAAATGAATGGGGAAACACATCGATTTATCCTATGGTACCAGGCCATGAAATAATTGGTGTCATAGAAGAGTTAGGGAGTCAAGTAAGAAATTTCAAGGTTGGAGATAATGTTGGAGTTGGAGTATATGTAGACGCCTGTGAAAATTGTGAAAATTGTAAAAATGATAATGACCATTACTGTGAAGAGGGAATAGTTTTAACATACAATTCATATGAATATGGGACAAAAAATATAACCTATGGTGGGTACTCTAAAATGATTGTTGTTAAAGAAAATTATGTTATAAAAATACCTTCCAGTATGGACTTGGCAAAAGCAGCTCCTCTTTTGTGTGCTGGTATTACAACCTACTCTCCACTCAAACATTTTAAAATTAATAAAAACCATAAGATAGGAATTGCTGGGTTAGGTGGATTAGGTCATATGGGTTTAAAGTTTGCATCATCTTTTGGTTCTGATGTTGTTGTTTTTAGTACTTCTGATTCAAAGAAGAAAGAAGCTTTTGATATGGGTGCTAATCACTTTGTGAATATTAATAAACGAGAGGATGTAAAGAAACATCTGAACTCATGTGATTATATTCTTGATACAGTTTCTGTAAATAGAGATATGTCACAGCCTTTTTCTTTTTTGAAAACTAATGGTATAATTATGTTAGTTGGATTACCTATGGAACCACTTGCAATATCTAGTTTTTCTCTTATTGATAAAAGAAAAGGTATTGTTGGTTCAGCGATAGGAAGTATTGCTGAAACTCAGGAGATGATATATTATTGTAATGAAAAAAATATATACCCAGAAGTTGAAATTATACCAATTTCAAAAATTAATGAAGCTTTTGATAGGACTATCAATAAAGATGTGAGGTATCGTTTTGTAATAGATATGTCAACATTATAGTTCTTATCTACCTCCAGGAGGACAGTATTTTCTTAAAAAGTCTGTAAACATTAAACTAACATGCGGATACGCATTATCTTCTCTTATACCATGTGATCTATTTGGATATGACATCATATAAAAAACTTTTTTATGTTTGATAAGCTCATTGGCCAACATTTCAGCATTTTGATAATGTACATTATCATCTCCTGTACCATGAATGTATAGCAAATTTCCTTTTAAATTTTTAGCATACTTTATTGGTGATCCATCAATATAGTCTTGATATGATTCTTTTGGGTCTCCCATGTATCTCTCTTGATAAATATTGTCGTATGTTAATTGATTGGCTACAGCTGCTGCAGCAATTCCAGTATGAAATATTTCAGGGTATTGGAATAGGCAGTTTAATGTTGCTGTACCTCCACCACTCCAGCCGTGGACAGCTACTCTTGATGTATCAATAAAATCATATTTTTTAAAAACTTCTTTTGCTCCCATGGCCATATCTCTCACATTTATTCTTCCAATATTTCTGTAGATAGCTTTTCTCCAATCTCTTCCTTTTGGTGAAGGAGTCCCTCTTCCGTCAAAAGTTACATATACATATCCATCTTCTCCCAAATTACCATCATACAACCTATTTGATCCTGCACCATATCTATTTACTCCTGTTTGCCCAGCCGGCTCACTATAAAAATAAAAAAGGACAGGATATTTTTTTTTGTTATCCATTTTATTAGGCTTAACGATCCATCCCTCCATAGTGACATTGTCAATTGTTGTAATTTGAAAAAATTCAAGTGGGTGTTTAGTTTTTTTTGACTGATCATATTTTGTTAACATATTCTCATTATCATTTACAAACTTATGATCCTTAAGCGTTATTAAAGCTTGCATGGGTTTTGTAAAATAATTTGAAAAGGAGTGAAATGCATATTTTAGTCCTGTGCTTATTTGGTATGAGTGAGTCCCTTCAAGTTTTTTTGGGGTAATCAGTTGAGGAATACTATTTTCAGAGCTTTTGTACAAATATCTTTCGGTAGGGTTTGTTGGAGAAGCAATAAAATAAACTTCTCTGTTTTTTTCATTGTATGCCAAAGGTTTAACAACATCATATTCACCTTTTGTCATCAGATACTCTTTCTTATTTTTTATGTTATATCTATATATATGAGACCACCCATCTTTTTCAGTTGTATACAAAAACTCTTTCCCATTTTTTATAAATTTCCATCCTGCTTGATCTTGATATGGCCAAGAACTTCTAACATCTATCCATGCATCATCTTTTTCCTCCATAAGTAATGAAGAAACTCCCGAGATTGCATCAACTATATAATATTTACTATGATTTTGTTTTCTATTTAATTGTTGCACCATTAACTTATCTTCGTTAGGGACCCATGTCATCCTTGGGAGATAAAATTTATTTGATTCACCCGGTATCTGCATCCATGTTATTTTGTTATTATTTAAATCAATAACACCAATCCTTGCAGGAGTTAAAGGTTCTCCAACCTTTGGGTATTCAACGGGTATATTAAATGGGTATATTGAATCTGTGTTGTTTATCATGTAAAAATCTTTTACTCCATTTGCATCTATTTCCCAAAAAGCTATTTTATCACTACCATCATTAAAAAGAAATCCATCTCTGCAACTAAATTCCTCCTCATAGACCCAATCAAATGTTCCATTTATAATTTTTCCTTTTTCATCGGACGAGGTAAGTCTCTTTATATCTTGATCTTCAAGATTTTCTAAATATATATTAGCTCTCGTGCTACTATTTCTAAAGCTATTAGGTTTAATTTCTTTAGAAACATATGCAACTTTCTTTCCATCCGGAGAAAATTTGGCGAACATAAGGCTAGATTCTGGTAATGATTTTCCTATTTTAATCGCTTGATTTTTTTTAAAGTCATATACCCAGTAATCTCCTCGAGTGTTATAACGCCAAACTCTAACAGAATTAGTGAAAACTAAGACTTTCTCTTTATCTTTTGAAAAAACAAAAGATTCTATATCTATATTCCCTATCATTGAAGATGAAAGAATAATTTTATCTTCTTTGCCTGTTGTGCTTATAAGTTGGATTGAGTTTTCTTTAATAACATAGTATCCAGTTTCATCGTCATTCCATTCAATATCTTTAGGCAGCACCCTCCCATTGGAATTAAAGCAAATGATTATTAAGGCTAGTATGTGAAAAATTAATTTTTTTAGCATTATTCTGAGTTATTTTAATTTTAGAAAAATAAAAAATATAATAAATTGTAATCAAAAGCAATTGTCAATGAATAGAATTGGATTTCAATTTAATAATGAGGATGAAAATATTTTTGAAGCGTTTGATAAATATGTTGATTCTAGCAAAGTAAAAATTACTAAGGCTGCCGATAAACTTTTAAAACTATACAAGTCTGATCAGGTTGATGCAGAGACTAGAGGAAAGCTCATAAACTTAGAAAAAAGACTTAGGCTAGTGTTCAAGGAGGTTGATGAAATTGATAAAGACGTAGAAGGTTTAGCTAGGCTAGATAGATTAAAAAATAAATAACATCAACTTCTTTCGTAGTAAGTTTTATAGTTAGGTTTCTCTGGGCTTCTAATTACAAATAGTCTCAAGTCGCTAGTTACCAAAATACTTAAGTGTTCCGTGGATTTAAATTTAAAAAAGTCTCCTTTTTTAAGATTATTGTCATTGATTTTTAATTCTCCACTAATTACAAAACATGAGTATATATAGTCCATTTTGAATGGCAATTTTAAAGTCTTATTCTTAGTGGCTGAGAACTCATATATTTCAATATCTTGTGTATCCATTTTCATTTTGGATCCTTTTCCTACAATTGTTTTTTTATTGACCCCATTAGACTCTTCACTCACAAAATCATTAGATGAATAGTCATCATAAGAAGCATCCTTTCTTATAGATTTTGAAATATCTGGATCAAACCATATTTGAAAAATTTCAGATTTTTCTAGCAATTCCTCAGCGTGTGAGATTCCACCTCTTGACCTTATAATCTGAACATCATCTTTATTTAAAGATATCCACTTTTCTTGTTTAGTATCGTAGTGATTTATACTTCCAGATAGTATGAAACTACATATTTCAAACCCCTGATGAGGATGAAGGCCAATTGTACTTTTCTGGTTAGGAGTCCAAGCGTGTGCCCAATAAAAAATATTTGAGTAAGGTTTCGATACCCCTCCATCCTGTGGAAAACCAATAGGTTTTTTTTCTAAAATTTCTCCGTTATTAAAACTACCATCAACTTGTGATTCTTTTCTTAAAATTTCTACTTCAGCTAGTGGCATTTTAAAAGATTATTAATGTGTGACCATAATTTTATTCTCATCTCAATCGATTTTTTTGCAATTTCTTTTACATCCTCCCATTTACCTCTGTCATTACCGCATAGGTTCTCTATCATTTTAAGAGCAATTGGACCGTGATCATCACCGTCAAGCTCAATGTGTCTTTCCAGATAAAAAACAAATTTATCGGCAATTGAACTATTTTGCTTGTTAAGTCCCTTTACAATTTCAATGAACATATCGGGGATTACGTTCTCTCTTCCAAAAGTAAAAGCGGCCGCTATCTTATGTGCTTCATTACTATCCACTATATCAAAAGTAAAATTCAAAAATTCTTTTATTTCATTTTCGATATTATATGAGTTAATGGTTTCTCGATAATTGGTACTTGACTTTATAGCATCAACAAAAGATTGTATTTTATTTGTATTTGCACCAATCTCATCCATAGCATCTAAATATAGTTCAAAATGACTTGTGACATTATGAGATTGAATTTCATCTGTCTCCTCTTCAAGAACTATCTCATTTATGAATCTTGCTGCTTCGGTGTTTTCAACAGGAACCCAAGGTTTTTTGACACAGGTTAAGTTTATCTGTAGTCCTTTAAGTAATGACATAAAATCCCATACTGCGAATACATGGTTTTCCATAAATATTCTGAGATCATCAATATTTTTTATGTTATCATATATGGGGTGAGAAACCAACTTTTCCTGAGAATCTTTAATATAATCTGTAACAGTATGTATTTTCATAATTTTATTATTACGATAAAAGATTTAAATTGTTAAAAAAAAAAATAATGGATTCAGACAAATTTAATTATAATGAAGAAGTAATAAAAGGAGGAATGCTTCTTGGAGGAGTATCAGTTTTATTGACCATGACTGTATATCTTATTAATGTTGAGTTGATGGTTGAATGGTGGTTCGGTATTTTAAATTTATTGATTTCAATGGGCTTAGTAATATATTTAGGATTCAATTTCAGAAGTATTTGTGGTGGTTTTTTATCTTTTGGAAAAGCTTTTAAGTTTTCCTTTTTGGTTATGTTTATTTCCTATTTGGTAGGAGTAGTATTTCAGATACTTCTTTATAACATAATTGATCCAAGCTTACCTGAGGTAATGAAACAATTAACTGTTGAAATGACTGTTGAGATGATGGAAAGTTTTGGTACACCTGATGAAGCAATCGATGCTGCAATTGTAGGCATTGAACAAGGCATTGAAGAGGGAACGACTCCATTAGGAATACTTAAATCAACACCTTGGGGAACTTTATTTATTGCAATTTTTGCAGCAATTGCTTCTCTTTTTATTAAAAAAAATCCTCCGGTATCGGATAGAATTAATTGATTCTTTCCAAAATAAAATTAATTTTCTCTGCAATTTGAGAACATGTTTTATCGTATTCAGATCCTTCGTTTTTTAAGCCATCAAACCTTTTAGGATCTTCAAATAATAATGGAATATTTACTAGTGAGCGTGTATCAATTGGGCAAGATTTTTCTGCCTTACTGCAAGTATAAATACTAATAAAAGTATCCAGTTGGATTTCATCTAGTGTTTTTGATTTCAATAATATAGACTTTTGTCCTAGCTGAAGTATATTTCCTTTAGATTCTATTCCTAATCTGGTAAATGATTTTATGACCCTTCCGTATACAGATGTCTTTTTGGTTCCCGCAGAATAAAAGTTTATATTTTTGACATATCTATTTGCTAATATATTTGCCCAAACTTCACAGTATATACTTCTTCTGGAGTTATGGGTACATATAAATACTATATCTCTAGTAAGCTTGAGATAACTATTTAATTTATTGATAGTGTCAAAAATGATCTTTTCTTCTTTCTTGTTTGGTTTGAAGGTTCCTATTTTTTGAATGTAAGAATCAAGTGTTTTATTCATCCTATTATAATTTTAACAATTTTTTGCACTTATCTGACATTTTGTTAGGTTAATAAATAGTTAAATTTGCTTTCTTATGTCAAAAAATTATTTGAAGGTTCAAAAAGTATTGGATGAGGTCAGCAATGTTATTGTTGGTCAGGAGTATATGGTTAAAAGGCTTTTAATGGGGCTTTTTACTCAGGGGCATATTTTACTTGAGGGAGTTCCAGGTTTAGCTAAAACACTAACAGTAAATACAGTTTCAAATGTTTTAAAACTAAACTTTAAAAGAATTCAATTTACCCCTGACTTATTGCCGTCAGATGTCATAGGAACCATGATATATAATCAAAAGAAATCTGCTTTTGAAGTTAAAAAAGGACCAATTTTTTCTAATATAATTTTAGCCGACGAGATAAATCGATCCCCAGCCAAAGTTCAGTCTGCCTTACTCGAATCGATGCAAGAAAAACAGGTTACCATTGGAGAAAGTTCTTTTAAGTTAGATGTTCCATTTCTGGTTCTGGCAACTCAAAACCCTATAGACCAGGAAGGAACTTATCCCCTCCCTGAGGCACAAAGAGATAGGTTCATGATGAAATTGAATATTGACTATCCCTCAAAAGATGAGGAATTGAAAATCATGAGGAGAATGACAGATCTTAATTTTAGTCCGAAGATTAAAACAATTCTAACAAAAAAAGATATCTCATTAATTAAAAATGAAATTAATAACGTGTCAGTTAGTGATTCAATTGAAAAATATATTATTGAAATAATTTTTGCTACAAGAAAGCCATCATCAATAAATTTAAATGATCTTGATAATTTTATATCTTTTGGAGCATCTCCAAGAGCAAGTATTAACTTATCATTATCTGCTAAGGCAAACGCTTTCCTTCACAACCGAGATTATGTAATACCAGATGATATAAAAGAAGTTGCGTATGATGTTCTTAATCATAGGGTTATATTAAATTACGAGGCTGAGGCAGAAGGAGTTAAACCGAAAGAAATTATCGAGAAGATCCTTAATAATATTGAAATTAACTCTTAATTAATTTATAGAATTATATACACTTTTTGTGTCATCGAGTTCCTTAAATAAAACTTCTAAAGCTGCTTTCAGTCCAACTTTTTTAGATTCTTTTCTTTGATATATTTTATAAAATAAACCTAAATTCATTTCAAGTTTTTTTGGGTTTTTTCTAATTATTCTATTTTGTTGTCTATCTATCTTTTTGATATCTCCCTCAATTTCTTTGATATAGTCATTAATAAATTTTCTTTGTAATATTTTTTTTAATGTATTGAGTAAATTTTTTATTGTCTCTTCATTAGATAAATTTTCTCCGTCTGAAATTGAAACTACTGAATATTTATTTTCTTTCGTGATTATTGATTTTAATAATTGTTTCTCTCCTTTTGATTGTATTGTAAATTGAATAACTTTTTTTTCCTTACTATATTTTCCAAGATCCTGGTATAGCTCAAGTAGTTTTTGTTTAACTATTTTTTTTGGGATTAAACATTCGAGTGAGACTGATTCATATTCTTTATCATTAAAAATGCGATTTGATTTTTTTAGTTCATTGAAAACTTTTTTAGGTATTTTAGAAACGTTTTGAGAAATAATTTTACTTTTTGGAAATAAGAAAAGTATTATAATTAAAATAAAAAATCTTGATAATGATATCATATAAATCATTAATAACGTATTAAAAATAATTGCAATATTATGAAATCTATTTTAATTACAGGCGGTACTGGATTAATTGGGACAAAGCTTTACAAATTTCTTAAAGAGAAACATTTTAACGTTATAGTGCTTACTAGAAGAGAGTCACTTTCAATAGAAAATAAAGATTTTGTTTTATGGGATCCTGAAAAAAATATACTTGACACAAATAAAATAGAAAATATAGATTGCGTTATTAATCTTGCAGGTGAGTCTATTGATGGAAGTAGATGGACAAATAAATATAAAAAAAGGATAATGGATAGTAGGGTTATTTCTACCCGTTTTTTATTTACCAAATTAAAGTCATTAAAAAATAAGCCTAAAGTTTTAGTGTCAGCTTCTGCTGTCGGCTGTTATCACGAGGATACTTTAAATGAACAGGATGAAACTTCTGATTTAAATCATAATTTTTTGGGTGATGTAGTGAAAAAATGGGAGTTTGAATCAAGAAAGTTTGAAGATATAGGAATCAAAACCTCTATTCTTAGAATTGGAGTTGTATTATCAAAAGAAGGCGGAATGCTTAGAAAATTGTATCCACTCTTTCTTCTTGGGTTAGGAGTTCCAATTGGATCAGGTAAACAAATTCTAAGTTGGGTTCATATAGATGATATGGTGGCTATAATTTTTAAATGTATAAATGAAAATCTTTCTGGTATTTTCAACATTGTAGCACCTGAAAAAATAAATAATATAGGTTTTACAAAACTATTATCTAAAAGGATTTCTTTTATAAGACTTCCTTCATTTATTAAAGCTCCAAAATTTTTGGTTCGTATCATATTTGGAGAACAGTCGACTCTTGTTTTAAATGGCCTGAACATATCATCTAAAAAAATCGAAAAAATAGGTTATGTTTTTAAATTTCCAACAATGGATGATGCTTTAAAGAATATTTATAATAAGTAGATGAAAGATAAAATTGAGATTTTAGGTGCCAGAGAAAATAATCTAAAGAACATAGATGTATCCTTTGATAAAAATAACCTTGTTGTCATAACTGGAGTTTCAGGTAGTGGTAAAAGTTCTTTAGCATTTAATACTATTTATTCTGAAGGGCAGAGAAGATATATGGAAAGCTTTTCAGCATATGCAAGATCTTTTATAGGTAACTTGGAGAGGCCAGATGTAGATAAGATTAATGGTTTATCTCCAGTCATTTCCATAGAACAAAAAACTACTTCAAAAAATCCCAGATCGACAGTTGGTACTTTAACTGAGATTTATGATTTTTTAAGACTTTTATTCGCAAGAGCTGGAATAGCCTATTCTTATAAATCGGGTAAAAAAATGGTAAGGCAATCTCTTGATAATATAATAAACAATGTATTAAATGACTTCAATGAAAAAAAGGTTTTGATAACATCTCCAATAATTAAAGGAAGAAAAGGTCACTATAAAGAACTTTTTACTCAAATCAGAAAAAAAGGATTTACTACTGTGAGAGTAGATGGTGATGTTATAGAAATTACCAAAAATTTACAACTTGATAGGTATGTCATTCACGATATAGATATTGTTATTGATAAATTGACTATTAGTAGTAATAATTATAAGAGACTCAAGGGATCTGTAGATATAGCATTGAAAAGTGGTGATAAAACTATGTATATTATCGATGAAAATAATAAGTCCACTTTTTATTCTAAACTGCTCGTTGACCCTGAGTCAGGCATATCATACGAGGAGCCTTCACCAAATAGTTTTTCTTTTAATTCTCCTTACGGTTGGTGTGATTCATGTAAGGGTTTGGGGGAGATGGACCATATTTTAAGAGAAAATATCATAGAAAATGATAAAATAAGTATAAGTAGAGGAGGCATATTACCACTAGGTGAGTATAGAGATATGTGGATTTTTAAAAAAATTGACTCAATTTTAAAAAAGGAGGGTTTAGATATATCTACTCCAATTTATAAAATTCCAGATGAAGTATTAAATGATATTTTATACGGAAAAAATATAGATGTTGCAGTTGAATCTACAAAATATCCTGGCTCTCTTTGGTATACAAAGTATGATGGTATTGATGGGTTCATTAATAAAACCAGAAGGTTCAGGTCAGGTAAAGCAAGAGCTTCAATGGAGGAATTTATAACTAAGAAAAACTGTGAAGATTGTGGGGGAAAGAGACTAAAAAGAGAATCTCTTTATTTTAAGATAAACGATAAATCTATTGCAGATTTAAATGAAATGGATGTTAAGTCATTTAGCCTATGGTTAAAGTCTATAGAAAATAAACTCAATAGCCAACAAAAAATTATTGCAAAACCAATTTTGAAAGAAATTAATCAGAGGGTTGACCTTCTAGTTAACTTAGGCCTAGATTATTTAAGTATGAATAGGCCTCTACGTACTCTATCCGGAGGTGAAGCTCAAAGAATTCGCCTTGCTACACAGGTTGGAACAAAGTTAGTTGGTGTACTATATATTTTAGACGAACCTAGTATAGGATTACACCAAAGAGATAATAATAAATTAATTAACTCGCTGAAAGAATTGAGGGATCTAGGTAATACAGTTATAGTTGTTGAACATGATAGAGATATGATGATAAACGCGGATCATATTATTGACGTTGGGCCTGGACCTGGCAGTAATGGTGGAATAGTAGTAGCAGAGGGGAATCCAAAAACTTTTAAATTGAAAGAATCAATAACTTCAAAGTTCTTGAGGAGAGAGTTGGACATTGTACTACCAAAAGTAAGAAGAAAGCTATCTGGTAATAAAATAAAGTTGTTTGGCGCTCAAGGCAATAATTTGAAAAATATAGATTGTAGTTTTCCACTTGGAGTGATGGTATGTGTAACTGGTGTTTCTGGAAGTGGAAAGTCTTCACTCATTCATGGTACTTTATCAAGTATAATAAAAAAAGAACTTTATAAGTCGAGGAAAGTGCCTCTGTTTTATAATAAAGTGAGTGGATTGAATAACATAAATAAAATAATTGAAGTTGATCAATCTCCTATTGGGAGGACTCCAAGATCAAATCCTGCCACATATACAGGAGTTTTTACAGAAATTAGAAATTTATTTTCTTCACTAACAGAGGCGAAAATTCGTGGTTTAAAACAAGGCGCATTTTCTTTTAATGTAAAGGGAGGTAGGTGTGAAACCTGTAAAGGCGCAGGTCTTCGCTTAGTTGAAATGGATTTTCTTCCTAATGTATTTGTAAAATGTGAAACCTGCGAGGGTAAGAGATACAATAGAGATACTTTAGAGGTTAGATTTAAAGGGAAGTCTATTTCAGATGTGTTAGAAATGACAGTATCTAATGCTGTTGATTTTTTTCAGAAACAACCTAAAATATCAAATAAGCTTAGAGCATTAGATGATGTGGGGTTAGGTTATATACCTTTAGGCCAACAGTCAACAATGTTATCTGGTGGTGAAGCACAAAGAGTTAAACTTGCATCTGAACTTTACAAAAAAGATACAGGAGACACCCTTTTTATTCTTGATGAGCCAACAACAGGATTGCATTTTCAAGATATAAATAATCTTATGCTTGTACTTAATCGTTTGATTGATAGAGGAAATTCAGTAATTATAATTGAACACAATATGGATGTAATAAAGTGTGCAGATTACATAATAGATTTGGGGCCTGAAGGTGGAGATGAGGGGGGCAATATTATTTTTGAAGGGACACCTGAAAGTTTAATTAAATCGAAAATTAGTCATACGGGCATTTTCCTAAAAAACGAACTTATTAAATCATAATTTTTGTTGTTATATGATCTACAACTTTCTTTCCCTCGTTTGTAAGCTTTATTTTTTTATTTGACTTTTTTAATAACATATTTTTAACCATAGTATCGATTTCGATATTCTTTTTTTCATAAAGGTTTATTTTGAATTTGTTTTGTAGTTCTTCAAGGTTGATTCCTGTTGAGGTTCTTATTCTAGTTATAATATATTCATTGATTTTATTCTTTTTGCTTAACCTCTCTTTTAAAAAGACTTTCTCACTGTTTTTAATTTTATTAATATACATATCATTATCGCTGATATTCCAATATCTAAATTTTTTATCATAGGAATGGGCACCTGGGCCAAAGCCGATATATGATTTATCCATCCAATAACTTGAATTATGTTTTGACTTGAATCCATCCTTGCAATAACTTGATATTTCATAATTTTGATATCCAATTTCCTTCATAAAAGTGTGAATTTGATCAAAATGATTCATAATAATATTATCATTTGGGAGGGAAATTTTTTCTTTTTTCAGTTGCTTTTCCATAACTGTATTTTCTTCTACCGTCATATTATAGATGGAAATATGAGGTGGGAAAATTTCCTTAATTTTTTTTAGATCATTCAATACTGTGCTGTAATTTGAATCTGGTGTCCCAAACATAAGATCAATAGAATAATTAGTAAACTGGGTTTGAATTTTTTTTATTGCACTTATTGCTAAAGTAGAGTCATGGCTTCTATTGAGTTTCTTTAGTATTAAATCATTAAATGATTGGACCCCAAGACTTATTCTATTTATACCAGATTTTTTCCAAGAGTTTAGTTTTTTTTCATTTATATCGTCAGGGTTTGCCTCTATTGTTATCTCACAGTCATTAGATATAGTATAGTTAGATTTAATGGATTTCAATATTTGATTGATAAATTTTTCATCAATAATCGATGGAGTTCCCCCTCCGATATAAACTGTTGAAATAATTTTTTTCGAAATTTTTTTTTGATTCATCTCTATTTCCATTAATATAGATTCTATTATTTGCCTGTAATTTCTTGATATTGAAAAATGAAAATTACAGTAATTACAAGCTTTCTTACAGAAAGGTATATGCACATAAATTCCAGCCATATGTTCTTATTAATAATGGACCTAAAAGATAAATCAATTTATGATTTTAACTCTGTTTTATTATCAGCATTTATCATATTATTATTAATAGCCCATTATAAATCTAATTACTCGTTGTTTTTTAAAAGATACTTTAACCCTAGACATATAATTTATTTAGGAAATAAAGAGGATTATTTTTATCGGAGTGATCTTTTTAGCTTTTCTAACATTATGCCTTTGTTTATATTCTCTTTAATCCTTTCTTTTTTCACAATTAATGTATTTGAGGATTCAGATAATCAAATAATAAAAGAATTATATGAGTTTAGTCTTTTTCAAAAATGGGCAATTTTTTCAGTTATATTATTTGCATTTATGGTACTCAGGGTCTTTTGGATAATTTTCCTATTTTATTTTATTAAAAAAATGGAAAAAGTAAAAAAAATATTTTTGCTAACTTTTGTTCGGGTGACTATAAGTTTATCATTAATAAATATTTTAATATCATTTATTTTATATGAATTTATATCCTTTGAGGTAGCGTATCCGATATTTATTTTTTTAAAAGGGGTTGTTGTATTTCTAAGACCTTTCATTCTCTTCAGTTTTCTCAATAAAATTTTTTCTGATATTAAAAGACAATTATTAATATTAATATTTTTTGGAGATTTATTACCTTCTATTATTCTCTTTGACCCAATTAAAATACTGTCAGGTATTGACTACATTCTGGCATACCTCGAGATAGCAAATAATTGAATTCATTTCATTAACTTTACACCAATAAAACTTCAATATATGAGTAATATTAAATATGATAAAAAAAGATTAAACCCAGTTAAGTCAATTTTGGTAACTCAGCCACAGCCTAAAGATAACAACTCACCTTTTCATCGATTAGCTGAAAAATACGAATTGAAAGTTGACTTCATACCATTTATAAAAATTGACCCCGTTTCTATTAAAGATTTTAGGAAACAAAAGATCAATATTCTAAATCATACTGCCATAATTTTTACTAGTAGAAATGCTGTTGATCACTTCTTTAGAATAGCAGAAGGGATGAATGTTTCGGTGCCTACAGATATGAAATATTTTTGTATTTCAGAGCAAACCGCAAATTATCTTCAAAAATATATTGTAATTAGAAAAAGAAAAATCTTTATTGGGCAAAGGACAATAGCAGAGCTATTAGATGTTATGAAAGATACCATGGTTAAATTTCCTGACGAAAAGTATCTTTTTCCTTGTTCAAATATTACACGAGATACAATTTCTGAGTTCCTTAAAGAAAACGATTGTAAATATTCAGAGGCAATTATCTATAATACTGTGCCGAGCGATTTAAAAAAATTAAAAAAAGTCTTTTATGATATCTTGGTTTTCTATACTCCATACGGCATCGATTCGCTCGTGAAAAACTTTCCTGATTTCGAACAAAATAATACAAGGATTGCTGGTTTTGGAAAAAATACTGCTAATGCAATCAAAGAAAATAATTTAAAATTAGATATAAAGGCTCCAATGAAAGACGTTCCTTCAATGACAAGAGCTATTGAGCTTTACATTAAAGAGTCTAATAACATAAAATAGTGTATGAAAAGATTTCTAATTTTTATTGTGTTTTTAGGATTTACCCTTAAAAGCTATAGCCAACAAGACCCATACTTTAGTACATATTTTATAAATCCAGTTCTTATAAACCCTAGTTTAGCATCAACAGTAGATAATAATAATGTTGTTTTAGTATATAGAAACCAGTGGGCAAATTATAAACCTACAAATTTATCTTCATCATCTGATTCTCCAAATACTGGGATACTATCACTTAACCTCAAGAATAGAGATAAGTCATTATCCTTTGGCATTAATGTGATATCAGATAATCTTGGTCCTAAAGAATTCTTTAATGTCTCTCCATATTTTGGTATTAGAAAAAAATTAAAAAATTCTTATTTGTCCTTTGCGGTATCACCAACATTCAAAAGTACTACAATGAATTTTGGATCATTAGTATTTGTCAATCCAGCTGATCCTTTTAATGTTGGTGGGAAACAGACAGAATCAAAACCAGATGTTGGGGTTGGTGTAACGTATTATAACAATAAGATTTTGCTTAGTGTTGGTGTTAAAAATATAACAGAGCCTACCTTTAATTTTGGTTTGAACGATTTAGATAATAAGGATTTTAGAAATATAACTTTCTTAGGTAAATACTTTATAGAGGTAGATAGAGATTTGTCTATTGAACCATTTCTTCTTGTAAGGTCAGATTTGACCTCTTTTACATTTGACGCAAGCTTGTTGGCTACTTATCAGGAAAAACTTATGATTGGAGGATCATATAGATATGATGAAGCTGTAGTTGGTTTTTTAGGGTATCACTTTCTTAAGAAAAATAAACTCTTTATTGGATATTCATTTGATTATGTAGTTCACAATGTAAATGCTAAAGCACCAATTTCACATGAACTTGTGGTAAGATATGATCTGCCAACACCACAATTAAAAAAGCCTATAAGAACTCCTAGGTTTATTTATTAACAGATTTTACCCAAATAACAACTTTTTAAGTTATCAACTATGTTTTTATTATATTTGCTTAACTTTCTAACTAAAAATTTATCATACAGAACAATAATTTAGATATTTAAAAGTTAAATTTTAACTTTGCGTTTACTTATGAGAACTCTTAGAGAAAATTTGTATGTAATAATTTACTTATCAATGGCACTTCTTATCGGTGCTTGTGGCCTACTTGGTGGCGGCTCAAGTAAAAAAAATCCAAGGGGTCAATTAGTCGGTACTTTAGATAGAGAAGGTTTTGAAATGTCCGCACAGTACGGAATGGTCTACATTCCAACCGGAAGATTCTACATGGGTCAAGCAGATGAAAATATTCAGCAAGATCAGAGTAATTTTAACAGACAAGTTACGATTAGTGCTTTTTATATGGATGATACAGAAATTACTAATGATGAGTATAGACAGTTCATGCAGTATCTTGAAGAAAATCCAGACTACGAACTTTCTGAGGGACAAACAATCGAATCACTCAAGCCTGATACAACTGTTTGGTCAAGTGATTTCACTCACCACTACGGTGATCCTCTTCTTGCTTACTATTGGTCACACCCTGCTTTTGATGATTATCCTGTTGTTGGAGTATCTTGGGAGTCAGCTAGAGAATTTGCAAGATGGAGAAGTAGTTTCTTAAATTCTTATAGGAGCGAGCAAGGCTTACTTCCTTTCCCTTCATTTAGACTTCCTACCGAAGCCGAATGGGAATATGCTGCTCGTGGTGGAAGAGATAATGTGAAATATCCATGGGGTAATCCGTATACAAGAAACTCTCGAGGTTGTGTTCTTGCTAATTTCAAACCAGGTAGAGGAAACTATGTTGACGACGGATATGCATATACATCGCCTGTTGGTGTATTCTTTCCGAATGATTTTGGGCTGTATGATATGTCTGGTAATGTCGCAGAATGGTGTGAGGATGCATATATCGATTCTTATAATCCTCTTGTTTGGGATTTAAATCCAATTTACAGGGATGATGAAAATGATAAAAAAGTAATTAGAGGTGGTTCTTGGAAAGATATTGCCTTTTTTATTGAAGTTGCTACTAGAACATTTGAATATAAAGACTCAACTAGAGCTTTTATTGGTTTTAGAACAGCTATGCCTCATTTAGGCAGAAACCTACAAGGTTTTTAATTAAAATATTTAAATTTAAACTAAGAAAACAAATAAAAATTAGATAATATGATTACTAAAGAAAAATCTAGCAATCCTATTCTGGCATGGGTTCAGAATGAGGATAATATGAATGTTGTTTATGGTCTTGGAGCTGCTATAGTTATATTAGGTGCGCTCTTTAAATTACAAGGATGGCCTGGAGCTAACGTAATGTTAATTGTTGGACTTGGTGTTGAGGCTTTAATATTTACATTAAGTGCTTTTGATCCACCTACAAAACACGAGTGGGACTGGAGTAAGGTATACCCACAATTAGGTGTTGGTTCTGAAGGTTCAAGTGCTTCTCAGATGGGTAATATTATGAAAGAGGCAAAGCTCGACCCTGCTGTTTTAAAAAGCGTAGGTGATGGTATGAAAAAAATGGCTGCACAAGCTAATAACATTAACGACCTTGCTGGCGCTTCTGTTGCTGCTCAAGCATATGAGCAGAGTATTAAAGGAGCTACTGATTCATTAAATTCAGTAAATAAATCCTACAGCACTATATCAGAAACTGTGCAAGATCTAGCTGCCTCATCTTCTAGTGTTAAAGAGGCCGTTGGTTTAACAGAGGAGTATAAGGAAAATCTAAAAAACGCTTCTAGCTCTCTTGGTTCAATTGTTGCTGCTTCTGGTCAGATTACAGAGACAGCTACAAATATGACTAAAGCTCAAAATGATGCTGTAAAGTTGCAGAAAGAGTTACAAGATTTAACTGAGAATTTAAGTAAGCTTAATAAGATTTATGTTGGTATGTATGATGCTATGCATAAGTAAAATTTTAAGAATAATCTAAATATATAAATTATGGCTGGAGGAGATAGCCCTAGACAGAAAATGATTAACATGATGTATATTGTGTTAATCGCCATGTTAGCCTTGAATGTTGACACCAAGGTGCTTAAGAAGTTTATTTTAATTAATCAAAGCTTTGAATCAACCAATGCTGACAAGGTTATTGATAATGATAGAAAAGTTGATGCAATCAGATCTGCTGTTGATGATTCGGGTAATAGAGCAGAAGACGTTGCAGTATTATCGCTTTCTGAATCAGTTAGAGAGAAGTCAAGTGCTATAATCAAACATATGTCTGATATTAAAAGTACTATTATTGAGGAGACAGGTGGTTCTGATGGTAAAGGCGGTATTAAGGGATATAAAAATATAGACTTTGTGTATAGTTATATGCAATCAGATGGTCAAGGAAATGGAGAAGGAACAAATTTGCAGAAACTTCTTAATGATTTTTCTGATTTTGTTCAAGATTCTGTTTTCAACGGTGATGAAAACTCAGGGGTTACCGATCTTGCTAAGAATGCAGACCAGATCCCACTTTATCAAGAGGATTTACCAACCGACCCTTCATTTACATCTTTAAACTTTGGATTTGGTACTTCTGCTGGTGCAGGACTTGCTACTATAAGTCAGCTTCAGGCAGATGTTATTAACCTTGAAATCAAAGCTCTTGATAAACTAGCTGCATCTGTTGGTGCTGCGGATTTAAAGTTCGATGTTGTTACTCTAACTACTTTGCCAGAGCAAAAAGTGGTTGCTGCAGGAGCTAAATATAAGACACAATTATTTTTATCTGCCGCTTCATCAGCAATAGTTCCTACAATGACTGCTGGGGGAGATACATTAGAAGTAAGCAATGGAAGAGGATCATATGAGTTTATTGCAAAAGGAGGGCAATATGATAGAGATGGTCTTTCTGAACAAAACTATATTGGTACGATAAGTGTTACTCTACCTGGAGGTAGGGATACAACCTTTATTGATACGGTTACCTATTATGTAGCTCGACCAGTTATCCAAATACAATCCGCTTCTGTACAAGCATTGTATTTTAATTGTGGAAATGAAATACAAGTTAATGTACCAGCATTAGGATCTGAGTATAATCCTTCTTTTTCCTCAAATGGTGGAGATGTAATAAAGGGGTCAAAAGCTGGTCAAATTACTATAATTCCTAAATCTAAAAAAGTAGATTTAAATGTAAGTAATGCAGGTAACTTTATTGGCTCTCAGTCTTTTGGTGTTAGACAAATTCCTGCACCTGAAATCAAGCCTAGTATTAAAGGAAAAGCTATAGATCTTAAAAACGGTATTCCTGCTAATACACCAAGTATAAGTCTTGATGCTATTGCCGATGCTAGTTTTGCTGAGTTTTTACCAAAAGATGCAAGATTTCAAGTAAGAGAAGCTGAAGTAATTTTAGCTAGGGCTGGTAGAGGAGTTGCTACGAGAAGAATTAAAAATAAAAATATTAATCTAAACCAACTTCCTGGTAGAAGGTCTGGTGATAATATTGTTATTGAAATTAAGAAAGTAGCAAGAGCAAATTTCAGGGGAGAAATAGAAGAGTTTAAAACGTTTGCTCCAAGGGTAATTACAATACCATTAAAATAAAATCAATGATGAAAATAAATAAGATTTTTGTACTTTTTGTTTTATTATCGTTCAGCTCTGTTGATAGAACTTACGCTCAGGGAGAAGTGTCAAATGGCTACAACCCTTTGTCTTTAAGACAAGTACATGAATCTTATTTAATGTGGAAGAAAACATTATGGAGAAGGGTTGATCTTAAGGAAAAACAGAACAAACCTTTTTTTGCTATAAATAGGGAAATTTCTAAAATCATTTTTGACGCAGTACAAAGAGGGGTACTTATACCTTATAATAGCGATTCTGTAACAGATAATAATGTTATGGCACGTGAGGATTTTTTAATTAATGTTCAACAGGAAAATACTGATGTTGAAGATGATTTTGGTGGTGGATTTGAAGATGACCCTTTCGCTGCTGCTGATCCTTTCGCAGATGAGGTTGAGGAGGAAGAAGTAGCGGGTCCTCAATTTATACCAAACAGAGAATTCTCAATATTTGAGATTAGAGAAGATTTATATTTTGATAGAGTACATTCTAGAATATATTTTGATATACAAGCAATAACAATGTATCTGCCAGGGGATAGTTTCTTTAATTTAACCGGGATTGAAAAACCTGTAGCTTCTTTTAGGTTTATAGATTTATATAATTTATTCAAATCAATGCCAAAGGAAGCAATATGGTTCAATGAAAATAATATTGCTCAACATAAAAATCTAGCAGATGCTTTCTTGTTAAGATTATTTAAAGGAATAATCGTAAAGATTGCAAATGCTGATGATATAAGGGTATCAGAATTGTTTTCAAAGTCTCGTAAGGATGGAATTATGGCTAGTTTTAAAGTTGAACAAGATCTTATAGAGTGGGAAGCTAACCTATGGGAATACTAGTATTACTTATTTAAAATATTCATAAATAATTTTGCCCATTTTTTTTCCTACTACTTTCGTTAACTCCTCTTCTTTAGCTGACTCAATTTTTTTAATAGATTTAAAATAACTTATTAGTTTAATTCTTGTTTTTTCTCCCACACCTACAATACCATCAATTTCTGAATTGAGAAAAGTTTTACTTCTTAATGTTTTATGATAATTAATTGCGAACCTGTGCGCTTCATTTCTTATATTTTGTATTAGTTTAAGATGTTGAGATTTTTTACCCAGATGTATTGGTACTGAGTCATTTGGAAAATAAATTTCTTCAAGTTTTTTAGCTATACCAATTATATTAATTTTTTTATCTAAGTTAAGTTTCTTGAGTATATCATATGAAGAGCTAAGTTGCCCTTTCCCTCCATCTATTATAATAAGATCTGGTATTGATAGTTTTTCTTTTAAAACTCTAGTGTATCTTCTCTCAACTACCTCTCTCATAGATTTAAAATCATCTGGTTTTGATGAAGCACTTCTGATTTTATATTTTCTATATTCCTTCTTATTTGGATAACCATCTTTAAAAGAGACTAGAGAAGCTACAGTATTTGTCCCCTGAATATTTGATATGTCAAAGCATTCAATATTAAAAGGTATATTTTTGAGATTTAATTTATTTTTCAGGTCAATAAGAACAGTTACTTTCTTTGTTCTTCTCTCTTTTTTTTCGTTATATAAATTTTTCTTAAAAAAAAGTACGTTTTTAATACTCATATCTATTAATTTTTTTTTGTCACCATACTTAGGTATTTGAAAATCTGTTTTTTCATCTAAATACTTTTCTAAATTAATATTTGATATAAGTTTATTTTTTAATGTATTATGTTTTGATCTTAGGTTAAATATTATTTGTCTTATTTCAGAAAGGTTATTTAGGTTTTTCTTAGTTTTAAAGGTTTTTGAACAATTTATAATTCCATTATTAATTTTCATATAATTAATAAAGTATGATTTATCATCATCTATAATTCCAATAATATCTAAGTTTTTAATTTTATCATTAACAACAATAGATTTAGACTGATAATTATCAAGAATTTCTAATTTTTCTTTTATACTTTGCGACTTTTCAAACTCCAGAGATGAGGTAAATTTTTCCATCTTTTTTATTAGGTGATTTTTCACATTTTTAAAGTTGCCATTTAAAATTTCTCTTATATATTTTATGTTTTCATTGTATTCATCCTCGAACATTAAATCATTTTTTTCTTTATTATATTCTTTGAATCCTAATATTAAGGTATGGCCATTTTTAGAATGAATATTTAGTCCAATCTTATTTTTTGAATTATTAATTTTTTTCTCGGAGAAATTATAATTGCTAACTCTAATTGGATAAATATTGTTAATAATATTTAATAAAGTATTAATTGTCTTTACGCTTGTGAAAGGACCAAAGTATTCAGACCCATCTTTGATGTATCTTCTAGTTAAAAATACTCTTGGAAATTTTTCATTTTTTATGCAAATCCAAGGATAAGTTTTATCATCTCTTAATAAAATATTGTATTTGGGTTTATCTTCTTTTATTAGATTATTTTCTAGTAATAAAGCGTCATGTTCAGATTCTGAGAGGACAAACTCAATATTTGATACCTCTTTAACCATCCTCTTTATTTTTTTATTTTCAACATTTTTTCTGAAATAGCTACTTACTCTTTTTTTGAGATTTTTTGACTTTCCAACATAAATTATATCTTTATTTTCATTAAAAAATTTATATACTCCTGGTGATGGTGGAATAAATATTTTATCAAAATGTTTCATTTTTAATATATGTCTGAGGCGTCAATTTTATCAATAATAATGTCCAGTGAATCAGATTTAATCTCATTGTTATATACAGAACAATCAATCTCAACGTTTATTTTTTTAATAGGCTCATCAAACTTGCCTTTATCTATATTTAAGTTATCATCTGCATACACATCCATCATATATTGTTGCCATATTGGCATTGCTGTTCTCGCTCCTTGACCAAGCACCCAATTTCTAAAATGGATACTTCTATCGTCCCCACCTACCCATGCACCTGAAACTAAGTTATGTGTTACTCCTATAAACCATCCGTCCGAAGCATTTTGTGTCGTTCCAGTTTTAGCACCAACATCGTTATTAATTGTAAGTTCAGGATTTAACCCTCTAGCTGTGCCACCTTCTTCTTCCTTGGCCCCTTTTAACATGTGTAGCATTAAAAACGCAGTTTCTTCACTCAGGGCTTCTTTCTTTGTGGGAACAAATTCTTGAATTAAGTTACCATATTTGTCTTCAATCCTTGATATGAAAAATGGTTCAGTCCATATGCCTTTATTTATAAATGTACTATAGGCACCAACTAAATCAAATAATGATACATCTCCTCCTGCCCCTAAACAAACCGCAGGAACTGGGTCTAATTTACTTTGAATCCCTAATTTTTTAGCATAGTCTACAACAGTTGATGGAGATACTTTTTTTGTTATGAAAGCTGTTATTGAGTTTACTGATTTTGCCATAGCTCTTCTTAGTGTCATAGTTTCTCCACTCCATTTTCCGTTGTGATTATCTGGTCTCCAATAAGGTGGGTCTTGTCCTGGTAATTCAAAAACTACAGGAGCATCAACAACCGGGTAACAAGGTGAATATCCGTTGTCAATAGCTGCAGCATAAACAATCGGTTTAATTGTCGAGCCAGGTTGTCTTCTTCCTTGTTTTACATGATCATATTTAAAAAATTTATGATTAATTCCTCCTACCCATGATCTAATATATCCAGTTTTAGGTTCAATTGAAATAAATCCTGCTTGAAGAAAGTTTTTATAATATTTTAGAGAATCCATGGTGCTAAATAATGTATCAACTTCACCTTCCCAACTAAACACTTTCATCTTCTTTTTTTTATTTAGTAGTGAAAAAACTAACAAACTATCATTATCATTATTTTTCATTAAACTTTTGTAGTACCGCGTTCTTTTAATAGAATTTTTTAGAAAGTCTTTTATTTCAAATCCTTTTTCATCAATCCACGGATTTTTACCATCCCAATGGTCATCGAATATTTTTTGAAGTCTAGACATTTGATCACTAACTGCTTTTTCAGCATGTGCCTGCATTTGACTATTTATTGTAGTATAAATTTTAAGTCCATCTGAAAAAAGATCATAATTATTTTCTTTTGCCCACGAGATAAGATAGTTTCTAACGACAGTTCTGAAATATGTAGCTTGTCCAGCATTTTGATTTTCAACCTTATAAGTTAGGCCAAGTCCACTATTTTTTAATGAATCATATACTTTTTTATTTATAATTTCATATTTGTATAAATTATAAAATATTTCAGCTCTTTTTTTTAGAGCATTTTCAGGGTTAAAGTAAGGGTTATACTTTGTTGGCTTATTAAGTAGGCCTACGATTATCGAAGATTCATTATAATTAAGTTCAGAAGGTAATTTGTTAAAGTATGTTTTTGAAGCTACTTTAATACCATAAGAGTTACTTCCGTATTCTGCTGTGTTAAGATACATTGCAAGGATTTCTTTTTTTGTATAAAACTCCTCTAATTTTATTGAAACTATCCATTCTTTTACTTTTGAAATTACTAAACCAAGAAAAGGGACATTACTCAATTTTCCCTTATTCTCTCTTCTTATTTTAAATAGATTTTTCGCGAGCTGTTGTGTAATTGTACTACCGCCACCCTCTAAACCACTAGTTCCAAAGGTCAAGACATTTTTAAAAACACCATAGCTAGCTCGAACCAAACCTTTAAGATCAATTCCTGAATGTTCATAATATCTTATATCTTCTGTTACCAATAAGGTTGTAATTAATTTTTCTGATAAATCATTAAATTCAATTGGAGACCTATTATACCTAAAATATTTTCCCAAAAGTTTATTATCGCTTGAATATAACTCAGAGGATAGTTCAGATTCTGGCTTCTCTAAATCTTGAAGGCTAGGCATATCACCAAATAAGTTATATGGATTGTAGTTGACAGATACAATAAATGAGAATATTGAGATAATAGAAAATATTGTTAGAATCCAAATTCTCTTAAAAAATAGCTTTAGTCTATTCATCTATTATATTTTAAAGCGTATGCAGAATAATTTTTTGATTTGAACATTAGATTTAAATTTTCCTCGCTTATAACAAAATTAATATTAAGTTTTAAATTTTCTTTATTTAAGTCATTATTGAATTTTATTTCTAATTTTTTAAGGGTATCATAATCATTGATTAGTAATACGTCTAACATTAAATTTTCTTTTAGATAAAAACTATTTCTTACTTTGAATTTCTTAAAGTCTTTAAGAACATTATTTAATATTTTTTCATAGGCATCTGTCTCATCATCATTTACAATGACAAAGAAGTATCTATCACTTTTATTTGATGAAAATTTTGGTAAACCACTGAAAATAAATTCTTTATGTACTTTTTCTGAAGCTTTTAATAATGTAGTAGCATATTCGATTGTTGATTTTTCACTAGCGGAGTCCAAAAAGTTTTTTAATTCAAATTGTAGAGAAAAGTTTCCATTTTTTTTACCTCTAGCTATGGATTTTAGTAATAAAATGTTTTCAAAAAAAGGATTTTTATTATAAAACTCATTTAGAGAATCTACCTTAAGTATAACATGATCATTCATTCCAGCAACAAGATTGCTATAAAGGCCATTGTATATGTCACGAACCTCATTATATTCTCTAAATTCATCAATTTCATAATTAGGGTTCAAAATTAGTTTAGTATATGTACTTTCTGGAAATTTTTCTATCATAATATCTCTATAATAATTCTTGTTATTTGATACTAGGTAAAGTTGATAAAAGACATCTTCTAAAAATTGAGATTCATCAAACCTCTCAATTAATTCTCGGTAGGTTTCAATGCCCTTTTCTATTTCATCTAGTTTTTGAATATAAATTTTACCAAGATCAAAAAATGCTTTTTCAGTCTCTAAGTTTAAAAGATCAACTTCTTTTTGATCAAAAGGCAACTCCTTCATCAAGGAATTTATATCTCCTTTTGGATCAGAGTTTATTTCTGTTTCTACCAAATCATTGTTTTCTAAATTCGATTCATTTTCAGATATTGTATTAAGTGTAATTTTTGATGATATTCTCCAATTATCCTTTAATTCTCTGTTTCCCCATTTTCTTTTGAATTCATTCAATCCAGTACTTATAATGGATGGATTGTTAAAATACCATACTCCTTTATTATCAGAAATTATTATTTCAGGCTCACTTAATATAAAGTTATTGTTTCTAAGATTATTTTTTTTAATTTTCTTCTCAGCAGATTTAATTTTCTTTTCTAAAATTAACATTAGTTCACTTTCTGGTAAAGTTGTAAGGTTAATTAAACTATCATTTAAATTTATTTTTTCAATATTTTTTACGAGATCAGTAAGAACCTCACTTCTATTCTTGATTATATTATAATTTACATTTTCTCTGTTGATATTAGTTAAAGCACTATCATAGTAAAGTTTTGATAGCTTATAGTTTATTATATCATAATAATATATATCTGCTGTTTTTATATATGCATCAAATAATAGCTCTCTATTTCCTTTGTTAAGGCTAACGGATAAAATGTATTTTTTAATTGCTTCTTCAAAATTTTTATTTGTTTCATAGTATTGTCCGTGTTCATAATAAATTCTGTCTTGGAAATCGAGATTTTTTTTATCTCTTATTAACTTTTTAAAGTAATCTTCCATGGAATTTTGATCTAGGCTTGAGGATGCTCTTGCGATATAAATTTTTGAGTAAAACTCCATTTCAAAGGATGGATTATTTTTTAAACATTTATTTATATACTCTTTTGATTTTTCATAATTTTTTGTGCTTAAGTACATTTGACCTAAGGCAAAGTATACTTTGTTTAACAAATCCTTTTTCTTAACAATATTCTCTAATTCAAAAAGCGCATTAAAAATTTCATCCTTCTTATTTAATATTTTAAATAAATGATAGCTGTTTAATAAAAACTCTATTTTCAAATCTTTTTCAATGGTTATGTTCTTAAGGTATTGATATACTTCAACCGCTGAGTCATAATCTTTATTTTCAGTATAAGCTCTCATTAGATAAATGAGAGACATATTTTTAGATTTTTGGTTATTAGATTTTGAGTTTACATATTTTAAAGTTGTTATAGCTTGTTTAATATCCTGACTTAACATTCGAGATTTTCCAATCAATGAATAGCTTGGGTAAACATATTTAGAATCAGGATGTCTCTGAATCAGAATAGATAATTTCTGTATGCTATTTAAACTTCTTTGTTTGATATTAGAAACTAAGTTCGTATCGATTTTATATGTTAGTTCAATTAGACTATCATATTCTAATATTATTTTTTCATATAAATCAGTTTCGATTTCATTTATGATTTCGTTTCCAATAAAGTATGCATTATATCTTGCTGTAGTATCGTCATAAAGTGTATTTATAATTGTATTACACGATATAAATAAACCGGAGAAAAAAACAAGAATTTTATTTTTCATTTAATATTTAAATCTAACATTTTACAAACGAAAGTATTTAATATATATTTTTATAAAAAATTTAAAATATAATTAAAGGAAAGTTGAGAAAGAAAATCATAAAATGGTTAAGTAAGAGGGTTCAAATTATTTTTAGAAATAAAAGAGACTTTAAGGATATCTCTCTTTTTGAATTTTCAAATTTTAGTCTAATTTCCTACATAACTTTATTTTTTGTTCTTTCTTTTTCTATTTCATTTTTTTTGTCAACAACTATTTTAAAAAGTTTTTTTGATCCTAGATTCTTAGAGCAAAAGGCTAATGAGGAATTAATTAGATTATCTAATTCAATAGACTCTCTTTCGTTACAAGCTGAGATTAAAGATCAGTACATAGAAAATATTATGATAATTCTTAATGGTGGTGAAAATAAAAATAATGAAGAGAATTTATCAGGAAAAACGTTTAAGCCTAAAGATCTTACCAATGATTATTCAGTAATTGATTCCTTTTTTAGAAAAGAATTTGAAAGTACCGTATCGAGCTCAAACCTAATTGGAAATGGAGGTGTTAATCAAGATTTTTTATTAATGCCACCCGTTTCTTCTGGAATAGTATTATCAGTATATGACCCTCTTAATAATCATTTTGGCGTAGATTTTGTTTGTAAAAAAGAAGAGCCTATTAAGGCGACCTTTGATGGAACTGTTTTAATGTCTTCGTGGACAAAAGATAGTGGTTATGTAATAAGCATTATTCATCCAAATAATCTAATTTCAGTTTACAAGCATAACTCAAAGGTATTTGTAAAAACAGGTCAAAGTGTAAGCACTGGAGATGTCATTTCTATTATAGGTGATACTGGTGAATTTTCTTCTGGTCCTCATTTACATTTTGAACTATGGATGGATGGTAAATCAATAAATCCTTCAGAATTTATATCATTATAATTAAATTTGTGTTTTTAAATAAATCATATCATTGTGGATAACTCAAACGGATCAAACAACATAATTGGTGAAGGAAGTACTTTAACAGGTAATTTAAATTCATCAGGTAATATTAGATTAGAAGGAAAAGTTAAAGGGGATATTACATCTTCATCTAAGGTAGCTTGTGGAGAAACTTCAATTGTTGATGGGAATGTAACTGCTGATAATGCAGAAATTGCAGGTAAAGTGACGGGAAAAGTAACTGTAAATGATCTTCTTATACTCAAATCTTCAGCAAAAATTCAGGGTGATATTTCAACTAATAATCTAGTTATTGAATCGGGTGCTAGTTTCAATGGAGCATGTGCTATGGGTACAGAGGAAAGTGTAGATGATGAACCTATAGAGGATGATGAAAAATAAGAGTTATCTTAAGTATCTAAATCTCAGTTATCAATTTTTTTTTACTATTATCATTGCAGGCTTTGTAGGTTATTTCATTGATATATATCTAAACTTATCAATTTATATTCTAACAATTTTATTTCCTATTATAGGATTTTTTTATTCGCTCTACAGGGTTTATCAAAATTTAAAATGAAAAAAAGTATCTCTAATAGTTATATTTATTTTTTTGGTGCATTGGTTTTAACATACTTATTTTTTTTTTTCTTTAGATCAGATTTAATTCACAAATATTTTTTTTATATACTTTCATTTAATTTTTTAATTGATCTTATATTTAAATTCCTAAATAAAGGAGTATTCGTAGGTCAAAACCATAGTGTATTAATTGTTATTTTTTCCACAATTTTAAGGCTTAGTTTGTCTATTATTTTTATTTTTTTATTTGGTCTTTTTGGAGTGGTTGACTTTATGTTATTCACAATAAATTATCTTGTAATTTTTTTATTATTTATAATATTTGAAATAACAATTCTATTAATTAATTTGCAACGTTAATCAAGCTGTAATGTATAAATCTAGTCGATTTCCTGTCTTACTACTATCAGTGGTCTTCTTTGTTTGCTTCGCTAATAATGCATTTTCGTCTGAGGATGCTGGAGAAGAGGGAAAATTAGATATTGGTGGAATGATAATGCATCATATTTTAGATGATTATCAGTACGAGATCATGGAGGGATTAGTAATACCTCTTCCTGTTATATTATATACCGATCAAGGCCTAAAGATTTTTTCCTCTTCTAAATTATTTGATGAAGATCATATACCATTAAAAAGTGGGTATAATGGTTTCTATTATGATCATGGCCATATTTATCCAGTAAATGAAAGCGAGTCATATGTTGACCTATCAATCACTAAAAATGTATTTTTTCTTTTTCTTACCTCTGGGCTAATGTTATTTATCTTTATTTATGTTGCTTCTAGATATAAAAATAAGACAGAAAAACCTCGAGGAATACAGTCATTATTTGAGCCCCTCATTCTATTTATAAGAGATGATATTGTTAAGCCAAACATTGGTGACAAGTATGAGAAATATCTTCCATATATGCTCACACTTTTCTTTTTCATCTTTTTTGGAAATGTTCTTGGCTTACTTCCTGCAGCAGCTAACCTAACAGGTAACATTGCAGTTACAATGGTTCTGGCTATTCTAACATTTATCATTACCAATTTATCTGGAAACCTAAATTATTGGAAACATATATTTTGGACACCAAATGTCCCAAATGTCATGAGAATTATTATTCTACCAATCGAAATTATTGGTGTTTTTACTAAGCCATTTTCTTTAATGATTAGATTATTTGTTGCAATAACAGCTGGTCACATTGTTTTATTAAGCTTTATTGGTATGACGTTTATATTTAGTAGTTACACTGTTGGAATAATGAGTTCACTTTTTGCAGTTGCTCTTAATATAATTGAGCTTCTTGTAGCTGGTATACAGGCCTATGTTTTTACAATGTTTTCATCTGTGTATATTGGATTAGCAGTTGAAGAAGAACACCATTAAAAAAATTATATGTTAAATTTTAAATTAAATAAATTATGTTAGCTTTTTTGATACTTGATATGAGTACCGCTTTGCTAGGTGCTGCAGTTGGTGCAGGTCTCTCAGCAGTTGGTGCAGGAATTGGAATTGGAATTATTGGTGGTAACGCTATGACTGCAATTTCAAGACAGCCAGATGCATATGGAAGAATATTTCCAACGATGTTAATTATTGCTGCACTTGTTGAGGTAATTGCATTGGTAGGATCACTTGTTGCAATGCTTATTGTCTTTGGTGCTGTACCTGAAACTTATCTTTAATATTTAAAAATTAATTAATGGATTTGCTTACACCAGGTACTGGATTAATTTTTTGGCAACTGCTTATTTTTTCAATACTATTTTTGGTATTATCTAAATATGCTTGGAAGCCTATAACACAGTCATTAAAAGATAGAGAAAAGTTTATAGAGGATTCTTTAGAATCTGCTAAAAAAGCGGAGGAGGAATTAATTAATATACAGAAAAAGAACGAGGATCTCCTAGCTGATGCTAGAAAAGAAAGAGAGAAAATTTTATCTGATGCAAAAAAAATATCTAATTCCATGAAAGATGAGGCAAAAGATGAGGCAAAACAAATGGCAGATAAGATAGTTAAAGAAGCGAAATCTGTTATTGAGTCTGAGAAGAATAAAGCTATGAAAGATGTAAAAAATACTCTTGCTGAGCTTTCTTTGGACATTGCTGAAAAAATCATTAAGAAAGATTTAAGCAAAGATTCATCTCAGAAAAAATATGTTGAGGACTTAATTAAGGATATTAATAAATCAAAATAATGAAAAATTCACGAGCATCCGAAAGGTATGCCAAATCACTACTTCAGCTAGCTCTAGAAAAAAAGATTTTAAAAGAGGTGAGATCTGATGTTGATTTGCTTGTTAGCATTTTTGGTAAGTCTCGTGAAATATCAAACTTATATTTAAGTCCTATTATACCAATTAAGCATAAAGTGAGTGTTACGAAGAAAATTTTTGAAAATAAAATAAATATTAATACTCTAAACTTGATGCTTAATATTATTTATAGAAAAAGAGATAGTCTGATGGAGACGGTTTTTTCTAAGTTTATTGAGTTATTCAATCATCATAACAATATTGAAGAATCATTTATAACTACAACATATAAATTAGATGAAAACACTCTCAATGATGTAAAGAAATTTGCAAAGAAATTTTCAGATAAAGAAATTTCTTTAAAACATAATATTAATAAGGAAATTATAGGTGGTTTTAATTTAAAAATAGGAGATAAGATGATAGATTGTACTGTTTCTAGTAAAATTAATAACCTAAGAAAAAAATTAATAAATAACTAAATAAAAAAAAATGTCAAATATTAGACCAGATGAGGTTTCATCGATTATTAGAGACCAATTATCAAATTTTAAATCAGAATCGCAGCTGGAGGAAGTTGGGACTATACTTCAAGTCGGAGATGGTGTTGCAAGAATATATGGACTTTCAAATGCTAAAGCTGGTGAGCTTTTAGAATTTGAAGGCGGAGTCAAAGGTTTAGTCTTAAACCTTGAGGAAGATAATGTAGGGGCAGTGTTAATGGGTGATTCAAGTGGTATTAAAGAGGGAGATACTGTAAAAAGATCTGGAGAGATTGCTTCAGTGAATGTTGGTGATGGGGTTTGTGGAAGGGTATTAGATACATTGGGAAATCCTATTGATGGAAAAGGAGATATTAAAGGTGATTTGTTTTCAATGCCTCTGGAAAGAAAAGCACCAGGAGTTGTTTATAGACAACCAGTAAATGAACCTCTTCAGACAGGGATAAAGGCAATTGACTCTATGATTCCAATTGGTAGGGGTCAAAGAGAATTAATTATTGGTGATAGACAGACAGGTAAAACAGCTGTTGCAGTAGATACTATTTTAAATCAAAAAGAATTTTATGAGAAAGGAGAACCTGTTTATTGTATATATGTTGCAGTAGGTCAAAAAGCTTCAACCGTTGCTCAAGTTACAAATACTTTGGAAAAAAATGGGGCCTTACCCTATACCACAGTTGTTTCAGCTCCATCATCAGCTCCAGCACCAATGCAATTTTTTGCTCCTTTTACAGGCGCAGCCATTGGTGAATATTTTAGAGATACAGGAAGAGCTGCTCTTGTGATTTTTGATGATCTTTCAAAACAAGCCGTCTCATACAGAGAAGTTTCATTATTACTAAGAAGACCGCCAGGTAGGGAAGCTTATCCCGGTGATGTATTTTATTTACATTCTAGATTGCTGGAGAGATCTGCAAAAGTAATTAATGATGATAAATTAGCTTCCCAGATGAATGACCTACCAGATTCATTACAAGGTAAAGTTAAAGGGGGAGGATCATTAACTGCTTTGCCAATTATTGAAACACAGGAAGGTGATGTATCAGCATATATCCCAACAAATGTTATTTCAATTACTGATGGTCAGATTTTTCTTGAGTCAAATTTGTTTAATTCTGGTATTCGACCTGCTATTAATGTTGGTATTTCCGTATCAAGAGTCGGTGGATCAGCTCAAATAAAATCAATGAAAAAAATAGCTGGTACTTTGAAGCTCGATCAAGCTGCATTTAGAGAGCTTGAAGCTTTTTCAAAATTTGGTTCTGATCTCGATGCCGCTACTCAACTAGTAATAGATAGAGGAAAAATAAATCAAGAAATACTAAAACAAGCACAGTATTCTCCACTTAGAGTTGAGGAACAAGTGGCAGTCATTTATTGTTCTTCAAATGGATTTTTTGATGGAATTGATTTGTCAAAAATTTCAAAGCTTGAAGAAGAGTTCTTACAACATGTAAATAATAAGTGTAAAAAAGTACTTGACGAGTTATCTGAAGGAATAATAAATGAAAAGAGTTTAAAAGTTTTGGAGGACGCAGCAAAAAAAATTGGAGGAAACTACAAGTAATATTATATGCCTAGCATAAAAGAAGTTAAAAATAGAATTGGTTCTGTACAATCAACCCAGCAGCTAACAAAGGCTATGAAAATGGTTGCAGCAGCAAAATTAAAGAGGGCTCAAGATAAAGTCCTGCAGCTCAGACCTTATTCTAAAAAATTGAATGAAGTTTTATCTAATTTATCAGATTCTGTTAATAATGATTTGTTTGCTTCGAGAGAGATCAATAATTACCTAATAGTTTTTATTGGTTCAGACAAAGGATTATGTGGTGGATTTAATAGTAGTATAATAAAACTCTTTAACTCATTCTCAGAAAGTTCAAACTTAAATCATGATTCAATCAATATTTTACCAATTGGTAAAAAGCCTTATGATTTTTTTAAAAAATCAAAATATAATGTAATTGATAGTTATTGGAATTTATTAAATGGGTTTAATTATGAGAATGCATCTGAAATTTTCGATTTTATTCTAAGTGAATTTAATGAATCTAAATACGATAAGGTTTCAATAATTTATAATGAATTTAAAAATGTTGCTGTACAAAAGTCTGTAATTGAAGATTATTTGCCTATCATAAAATCAAATGATGGAGAAGATGAAAACTCTAAATCATCTAACACTAATTTTATTTTTGAACCAGATAAATCCAAAATTATCAATAATCTTATACCTCAAACTCTAAAGACCCAGCTATTTAAAGCTGTTCTTGAATCAAGTGCTTCCGAGCAGGGTTCAAGAATGACCGCTATGAGTCAGGCTACTGATAATGCTGGTGAACTTCTAAAGGAGTTGAGATTAACATATAACAGAACAAGGCAGGCAGCTATAACAAAAGAAATTTTAGAAATTGTTGGAGGAGCTGAAGCACTAAATAAATAATCTATCTATTATTTATTATTCTTTCTACTGGTATTTTAGGATCAAAGTTTAATCTGTAAGTGTGATGAACTTTTCCAAGTGTAACCTGAACTTGTTCAGCAACTCTAATCATATTTTTATTGAAGTCAGGTATCCAGTTTAATTCTAAGTCCTCATAAGATAACTTTTCTTGAATGGTTTCTCTGCTAGCCATAATTAAAGCTCCATCAACTCCTTTTCCTTGATGTTTAGGAACTATTCCAAAAACAAGTCCCATCATTTTTTTACAAGATTTTTTTATTTTTAAATGATAAAATGTTTTCAATTTTCCAAATAATCCGAATTTTCCATTTACATGTTTAAATATTTGATTCATTTCTGGAATACTCAGAAAAAACCCTACTGGATCCTCTTTATGATAAGCAAACCATAGAATCTTTTCATCAAGAATGGGGTTCAATTGTGCAAATAAAGCTTCGGCCTGTGAAAGTTTTAGGGGCGAAACACCAGGGTATTTAGACCAGGCATCATTATAAATTTTAGCAAAGTCTAATATGTATTTTTTAATATTTCCTTTTTCTAATGTTTTAAATGAATAGTTTGGATCTCTTAAGGCTCTTTTTGCTTTAATATTAAGTTTTTCTGAAAGTGGAGTTCTAACTTTTTTTAGAAATGTTAGCTGTTTAAACAATACTTGAAACCCATAATCTTCAAATAGTTTGGGGTAGTAATCTCTTCCATAGTTTTGTAAATAGTTAGGCTCGATTTCAAAACCTTGAGCTAGGCATCCCCACCATTTATCTCTTTCTCCAAAATTAATAGGTCCGTCCATAGAATCATATCCTTTCTTTTTAAGCCATTCTTTCGATGTATCAAATAATAAATTAGCAGCTTCTTGATTATTAATGCATTCAAAAAATCCGCATCCACCAACTTTTAAGTTATTTTTTTCGGGTTTGGTTTTCTTTGAATAAAAGGCAGCAATTCTTCCTATGACATTTCCTTTGTCCATTAAAACCCATCTTACAACTTCACCTTTCCTAAATGCTTTGTTTAATTTTTTATCGAATACAGCATTAATATCTTTATCTAACGGCCTTATCCAGTTGGTTTCTTTCTCATAAATTTTAGATGAAATTTCAATAAAATCTTTTCTTTCTTTATCTGTTTTAACTTCTGAAATAATCATATTTTAATAATATAGTTCATATTTTTGTTTGATAAGTAATCCAAAAATAAATATTTAAATGGATAATATTTCTAATCTTAATCTACTAATATCTATTCTTTTAAACGGAATGCTGATTGTATTTTTAGTATTATCACTTGTTTTTTTTATTGGAAAGTTAATAATTAAACTTTTCTCAAGCATTAATCCTAAAAATGATGAGAATAAAAACATTAAATCTATTATAGAGAAAGAAGTTCATAAAATATCCAATGGAAAAGGAAAATTAGTAAGCTACAAGAAAATATAAATTTTATGAATAGAGAAGTAAAGCTTTGTTTAGTGTACAGAGATATGTGGCAGTCTTCTGGTAAGTATATGCCATCAGCTGAACAGTTAACAAAAGTTGCAGAGCCTATTATAAATATGAAGTGTTGGGATCGAGTTGAAACCAATGGTGGTGGATTTGAACAAATTCAATTATTAGCTGGAGAAAATCCTAATAAGGTTGTTAGGGAGTGGACTCAGCCATTTAATGATTTTGGAATTCAAACTCAGATGCTGGAGAGAGGTTTAAATGCATTGAGTATGTTTCCTGTTTCTAAGGATGTAAGAGAGTTGATGTTCAAAGTCAAAAAAAAGCAAGGAACAGATATAGCAAGATCCTTTGATGGTTTAAATGACATAAGAAATCTTAAACTTTCAATTGATTACTCAAAAAAAGCTGGAATGATATCTCAATCATGTCTATGTATTACACATTCAAAAATTCACACTGTTAATTATTATATAAACTTAGCTAAAGATCTTATTAAGCTTGGAACTGATGAAATTGCTATTAAAGATATGGCTGGAATTGGTAGACCATCTTCTCTTGGGAAAATTGTCAAAGGAATAAAAGATTTTAGTCCTGACACTATTGTTCAATACCATGGACATTCCGGACCAGGTTTTTCCGTTGCCTCTTCTCTTGAAGTAGCAAGATCAGGTGTTGATATTATTGATGTTTCAATGGAGCCATTATCTTGGGGAACAACTCATGCTGACTTATTAACAATCCACGAGGTATTAAAGGATGATGGTTTTAAGGTTAAGGATATAGACATGCAATCATATATGGATGTAAAAAAAATTACTCAGGAATTTATAGATGAGTTTTTAGGTCTTTATATAAATCCTAAAAATAGATTAATGAATTCATTGCTTATCCAATCAGGACTACCTGGAGGAATGATGGGAAGCCTCATGAATGATTTGGAGAAAAGCTATACTAGTATAAATAAATGGTTATCAAGAAATAATAAAGAAAGTATATCCTTAGATAATTTATTTTCAAAGCTTTTAGATGAGGTAAAAACTATATGGCCTAAAATGGGTTATCCACCGCTTGTGACACCATATAGTCAATATGTAAAAAATGTTGCAATCGTTAATGTTTTAAATACAATAAAAGGTAAAGAAAGGTGGAGTTTAATTGATGATAATACTTGGGATATGTTACTTGGAAAGTCTGGTAGGTTGCCTGGAGATCTTGGGGATGAGATTATTAACTTGTCTAAAGAATTAAAAAAAGAATTTTATTCAGGTGATCCACAAGATTTAGTAGATGATAGTTTAGATCATAACAAAAAAGAAATGAAATTGAAAGGATGGGATTTTGGAATTGATGATGAAGAACTTTTAGAATATTCTCTCCATAAAACTCAATATATTGATTATAAGTCAGGTGCTGCAAAAAGGAATTTACAACAAGATATCATATCAAAAAAGGAAACGATTAATACAAGTGAAGAATCACTTGAAAACATTAAAAATGAAGTTATAAAGATTGGTGGTGATATGTATGAGTTTAAATATAGTATTGAAGAATCAGTTGGAAATCAAGAAGGTGATTTATCCGGTGAAAAAATGTTATCCCCTATTGAAGGTAGGATATTTTTCACAAAAAATAAGGATGAGAAACCAATCAAGGTTAATGATACTGTTAAAAAAGGAGATGTTCTTTGTTATATTGAATCAATGAAAGTTATTAATGCTATTAAATCAGAGTATTCTGGTAAAATTAAGAAAATATGTTTCAATGATGGCGACGATATTTTTGATGATGATGTTTTATTTTATATTAGTAGTTGATTATGAATATTTTTGAAAAAATATTTCAGATGACAGGCTTTCCAGCAATTCTATCAGAACCTGGTTTTCTAATAATGATTGGAATTAGTTTATTTATATTATTTCTTGGGATAGTTAAAAAATATGAGCCACTTCTTTTAGTTCCTATTGGTTTTGGAGTTCTTATTGGAAATATTCCTGGAGCAAATCTTGGGGTTGTACAAGTTGATGAATCAATGGGTATTTTAGAGATTGCTCAAAACCATGGAATTATAAATTTTTTATATTATTCCTTGATAAAAACTGGATTTTTACCACCACTTATATTTATGGGAGTGGGTGCCTTAACTGATTTTGGACCTATGTTAAGAAATTTAAGATTAGTTTTTTTTGGGGCTGCAGCACAAATTGGGATTTTTTCTGTTCTTATTGTTGCAAGCTTTGTTGGTTTTACAAATCAGGAGGCAGCTTCTTTAGCAATTATAGGTGGGGCCGATGGACCAACAGCAATTTATACTTCAATAATTTTAGCACCACACTTACTTGGTCCAATAGCGATTGCTGCATATTCTTATATGGCGTTGGTACCAGTTATAATTCCTTTTGTTGTAAAATTTACTGTTTCTAAAAAAGAACTTCTTATCAATATGAAAAATCAAGAGGAAAATAATCAAGGTGATGATATAAAAAACCTTGATGCCATTAAAATTATTTTTCCCATATTAATGACAATTATTATTTCTTTGATTGTTCCGTCATCGACTCCTCTAATAGGATTTCTTATGTTCGGAAATTTAGTAAAAGAAATCGGTTCCTCTACAGCTAGATTATCAAAAAATATATCAGATAATATTTTAAACTCAAGTACAGTTTTTCTTGGTTTATCTATTGGCGCAACCATGACACCTGTTTCTTTTTTAAACCTTCAGACATTAGGTATAATTTTTGGTGGATTATTTGCTTTCATTATTTCAATAATAGGAGGTGTTCTTGCTGTTAAAGTTTTTAACTTATTTTCTAATAAAAAAATAAATCCACTTATTGGCGCAACAGGTTTAAGTGCAGTCCCTATGGCTAGTAGAGTTGCAAATGATATTGCTCTGAAGAATGATCCTAGTAATCACATCATTCATTATGCAATGGCTAGTAATATTTCTGGTGTAATTGGTTCAGCTGTAGCTGCAGGGATTTTGATCACTTTCTTTGGGTGATTTATTTGTTATAGTACCTGATCTAATTTATTTGAATCATTTATAATAATAATTTTTTGTAAGATATTATTATATAAAAAATTGTTTTCCTCCATCGTTTTAAATTGTTTTATCAGATTATCATAAAATCCATTAAGGTTAAATATTATTATTTTTTTATCTTCAATTCCTAATACCTTCCATGTTATTGTCTCCGACAGCTCTTCAAGGGTGCCAATTCCTCCTGGAAGAATTATATATGCGTCAGAAAGGTCATACATCATTTTTTTTCTTTCGTGCATAGAATTCACAACTATGAGTTCTGTTATATTATTATTAATAATTTCTTTTTTAACTAAAATTTTGGGGATGATACCCGTAACTTTTCCACCTTTTTCCATTATCCTATTTGATATTATACCCATTATACCAATTTTTGCTCCTCCGTAAACCAATCCAATATTATTTCTAATGAGAATATCAGCAATATTTAAAGTCTCTTGCTTAATTAATTTACTATTTAAAGGCATACTTGATCCACAAAAAACAGTGACTTTTTTTATCTTTTTATTCATATTTTAATTTGAAGCATTCGATGTAATCTATGATATTTTTTTTTAAATATTCGGTTTTGATAGTTAGTTTAAAAACAATTGTCAAGGTATATTTGTTATATGGTGGGCAGCGAATCATTAAAAAATATAATTTCTCATTGTAAGGCTAATGGTTTTGTTTTTCAATCTAGTGAAATCTATGATGGCCTTGGTGCAGTATACGACTATGGTCCTTACGGTATTGAACTTAAAAAAAACTTAAGTGAGTATTGGTGGAAATCTATGACCCAAGTTAATGATAATATTGTTGGTTTAGATAGTGCTATTTTTATGCACCCATCTACATGGAAAGCATCTGGGCATATAGATGCCTTTAATGATCCTTTAATTGATAATAAAGATTCAAAAAAAAGATATAGAGCGGATACTTTAATAGAAGATTATCTTTTAAAAATTCAGTCTAAAATCGATAAAGATATTAAGAAAGCAAAAAAAAGATTTGGGGATAATTTTGATGAGGGAAAATTTATAAATACGAGTGATAGAATAATAAAATATAAAAATGATATTAAAAAAATCTCATCTTCTCTTAGTAAATCACTAAAAGAAAACGATTTAAATGCTTTAAAAAATTTGATCATTGATTTGAAAATAACTGATCCAATTTCTGGAACAGTAAACTGGACAGATGTTAAACAATTTAATTTGATGTTTTCGACTAAGGTGGGTTCTACCTCTCAAAACTCCAAAGATTTATATTTGAGGCCAGAAACAGCTCAGGGTATTTTTTTAAATTTTCTTAATATTATCAACTCCTCAAGGATGAAGTTGCCTTTTGGTATAGCACAGATTGGAAAAGCATTTAGAAATGAAATTATTGCAAGGCAATTTATATTTAGAATGAGAGAGTTTGAACAGATGGAGATGCAGTTTTTTGTTGAACCTGGTTCAGAGATGGAGTGGTATAATAAATGGAAGAAAAAAAGACTTAAATGGCATAAGTCTTTAGGTCTTGGAGAAAATTTTTATCGATTTCACGACCATGAAAATCTTGCTCATTATGCAAATGCTGCATGTGATATTGAGTTTTTATATCCAATGGGATATAAAGAATTAGAAGGTATACATTCAAGAACAGATTTTGATTTGGTCAATCACCAACAACTATCAGGAAAAAAAATTAGCTATTTTGATCAAAAGACAGGTAAAAGTTTTGTTCCATATGTTGTAGAAACTTCTATTGGTTTAGATAGATTATTCCTTGCAATTATTACTGCTTCATACAAAAATGAAATTTTAGAGGGAGGTTCACAAAGAGTAGTTTTAAAAATTCCTTTTGAAATTGCACCTGTAAAAGCTGCAATATTACCATTAAATGCAAAAGATAATCTCCCAGAAAAAGCATTAGAAATATATAATAATTTAAAGTTTGATTTTAAGGTACAATACGATCCTAAAGATTCTATCGGAAAAAGATACAGGAGGCAGGATGCTATAGGTACACCATTTTCTATAACTATTGATTATGATACTCTTAAAGATGAGACAGTTACAATTAGGAATAGAGATACAATGTTACAAGAAAGAATTCCTGTAGATTCAATTACATCTAAATTAAAATCTTCAGTCTCTATTAACAATTTATTAAAATTACTTTAATGGTCCGAAGACTATCAAACTTTATAATAAATAATCGTAATATTTTTCTAGTTCTCATTCTCTCATACACATTATTTATGGGTTATATGAGTCAGTTTGTAAAGTTTAATTATGATTTTTCCCAAACGGTTCCTGATACCGATGAGGATATGATGTATTACAATGATTTCAAAAAAACTTTTGGTGAAGATGGCAATGTCTTTGCAGTAGGTTTAAAAGATTCATCAATTTTTAATATTGAAAAGTTTACTTTATATAAAAATTATATAAAAAGTTTAGAATCTATTGAGGGTGTAAATGGTGTTCTTGGCTTACCTACACTTCAAATTTTAGAAAAAAATAAAGAAAATAAAAACTTCACTTTTAAAGAATTATTTAGTCCCTTCCCGACATCTCAAAAGCATTTGGATAGTATTTTGAGTATAGCTAAAAATCAAAAATTTTATGATAACAAAATAACTAATCAGGACAATGCACTCACACTATTAATTACCATTAATAAAAAAGTATTGAATTCAAAAAAGAGAGATGACTTAATGAAAAGCCTAATTATTAAAAGTAGTCTTTTTGAATCAGAATCTAATATTAAACTTCATTATGCTGGGCTACCTTATTCTAGGTACATGATGGCTGAAAAAGTAAAACAAGAACTTTCAATGTTATTATTGGTTTCTTTAATTGTAACCTCTATTATTCTTTTTATCTTTTTTAGATCATATGATACTGTTATAGTTCCAATAATAATTATAGGAATTGTTGTTGTTTGGGTTTTTGGAACTTTATCCTTATTAGGATACAAAATAACTCTTCTGACAGGACTACTTCCCCCTTTAATAGTTGTAATTGGAATTCCAAACTGTGTTTACATGTTGAATTACTATCACTTTTCTATAGAAAAAATAAAGGATAAAAAAGAAGCTCTATTGAATGTGATTAGGACCATTGGTTTGATCACTTTTATTACGAATTTGACTACTGCCGTAGGATTTCTAGTCTTAGCAACAACAGATATTAAAATACTTACAGAATTTGGAATTGTTGCTGGGATAAATGTGATAGCAACTTTTTTTGTTTCTATTTTTCTTCTTCCATCAATTTATCTAGTTCTACCAGCACCTAAATCAGAACAAACTAGTTATTTAAATTATTCATTTATAAAATATTTGATCAATTCATTTATAAATATTTCATTTAATTATAGAAGACCAGTTTTTATCTTGTCGTCAATCATTGTTTCAGTTTCAATTTATGGTTTGACAAAAATTAAATCTGTATCATATCTTATAGATGATGTTCCCTCTGAGAGTCCGCTCATGAAAGATCTCAAATTTTTTGAGAAAAATTTTTCGGGAGTCATGCCTCTTGAAATTGTTGTAGATTCAAAAATGAAAAAAGGAGTTCAAAATCTAAATCTCCTAAAAAAGGTTAATGAACTTGAAAATTTTTTAATGGATAAAGATTATGTCTCTTCTCCAATCTCTTTAGTCAGTTTTATAAAGGCTTCTCGTCAAGCCTATTATAATAATAACTCTGCTTATTATAGTCTTCCAAATAATAGAGATAAAAATTTTATATTAAGATATATATCAGATGGCTATCAGAATAATGCATCTAACGAAAATATTTCGAAATCCTTTGTAGATTCTTTAGGTCAAAAATTAAGAATTTCTTTAAATGTTGCAGACTTAGGTTCATTTAAATTAGATTCAATTGTAAACAATGTATTTAGGCCTGAGATAAATAAGGTTTTTAAAAATTCGAAGGCCGAAGTTAAATTGACTGGTACGACCTTAACATTTATAAAAGGAATAAATTTTTTGATTGAAAATCTCCTTCAAAGTATGTTACTAGCTTTCTTTATCATAAGTGTTATTATGTCATTATTATTTAAGAATTTTAAAATGGTTATAATATCGTTAATACCAAACTTGATACCTTTAATTTTTGCAGGAGGAATAATGGGTTTTTTTGGTATACCATTAAAGCCAAGTTCAGCTTTAGTCTTTAGTATAGTATTTGGTATTTCAGTAGACTATTCAATTCATTTTCTTGCTAAATTTAAGAATGAGTTAATTAATAATTCAATTGAGATTTCAATTACTAATACAATTAAACAAACAGGAAAAAGTATGATATTCACGTCTTTTATTTTATTTTTTGGTTTTATAATTTTTGCTTTTTCTAACTTTGGAGGAACTATAGTTTTAGGTGTTTTAACATCTATAATATTATTTGTGGCGATGATAACGAACTTGACTCTTTTACCGAGTATAATATTACGGTTTTATAAGAATTAATTAGTATGAAAAATAAAAAATTTGAGGAGTATAGATCTCTTGATTTTTATAATCTCAGTAAAGACATTATTAAATTTTGGAAAAAAAATCAAGTCTTCGAGAAATCCATAAAAACTAGAGATAGTAAAAATATTTTTTCATTTTATGAGGGCCCCCCATCTGCTAATGGTTTACCAGGTATTCATCATGTTATGGCCCGAACAGTCAAAGATATCTTTTGTAGGTATAAAACATTAAAAGGATTTAGAGTATACAGAAAAGGAGGATGGGATACTCACGGGCTTCCTGTTGAGTTACAGGTTGAAAAAAAATTAGATATTACAAAAGATGATATAGGTGAAAAAATAAGTATTGAGGATTATAATAAAGAGTGTAAAAAGGCTGTGATGAAATTTAAGAATACTTGGGAGAGCCTTACTGAAGGAATTGGATTTTGGGTGGACATTGAGGATGCATATATAACTTTTGAAAATAATTATATCGAGTCAGTTTGGTGGTCATTAAAAAAATTACACGAAAAAAAATTATTATATAAAGGATATACAATACAACCTTTTTCTCCTGCGGCAGGAACAGGACTAAGTTCTCATGAATTAAATATGCCTGGGGCATATAAAACAATTAAGGATACATCTATTACTGCACAATTTAAGCTAGTAAAGAATGAAAACTCTAAATTATTTCAAAGTTTCAGCGATGATATTTTCTTTTTAGCATGGACAACTACACCGTGGACACTACCTGCAAATAATTCTTTAGCAGTAGGTAGAAAAATCGATTATGTATTAATTGAAACATTTAATAAATACGTTGAAAAAAGAATTCTTATTGTAATTGCTGAGAGCTGTATACCAAAATTCTTTAAGGAGGAATGTTTAATGCAAAATAAGAAACTTGATTTTAATAAAAACAACCTTCAATATAAAGTTCTAAAAAAAATTAAGGGAAGTGAACTATTAGGAATGGATTATGAGCAGTTGATGCCATATGTAAAATTAGATAAACCAGCATTTACAATTATTCATGGGGATTTTGTTTCTACTGAGGAGGGAACAGGAATTGTTCATATATCTCTAACATTTGGTTCAGATGATTTTTTTATTTCAAAAAAAAATAATGTGTCTGGAGTTTTTGTAAAAGATATAGAAGGAAATCAGGTACCAATTGTAAATAAATCTGGAAAATTTGTAAAAGAAATTACAGACTTTGCTGGGTTAGAAGTTAAAACTTTTACGAATGTGGATGGTGGTTTAACAACTGATGAAAAAATTTCAATAAAATTAAAAGAAGAAAATAGAGCTTTTGACGTAAGGAAATATGAACATAGCTATCCCCACTGTTGGAGAACCGATAAACCCATTTTATATTATCCACTTGAGTCATGGTTTATCAATACGACTAAATTAAAGAATGATCTTATAAAATCTAATAAAAAAATTAACTGGCAACCGCCTTCAACAGGTTCTGGTCGTTTTGGAAATTGGTTAGAAAATTTAGTTGACTGGAATTTAAGTAGATCTAGATTCTGGGGGACTCCCCTTCCTATTTGGAGAACAGAAGATGGATTAGAAGAAATATGTATAGGAAGTATAGAAGAATTAAGAGATGAGGTAAAAAAATCTGTTGAGAAAGGGTACATGAAAAATCCATTAACTAAAGATTTTGATTTACATAGACCATATGTGGATGATATTATTTTGGTTTCTAAAGATAATAAACCAATGTTGAGAGAGAAAGATATTATTGACGTATGGTATGACTCAGGTTCAGTTCCATTTGCTCAGTATCATTATCCTTTTGAGAATAAGGATTTTTTCAAGAGTATGTTTCCTGCAAGTTTTATTGCTGAGGGAGTTGACCAAACACGAGGATGGTTTTTTACATTGCACGCTATTTCAATAATGCTTTTTGGAAAGTCAAGTTTTAAAAATGTTATTTCAAACGGACTTGTACTCGATAAGTTAGGTAATAAGATGTCTAAAAGATTAGGGAATGCCGTAGATCCATTTGAAATTATAAAAAAATATGGTCCTGACGCTACTAGATGGTATATGATCATAAACTCCAATCCATGGGATAACCTAAAATTTGATGAGGAGTCAATTAAAGAGGTTCTAAGAAAGTTTTTTGGAACCCTAACAAATACTTATAATTTTTTCTCCCTATATGCTAATATTGATGGATTTAAAGCTACTGATAAGTTGATCCCTTATCAAAAAAGAAGTTTTGATGATAGATGGATAATTAGTCGTCTAAATACTATTTCTAATGAGGTTGATAATAATTTAGACACATATAATCCTACAAGGGCTGCTAGGTTAATTAATGATTTTATAAATGATGATCTTAGTAACTGGTATGTTAGATTAAATAGGAAGAGGTTTTGGATGGGTGACTTTTCTAAAGATAAATTAATGGCATACCAAACTTTACATGAATGTTTAGAAAAGATATCTATAATCTCTTCTCCTTTCATTCCGTTTTATTCTGAAAAATTATTTTTGGATCTCAACCGATTTACAGATAAAAATTTAGAGTCCGTACATTTATCATTGTACCCAAAGGCTGATAAAAAACTCATATCAGATACGTTGGAGAGAAGAATGTTATTTGCTCAAAAAATTTCATCTCTTGTTCATTCAATTAGAAAAAAAGAAAAAATAAAAGTCAGACAACCATTATCAAAGATTATAATCCCAATAAACTCTTCGAGCCAAGAAAAGGATATTAAATATGTTGAAAATATTATTCTCTCAGAGGTGAATGTTAAAAATATTGAGTATGTATATGACAATACGAAAGTTTTTATAAAAAAAATAAAACCAAACTATAAAGAAATTGGTTCACTTTTTGGACCAAAAACAGGGGTTGTGTCAAAAGCAATTTTATCTATGAATCAAAACCAGATAGCTAGTTTAGAAAAAAAAGGGAGTTTAATTATTAAATCGGATGATGGTAATTTTGATATTAATATTAACCATGTAGAAATAACTTTTGGAGATTTAGATGGTAAATTAGTTGCATCAAATGATCTTTTTACAATAGCGCTGGATATTTCTTTAACTGATGAGTTAATATCTGAAGGTTTATCTAGAGAATTTATTAATAAAATTCAGAATGAAAGAAAGAATATGTTATTTGATGTTACTGACAAAATAAATATTGAAATAGCTATTAAAAATATAGATAGATTAAAATTCATTGATAATCATAAAAAATTTATCTGTAACGAGACACAAGCGAATAGTATTAAACTTTTAGAATCAATTAGTTCTCCGAAGGAAATGGTTCTAAGTGTAGGTTCATCGGACTCAGAAAAAGTTATCCTTAGTTATAATATTAATAAATTGTAGAATGAGAAATAAACTTTTTTTATTCATAGTTGCTCTTATAGTTCTTGACCAAACTGTTAAAGTTTTAGTCCATATTAATATGCCACTTTATTCAGAGATACCGTTAATTGGTGACTTATTTAAACTTCATTACATTCAAAATCCAGGTATGGCCTTTGGAATCAATTTTGATTTTAAATATACAAAACTAATTCTCTCATTATTTAGAGTTATTGCCTCTATATTTATTGGCTATTATTTGATCTATTTAATAAATAATAATTCTAACACTCTTTTACTCATATGTATTTCAATGATTTTAGCTGGTGCTGTAGGGAATGTTATTGATAGTGTCTTTTATGGTGTGATTTTTAATAATGCTCCATCAGGATCACCTTTTACTTTATTTTATGGTCAGGTTATAGACATGTTTTATATTGATATTTGGGAAGGTTATCTTCCTTCTTTTATTCCGTTTATTGGAGACAGTTATCTTTCATTATGGCCCGTTTTCAATTTTGCGGACTCTTATATATTTATTGGTGTATCAATTCTGCTAATATTTCAGAAAGAGTTTATATTAAATAATCAAATAAAATAAATTTCATTTATTTGGCGATGCTCTTTTTTAAACTTTTCTAAGATAATTTTTTTATTATTATCAAGCTCATTTCTTAGTGGCGAAGACATTAATTTTATATATATCTTATCATCTTTTACAAATAATTTTTCCGTTCTTGTTAAGATTTTTTCATCGCATATTCTATTCCAAGTATCAAAAATTTCAGCCTCATTAAGACCTTTTTTGATTGGCGTTGTATTATAAACTTCAGACGTGAGTTCATTAATTGATAGAGTCTTTCTTTTCCTTTTATTATTCATTTATTTCCTTATTGTCTAACTCTATTATTTTAACATCTTTTTTTATTTTTTTTATCTTATTTAATCTTTCCTTGATTGAATCAGAAATAAAAATTTGAGTAAAGTCATTACTACTAATATAATCTAGTATCACATCAATTTTTTTATCATCTAATTTATGAAAAATATCATCCAGTAGTAGTATAGGTGATTTTTTAATTTTTTCTTTTAGGATGTAATATTCTGAAATTTTAAGAATAATTATAAATAACTTTTGTTGGCCTTGAGAACCAAATTTTTTTATTAGTAAATCATTCAAATTAAAAATATAATCATCGTTATGTATTCCGATACTCGTTTTTAATGAAAAAAAATCATTTTTATGGTTTTTTTCAAAATCTTCGATTCTTATATCTTTATTGAAATTAGAAATATATTTTATTGAATTTTTATCTTTTTTATCTGTAAGGATTTTTGAGATATATAAAAACTTATCATTGAAAATTGTTACTTCTTTTTTTCTAAAATTATAAATTAATTTATTTAATTCTATCAATTTTTCATCATATGCTCTTAACTGATACTTATCAATTTTTTCAAAGTTATTAACACTTTTAAATAATGTTCTTCTCTGTTTTAATAGTCTATTATATTGAATTAGATTATCTAAATAACTTCTATCAATTTGGGAAAATAATAAATCAAAAAACCGTCTTCTATCACTACTGTAATTTCTAATTAAGCTTATGTTATTAGGAGTTATAAATACTGCTGGTACTTTACCAATATGTTCCTTAATTTTATTGTATTTATGTTCGTTTTCGTAAATGCTTTTATCTTTAGGAGCTTTAAATGTGCATTTATAAATATTATTATTTGAGTATTTTCCTTCTATTGTAAAAAATTTTTTTTCATGTTTTATAATATCGTTGTCTATGCTATTTATTGCACTTCTTCCAAATGAGAGATAGTAAATGGCGTCCATAAGATTGGTTTTCCCTGATCCATTTTTTCCAAAAAGAAAGTTAATATTGCTGTTAAAGCTTAGATTTAACGAATGATAATTTTTAAAATTATTAAGCTTGATTTTGTCAATATGCATTTATATTTGTGAAAAATTAGAGCGTTGATATTTATTGTAATTAAATAAATTTTTAACACTATTTAAATTTTATTTTAATTTATGCCAGCAACTAAAGAAAAAAAAACTATAAAGTCTAGTTCAAATAATGAATTTGATACCGCTACCTATTTATATTGGTTAAAGTCAATGTTATTGATGAGAAGATTTGAGGAGATGGCTGGAAGATTGTATGGCCAGCAAAAAATAAGAGGGTTTTGCCATTTATATATAGGTCAAGAGGCATGTGTTTCTGGTTGTGTTTCTGCATTAAAAGAAGGTGATAAATATATAACTTCCTATAGAGATCATGCGCATCCATTAGCACTTGGAACTAACCCAGATAAAATAATGGCTGAGCTGTTTGGTAAAGTAACAGGTATATCAAAGGGGAAAGGTGGATCTATGCATATGTTTGATAAAGAGAAACATTTTTACGGCGGACATGGTATTGTTGGTAATCAGATCCCAATTGGTGCAGGAATTGCTTTTTCTGAAAAATATAATAAAACAGATAATTTGTGTGTAACTTATTTAGGTGATGGGGCTTTAAGGATTGGAGCTTTTCATGAGGCTGTGAATATTGCTATGTTTTTAAAATTACCTGTAATATTTATAATTGAGAACAACGGTTATGCAATGGGTACATCTGTTGATAGAACCTCTAATGTAACTGAGCTCTATAAGTCTGGACTTTCGTATGATATCCCTTCGGAACCAGTTGATGCTATGAATGTCATAAAAGTTCATAGGGCTATCTCTAAGGCAGCACATTTAGCTAGGAGTGGCGGCGGACCTTCTCTTTTAGAATTTAGGACATATAGATTCAAAGGCCATTCAATGTCTGACCCTGCAAAATATAGATCTAAAGAGGAATTAGAAAGTTATAAAGATAGAGATCCAATTGAACAGGTTAAAAAGATGATTCTTTCTAAGAAAATTCTTTCTCAGGACGATATAGATACTATTGATAAAAATATTAAAGATCAGATAAAAAATTCAGTTGAATTTTCTGAAAAATCACCTTACCCTGGTAAGGAAGATGTTTACACAGATATATATGTTCAAAAAGATTATCCTTTCTTAAGAGAATAATACGATCTATGGTAAAATTTAAGAAACCAAAGCAAGTAAAAGAAGATAATATTCTTCCAATTGACAATCCAGAGGCTCTTTCAGAGAAACTTAGTAGGTCTGAAGAGTTTGTAAAAAAAAATCAAAATTTAATTTTTATCATCTCTGGTATTTTGGTTGCATCTATTTTAGTTTTTTCCTTTTTTAGCTACTTCAAAGAAAACCAGAATTTTGATGCTCAAGAAGAAATGTTTCAGGCAGTTTATTATTATGAGCAAGATAGTTTGGTGAAAGCTCTTAATGGAGATGGCAATAATTATGGGTTTTTAGAGATTATAGATGAATATAGTTTATCAGATGCTGCTAATTTATCTAAATTTTATGCTGGCTCCTCTTATTTAAAGTTAGGAAACTACAATAATGCTATTAACTACTTATCTGATTTTAGTTCCTCGGATTATCTTATCCAAGCACGAGCGTTTTCTTTGATAGGTGATGCTTATGTTGAACTTTCCGATTTTGACAATGCAATATATTATTTTCAAAAAGCGTCAGATTACAATCCAAATGAGTTTTTCACACCGTCTTATTTATTGAAACTAGCATTAGTCCATGAGAGAATTAATGATTTAAAATCTGCATTAAATTGTTACAATAAAATTATTAATGATTTCAAGGGATCTCCTGAGTATCAAACAGCAGTAAAAAATAAATCAAGAATAGAGGGTCTTCTTTTATGAGTAGAGATTTCATTATTGGCTCACAAATTAATAAACATAATATTGGTGATTATAGAATTGGAATTCTAAAGTCAGAATGGAATAAAAGTATCACGGATTTACTAGCTAATTCATCCCAATCTTATTTATTAGAAGAGGGGGTGAAAAAAAATAATATTAATGTCAAAATTGTTCCTGGTAGTATGGAGTTAGTTACAGCATCAAATTTTTTATTTGAAAATGATAAAAACATTGATGGAATTATTGCACTTGGATGTATAATTAAAGGAGATACTGATCATGATAAGTATATAGCTAATGCTGTATCTAGTGGACTATTAAATGTTTCAATTAAATATAATAAACCTGTTATTTTTGGTGTTCTAACTACCAATTCACTCTCTCAAGCATTAGAAAGATGCGGAGGTAAAAAAGGGAATAAAGGCGAAGAAGCTGCGTATTCTTTACTGAGAATGCTAGATTTAAAATCTAACTTATAATACTAGTTTGAATTATATATGTTATTGCACCACAGATATAACCGACCACTGCGTAGAATGTTATTTTTCTAAAATACCAGAAGAATGGTATTTTTTCTAATCCCATAATTGCTACTCCTGCTGCTGAACCTATTATGAGAGCACTACCACCAGTACCAGCACAGTATGCTAGAAATTGCCAGAATAGTCCGTCTTGCATAAAAAAGCCACTACCTTCAAGTGGATACATCCCAATTGCTGCTGCAACAAGTGGTACATTATCAACAATAGCAGATAATAAACCAATGATTAAACCGATAATATAAACTCCATTATTGGTATCTGTACCGATATTTCTGTCAAGATACAATGCCATTTCTCCTAATTGCCCTGCTGCTTGAAGACTCCCTACAGCAAGTAATATTCCAAGGAAGAATAGTAGAGTTGGGACATCCATCTTCTCAAGAGCATGATACACTGAAAAATATCTTTTGTTTTCAACTTTATCTTTTCTATGTAATATATCAGTTAGTAACCATAAAAAGCCTAAGCTCAACATCATTCCCATAAATGGTGGAAAGTGAGTAAAAGACTTAAATGCAGGAACAAATAGTAGGCCACTGACACCACTAGCAAAGACTAAATTCCTTTGAAACTCAGTAGTGTGATGTCCAGATTCATTTGTGTCATCATCTGGCCTCTTAAAATTTCCCTTGACCTTAAATGACATGATTATCAGAGGTACAATTAAGCATACTAAACTTGGTATCATTAGTTTAGTAACAACTTCAAAGGTTGTTATCTGTTTTCCTATCCAAAGCATTGTTGTGGTAACATCTCCAATTGGTGACCATGCGCCACCTGCATTAGCTGCAATAATGATCATTCCAAGAAAAAACCATCTATCATTCTTATCGCTTATAAATTTTCTAGTTAGGGAAACCATTATTATAGATGTGGTAAGGTTATCAAGTAAAGCAGAAAAGAAAAATGAAACAAACCCAAGGATCCAAAAAAGTTTGAGCTTACTAGTTGTCTTTATTCTGTCAGTTACTACTCGAAATCCACCATGAATATCTACTATTTCAACGATTGTCATGGCTCCCATCAGAAAGAAAAGTATGCTTGATATTTCTGAGAGAATTTCAAAAAGTTGAACTTCTGTCACATAATGTTGAATTATGTCGTATGTTTCCTTTTGAACAGTTTCAGAAGTTTCTAATATCTCATCTGGGTAAATACTAGAAAATTCTTCGGTAGCATAATTTTTAATTTTTTCTAGAGGAACTATATCTTCTTTTCCAATAACAAATATTGTCCAACACAAAACACCTGTGATTAAGGCAATAGCAGCCTTATCTATTTTGATGTTATGTTCTATGGTTATAAAAAAATAACCTATAACAAAAACAACTATCATTAGTTCATACATACACTAAAAAAATTTATTTTCAATAATAATACCTGATGAAGAAGATTGTTTAGCACCTGTTACAGATCTTACAATATTTTTTTCATTCAAAAACCTCTTCAATCCCAGAAACCCAAATATTACAGATTCTTTGAATATTATCAAGTTTTTATCTGGTAAAATATAACGATGATTATGATGATTATGTTTTTCAATAGATTTTAAAAGGGTCTTATTAAATGCTCCACCTCCGGTCAAAAGAATTTTAGATTTATTTTTTTTTATAGATTTATTAAGTTGATACCCAATATGATCAACAAATGTTCGAAGTATATTTTTAGGGGCATATTTTTTCAGTATTGGAAAATATAATTTTTCGATTTTTTGAATATCTAAACTTTTGGGACCTTTATTTTTATAATATTTAACCTTATTTAGTTTATTTAAAATATTAGAATCCATATTTCCAGTATTTGAAACATTCCCATCTTTGTCATAATCGAAACCAATTTTTCTTGAGTAATAATTGAGAATTATATTTGCAGGACAAACATCATAGGCTATTAGATTATCCCTATTATTTTCAGTAATATTCAAAATTCCTCCAATATTTACGCAATAGTCATATTCATTGAAAAGCTCTATGTCTCCAAAGGGTACAAGAGGAGCTCCCTGACCACCACTTATAACATCAATTTCTCTAAAATTATATATAACAGGTACTTTAATCCTCTCATAAAGTATAAATGGATTACCAATTTGATGACTGATTTTTTCTTCAATATCATGAAAAACAGTATGCCCATGAGTCGATATTAAATCAGGTTCTATTCTGTATTTAATAATAAACTCATTTATTTTTTCTGTTATAAAATTTCCTAACTCTATATCTAATTTCTTGAGATCCAGACCGCTCATTTTATAACACTTTATCAATTTGTTTTTTAATCCCTTCTCATATTCTATTTCTTCGCAATATTTAAGTTTATAGAACCAATTATTTTTCTTTTTCCAAAAATCACAATATGTGATGTCAAGTCCATCACAAGAGGTCCCAGACATGATTCCAATAACACTATATTTATTTGTTTCCATCAAAGAAATTATTTTTTTTTTGTGAATTAAAGAATGCATCTTTGCATTTCAATTAATCAAGCAAGAAATAATATGTATAAACTAAGTTATTATATTTTTTTCATATTATATTTTTTTCACATTAATGCATTAAAAGCACAAGTAATCTCTCCATTTAGTTCTTTAAATTCTATAGGCGAGATCTCTGATAATTCTTATGCTAACAATCTCTCTATGGGTGGCTTGGGAATAAGTAACGGATCTTATTGGCATTTAAATAGCCAAAACCCAGCAGCTCTAGTATATAACGGATTCACAAATTTTGAGATGGGTATTAGATCGGACATTAGGCAAATTGTTAATGACATATCAAAAGATGTCACCGGGAATGGTAATATTAATTATATGGGTTTTGGAATTCCAATTGTAAAAGATGGTAAATGGGTTATGTCTATAGGTTTTAATCCATACAGTAATATGAGTTTTAAATTATTCGATCAAGATCAAATTGAAAATGTTGGTGGAGGTTTAACATCTGCTTTAGTTAATTATGAGTATCAAGGTGAGGGTGGTCTAACGGAAGTTTATTTTTCTAATGGTATTAAGTTATCCAAAGACCTCTCATTTGGTTTAAAAGGATCATATATTTTTGGTAAGATTACAAGTAATACGTCATCTAGCATATCTAATGAACCTCAATTTTACTCAAACCTTTTTGAGAGATCGATATATAACGATTATTCTTTAACCTCTGGTGTCTTCTATAAGAATGAAATCTCAGATAATACATTTATAAAAGTTGGTTTTATTTATGATATTAAATCATCTCTTGAGGCTGAAAGATTTTCTCAGTTGGAGAGAAAAATCCCTAATTCCTTATCAGTTGTTGTTATCGATACTATTCTTAATAATGAAATTGATAATTTCATAATTCCTAAAAGTTATGGTTTTGGTGTCTCTTATGAAGTTTTAGATAAAATATCGTTTGGTGCAGAATTTAGAATTCAGCCTTGGAATAAAGGGAGTGGTTTCTCAGAAAATTCTAACGCAAATTATAAGAATTCATTACAGGTATCTACTGGTATGGAATTAATACCAGACGCTGAGAATGTTAACAGTTTTTTTAAAAGAGTAACTTACAGAGGTGGAATTATCTATAAAAGCTACCCATACCTTATTAATGGAGGTAATATTAATAATATTGCTTTAACATTTGGTCTTTCCCTGCCAGTTGGAACAATATCTAGAATTAACCTTGGTTTTGAGGCTGGGAAAAGAGGAAATATTAAAAATAATCTTATAAAAGAAAACTATTTAAAATTTATAATTGGAACTTCAATAAATAACATTTGGTTTATTAAAAGAAAATTTGATTAATTTTATATTGTTATGAAGTTACTTATATATGTTTTTGTTTTAATAATATTCAATTTTAATCTAATTGCTCAACCAGGATGGAGTTGGCCAGAGGATAAGGCTACTGCAGAGGAGAAAAATGTTCTTTATACAGATTATTTAAAGCAAGGTGATTGTATTTCTGCTTTGGAACCCAATTCTTGGCTGATGGATAATGTTCCTAACCTCCACGTTTCTATATATCAAAATGGTATAAAAATATATAGGTGTTTAATTGATAAAGAAGAGGACCAAGAAGCCAAAGATAATTTGATTCAAAAGGCATTAAATGTTTTTGATAAAAGAATTGAGAATTTTGGACGTGAGGCTTATGTAAAAAATAGAAAGACCACTTTCGCTTATACTTTTTATAGATCAGATAAGACTCAGTATGAGAATCTATATAATATGTTTAAGGATGCATTTGAGTTAAATGGAAATAAAATTGGTAATAGCAATATTGTCGCATATATGGATATTGTAAGAAAACATAAGTTAACATCAAAGTCTATATCTGATGATGAAGTTTTAGATATTTATGATATGTTATCTGATATCATTTCCTTTAAAATATCTAACGATCCAAAAAACCTTTCAAGGTTAAAAAAATATCAGGATAATGTTGACAAATTATTAACTGCTACTATCACAGTTGATTGTAATTTTGTTGAAAACACCCTTGGTCCAAAGCTTGTGGAAGCAACAACAGCCTCAGATGGTGAGATTGTTGAGACAGATTATGAGAGTTTAGCTCCAGTAGAAGAACAGTATAGTGAGGAAGCATTAAACCTAGCTAAAAAAATCTTTCAATTAAGTATAACTGGAAAGTGTACTTCATCTGATATAGCTCTTGAGGCTGCAAAAATTATGTTTACAGCACAGCGGGACTTTGCCATTGCAAAATTTATAGCTGGAAGGCAGCAGGCTAACAATAATTATGAGTCTGCACTTGAGTATTATGATGGTGCTATTGAATCCACAGATGATGATTTACAAAAATCTGAGGTGTATTTGAATAAAGCACAATTATATGCTGTAATCGGCAATAAAATTAAATCAAGACAAAATGCAAGAAAATCATTGACCTTGAATCCTAGTTTTAAGGATGCATATAAATTAATTGGAAATTTATATATGTCTTCTTATGATGATTGTAGAGAAGGTAAAAGTAGGGTGAAGGATAGGCTTGTATTTATTGCAGCCTATAAAATGTTTAAAAGAGCAGGACTAGACTCTAAAGCTAATCAGGCAAGAGAACAGTTTCCTTCTATGGAGGAACTCTTTAATGAAAACCTTGAAGTAGGGGAATTAATGAATACAGGGTGCTGGGTTAATGAGGATGTTACGTTAAATAAGAGGTAATGAAAGGGTTTAGTTTAGATGAGTTTATTTCAAGTGTTCCAGTTCTTAGGCTTTTTGCAAAGAATCTAGCTTTGAATGCAGGAATTGCTTTTGTAATACAAGATTTTTTAATTCCTTTATATTCAAATTTCATATTTGATATAGTTATTGGTTTAGTCGTCTTTGCTTTAATCTCATTAGCTTATTGGTTATCTATTTTCAAAAAGAAAAACAAAAATTATGCACACTTCTCATTACAAGTATCACTTGTTTGTATTATACTTTCTATTATGGTTGGTGCCCTTAGTTCTGTATCTAAAGCGTTATCCTCTGACGATAGAGGTATTTTAGCATCAAATGTTGATTTTGTTGCTGATCTTCAAGATAATACAAATATATATGATGAGGATCTTCAATCTATTGGAAGAGACATATCTAAAGTTTCGAGCCAATTTTCTGAGTTACAGAGCGATCTTTCCACTCTTTCTGAACAAATATCTTCTCAACTTTCTGAAGATGGAAGCCCTATAGATGATGAGGAATTTTTAGATAAAATTTCAAATTTGATTGAGGAAAAAAGTTTTAGTACAACTAATACTATAATTAGGGAAGATGACTCAGAGGAGGTTAAAGAGTTAAGAAAAAATTTGGATATAGCAACCGAACTCTTAAAACAAGTTACTCTTGCTAATGTCAACTTACAGAAAAGAGATGAAATAACACAGACAGATAATCTTAATTCGGATAGTATCGTCTATTATATTGGATCATTGCAAAATGACATCAATGATCTTCGGAATTTTTCATTACAACTACTAGCAAATACAGCGTTAACAGATACAAGGTCTGAATTTAATACTTTCAAAAATGAAACAAAAAAAGATCTTGAGGATTTCAAAATATTTACTTCAAAAGAAATAGAGGAAATTAAAAAATTAGCTAAAGAAATATTAAATGATGATCGTAAAGGATCTGGTAAAGGAGATAATAATCTTTCAAGGGAGCTAAAAGACTTATCAAAGGCTATGGAAAAAAGTAATTCAAAAATTTCTAGTTCTATTGATGAGGAATATCTTGAGGAGATAGTTCAAACCTATCAGGAATTAGTTAAAAAAATTGATGATAGTTCCGTTAAAACTGATATTCAAGAAATCAAAGATGAAATAGCAAATTTATCATCTTTAAATACTAGCAATAATGAGGCATTAAGTTCAAACGAAAATATTCAAATTGCACCATCTGGCAATAATCCATCTATAGATAATTCTGCAGGTCTTTCTGAGCTTAAATACTATATTGTTGAGTTAATGAAAGATCAAAATGAAATTAGACAAATAGTTAAAGATCTCAGAGAAATCTTAGAGAAAGAATCAGAAAACTAATTCCAGTTTTTATTAATGTACAAGTTATTTATTTTACTCATTATATTTTCATCTTGTTCAAAAAATACCATTAAAAAAATTGAAGAGAATTATGATGGGCCACTTATTGAGATTAAAAATCTAAATACTTTTTTCACAGATTCTGCTCAAGTAAGATTTCAGCTTAAATCAGAGCTTTATCAAGTTTTTGATGAGGGTGAGGAGATATACCCGGAAGGACTTTACATGGATATTTACTCTAGAAATAGTGATTCTATTACTGCAACATTTGAAGCTAACCATGTAATTAAATTTGAAAATGAAAATTATTATAAAGCAACTGGGAATGTAGTTTTATTTAACATAGAAACTGGAGATGAATTGAGAACGGAAGAATTATATTGGTATCCAAATGACGAAAAATTTGTAACACAAAAATTTGTAACGATAAAAACAGGGGATGAAATTCATAGTGGTGAGGGAATGGAGTCCAATCAGGATTTTTCTAGTTATGAGATTATTAAACCTTCCGGTATTATTGATATTGATGAAAATTAAAACCATCCTAATTATTTTAGCCGCTCTATTTTTTTTAATGGCTTCAGTATTAACATATAAACTTGGGTTTTGGAATTCATATTTTTTATACATGTTATCATTTTTGTTTTTTTTCTTATATAAATTGAAATAGAAATGTTCATTATTGAAAATCAATATATTTTAATATTAGCCTGTCTTGGTTTTTCAGGTCTTTTATCTGGATTAGAAATAGCTTATGTATCAAGGGATAAGCTCAACTTTGAAATCAAATCTAATTCCAATAGTTTTTTTGGTAATATTTATGATATTTTGAATAAAAATAGCTCTGAGCTAATTGCTACTCTTCAAATTGGAATAAATTTATCTTTAGTAGTCTATGGTATAGTAATGGCTCAGACAGTTGAGCCTTATTTAATTCAAAATTTACCAACAATTATAAATAATGATTTATCGGTGCTACTTGTGCAAACTCTAATTTCAACTTTAATAGTATTAATTACTGCTGAGTATATACCTAAAAGTATTTTTTTGATTAATCCCGATAGGCTACTTACTACTTTTTCTATCCCTCTAATAATTATTTATTTTGTATTAAACCCATTGGTCAAATTTATACTTATACTATCTAAATTTTTAATTAAAGACGTTTTGAAACAAACTTATTCTGAGGATAAATTAGTTTTTAAAATAACAGATTTAAATGATTATGTAAAAAAAATCATAGTATCAGATAAAGAAATTCAGTCAAAAAATGTAACAGAGTTTTTCAATAATGCACTGAATTTGAAAGATGTGAAAGTCAGAGATTGTATGATTCCTAGAACAGAAATTATTTCAATAGATATTACTGAAAGTATACAGGATTTAAATAAAATTATTGAGAAATCTGGTCACACAAAAATTATTGTTTATGAGTCATCAATCGATAAAATTATAGGGTACTGTCACGGACTGTCTTTATTTAATAAACCAAAAAATATTAAAGAGATTACTAGAAAAATTCAGTTTGTTAACGAAACAAACCTAGCGAGTGATGTCTTATTTAAATTTATATCTGAACAGGTAAATATTGCAGTAGTAATTGATGAATACGGTGGAACTTCAGGAATAATTACATTAGAGGATGTAATTGAAGAAATTTTTGGAGAAATAATCGATGAATTTGATGCTGATAATTTATTGGAGGATAAGGTTGATAAATACTCATATAATTTTAGTGCGAGACTAGAGATTGATTACCTTAACTCAAAATATGATTTAAATATTCCAGAAGGTGATTATGATACACTGGGTGGTTTTATTCTCCACTCTCAAAAAAATATTCCAAAAAAGAATGAATTATTATCATTTGAAGACTTTTCAATTAAAATTCTATCTATAAGTAATAACAGAATCGATAATGTTTTTTTTAGGAAGATTGTAAGATAATTAGATAGAAAAATTTAATTTTGGCATCTTAAATAATTATATATGGCAATAATTAGTACTCTTCGCGATAAAATGGGGAAGTTTCTCGTGGTAGTTGTTGGTTTTTCAATAGCTGCATTTGTTCTTGGAGATATTCTTGGCCCGAACAGTAGCATAGGTGGTCAAAATCAGAATGTTATAGGTGAGATTAATGGAGAGGAAATAGATTTAATTCTTTTTAATTCTGTTTATGAGCAGTTATCCTACAATTTTACTTTAAACAATGGAAGATCTCCAAATAATCAGGAGATATCTAATCTTAGGGATCAAGCATGGGAAAAACTTATAAATGATATTAGTTATATGAGTCAGTTTAGTGAATTGGGTCTACAGGTTTCGGATAAAGAGTCTGTTGACATGGTTCAAGGTGAAAATGTTCATCCAATGATTATTCAGGCTTTTACAGATCCATCGACTGGTAACTTTAGTGTAGATAACGTTATTTCTTATTTACAAAACTTATCTAACCAACCTGCGGCTCAACAACAGGCGTGGTTTTCATTTGAATCAAATTTAAAGCCAATGAGGCTAAGAGCTAAATATGATAATTTAATATCAATGTCTACTAATATAAATTCTCTGGAGTCAGAATCAGAATATTTCAATACTTCTTCGAGTCTGGATTTATCATATTATTTTGTTCCTTTCTATAAGATTCCAGATTCGTTGTTTTCAGTGTCATCTAACGAGATGAAAAATTACTTAAGAAAAAATAGTGATGATTTCAAGCAAGAAGAATCACGATCAATTGAATACGTATTCTTTGAATTATTACCCTCATCAGAGGATACATTGTATTTTGAAGAGGAAATCAATAAAATTAAAAATAGATTATCGTCTGAAGATATAAATGACTCAACCTTTTCTCTCTTAAATTCGGATAGTTTTAATCCCTACTCAAAATTCAATATAGATCAGTTACCAACTGATCTTGTTGGTAAGAATGTTGGGTTTATTACAGACTTTAAATACGAAGACGGAAAAATTATAATAAGAAAATTATCTAAGATTGAAAATGATACATCTTTTAAAGCTAGAGCTAAACATATTCTTCTTAAGTTTAATGAATCAAACAAAACAACGGTTAGATCAGAAGCAAATAGAATATTATCTCTCTTAAGAGGTGGAAGCGATTTTGATGAAACAGCAAGAACATATAGCCAAGATGGATCTGCTCAAAACGGTGGAGACTTGGGTTGGTTTTCTGAGGGAATGATGGTAAAGCCTTTTGAAGATGCTGTTTTTTCTAGAAATCGAACAGGCCTCATACCTAGAATTATCGAATCAGAATTTGGTTTTCATATAATTAATGTGACTCAGAAAAAAACTAAGACCTCGTACTTTGTTGCTACCATACAGAAAGAAATTATACCAAGCGATAACACAAGGAATAATGTATATAGATCTGCAGAATTATTTAAAATTGATTCTAGATCCAGTGAAAAATCATTTTCGGATTTTTCTATATCTGAAGGTAAAGAAGCTCTTGTAGAAGATGATATAGATAAGAATGGTGATGTTCTAGGATTACTAAATAATGCAAGAAGTGTGTTTCTTTGGGCCTATGATGATGACAGAGAAATTGGAGATTTATCTGATGTTATTGAATTAGATAACGGTTATGTAATATCTAAGATTTCTGATATAAAATCTGAGGGGACAAAAGAAATTACTGAGGTTGAAAATGCTGTGCGCAAGAAAATTATTGATAATAAAAAATCTGAATATATTTCTGAGCTAATCAAAGATTACTCATCTCTGGATGAGGCCAAAGAGCAGTATAGTAATGGAGATATATATAATATGCCCGACCTAACATTAAATTCTAACTCAATTTTAAATGTTGGATTTTCACCTAAAACAGTTGGAGTCGCATTTTCAATGGAAGAGAATGAATTAACAAAGCCTTTTAAAATCGACGAAGGTGTCATTATTTTAAAACTTAATAATATCAATAGAGCAGATACTTTGTCATCTTATGATACTTACGCAAATAATTTATTACAGGCTAATAAATTCACTTCTCCTCTTAAAATTGATAATGCAATTAAATTATTTTCTGAAATTGAAGATAATAGATATAAATTCTTCTGATTAAATGTCCAGTCTTAAGAGTTTTAAAGCAGCTCTTGAAGAAGAGTATTCTTTCCCAACTGAATATGTTTTTAAGTTTATTATAAAATCATCTTCAAAACAGAATGTTATTGATTTGCTTCCGGATGCTATGATTAAGGAAAAAAAATCAGCAAAGGGAAAATATGTATCAATTACACTTACTCAATTTGTAAAAAATTCTAGTGAAATAGTTTATATTTATGAAAAAGCTTCAAAGATAAAAGGAGTTATTTCATTATAAATATGTGGAAAAATACTGACAATAAATTAGTAAGAAAGTTTGTTTTCAAAGACTTCATTGAGGTAATGGGCTTTGTAAATAGAGTGGCTATTTTGTCAGAAAAAAATAACCATCACCCAGAAATCCAAATTACATATAATACTGTAACAATTGAATTAACAACCCACGATTTAGGAAATATTATATCAGAAAAGGATCATCTTCTTTCATCTGAAATTGATAAGTTGTTATGACCTCAAAAAAAAAATTATATATCATACCTACTCCAATAGGAAATTTAAATGATATAACGCTTAGGTCACTTGATGCATTGAGAAATTCTGACTACATATTGTGTGAAGATACTAGAGTTTCTAAAAGACTATTATCAAAATATGAAATTTCAACACCTTTAAAATCTTACCATTCCTTTAATGAGCACAAAGTATTATCTAGTCATATAAAATCTATTTTATCTGGAAAGAAAATATCATTAATTTCAGATGCTGGAACGCCCTCAATTTCGGATCCAGGATTTCTTTTAATCAGAGAAGCAATAAGAAATGATATTGAAGTAGATTGTTTCCCTGGACCTACTGCTTTTATTCCAGCACTAGTAAATTCTGGGTTGCCATCAGATAAATTTGTTTTTGAAGGTTTTTTACCAGTAAAAAAGGGTAGAAATAAAAGGTTAAAATTCTTATCAGATGAAGAAAGATCAATAATAATTTATGAGTCACCAAAAAGACTTAAAAAATTACTAAATGATTTAATTGATAATTTTGGTGTTGAAAGAAAGGCATCAATTTCAAGAGAATTAACAAAAATATATCAAGAAAATATTAGAGGGAGTTTAAAAGAATTGTACAATCAAATAGAAAACAAAAACATTAAAGGAGAAATAATTTTAGTCGTTCATGGTAAATAAGTTTTTTACATTTTTTTTAGTTTTTATTCTAATAAATTTTAAGTCTTTTGGATCTAACAGTACTCAGGTTTCGGTAATTACTATTGGTCCATATGAAAATGAATTATATAGTGCCTTTGGTCATAGCGGAATTAGATTTTGGGATCCCTCAAATGGTATTGATTACTTCTACAACTATGGAATTTTTGATTTTGATCAACCCAATTTTTATTTAAATTTTTTGCATGGTAAGCTATTGTACAAGGTTGGAAAGTATAATTATAAATCAGCTGAGGCATTTTATAAAAGTCAAAACAGATTTATTAAAGAACAAATTTTAGATATTGATGACAATGATAAAATGCTTCTTTTCAAATATTTAGAAAAAAATGTTCAACCAGAAAATAGTACTTATTTGTACAACTATATTTTTAATAATTGTGCTACTAAAATTAGAGATGTACTTTTTTCAGTATTTCAAGAAAGAGTAGAATTTAAATCAGAAGGTGAGGGCATGTCGTTTCGAGGGTTAATGGATCTCTATTTGAAAAAAAATCAGTGGGGGGATTTAGGTATAGATATTTGTTTAGGTTCATCTATTGATGTTGAAGCATCTAATTTAGATCAAATGTATCTTCCGGACTATTTATTTACTGGTTTGGAGATAGCAACTCTTGACAATAAAAAATTAGTAAACAAAACTTTAACTTATATTCCGGATTACAATGAATATAAGCAATCAATATTTTCCCCAAAATTGATATTTATAATTATTCTATTAATATCAATTTATATATCATTTAGGCAAATAAAATATGGTTTAAAATATAAATATTTTGACCTTATATTATTTTGTGGATCGGGCTTGATTGGTCTTTTAATAATATATCTGTGGGGATTTACTGACCATCTCTCAAAAAATAACTTTAATATCCTGTGGGCCTTCCCAATTAATTTTATTCTACCCTTTCTTTTTGCAAGAGAAACACATAAGAAATGGTTTATTATTTATGTGATTTTTTATATAGCAGTATTAATTTCTCTTTTGATTTTATGGAATTTTATTCCTCAAAATTTAAATCAAAATGTTTTAATTATAACGCTATCTATGATTTTGAGATTAGCATCAAATATTGTTTATATTAATAGGAATGAAATCATATATAGTTAAGTATGAGATTCATTTCAAACCCCTTTCTTGCTAGATGACCTATTAGTTTATTCTTATTATCACTTTTATTTTTTTTTCTAAAAATTTCAATGTTCTTTTTTAGACTTTCTTTATACATCTTTGAGTCAATACTATCAAGGCCTATTGTTATCTCTTCATCATTAAGCCCCTTTCCAACTAACTCATAACGAATTTTAATTTTCCCCCATCTATTACCTCTATTTTTTCCCCTTGAGAAAGATTTTGCAAATCTTAAATTATTTACAAAATTAAGATCCTTCATTTTTCTTAAAGTTGATGAGATAATTTCTTTAGAAAACTTCTTATCAGTTAGTTTCTTTATAATTTCTTTTTCAGATCTTTCCCTGTAGCTGCAAAATTTAACAGAAACTTCAATGGCCTTACTTACCGCTTCTTGATTATCACTCATTTAACATAACCCTTTCTGCTTAAAATACTTTTGATAAATCGTATTTCATTTTCATTATTAAAAACTCTAAATGGAAATATTATATACTGGACAATATTTAATTTAAATAAGAAACAGTCTTCATGAATAATAACTTTCTGTATGGTATCCCATTTTATTGGCATCCCTTGTTTATTACTGATTTTCATCATTATTTGACCAGATGATATTTCGTAGGAATTTCTACCAAACATATAACTACTTTGTTCAACCTGGGTAACCCCAAAAAATTGAATGAGCCAAAATAAAATATATATAAAGAGAGCAATTGTTCCACCTATTATCCACCAAACTGATGGTGAAAAGTAATAGATTCCACATATTCCAATATATATAACAAAAACCCACCATTGTTCTTTAAGGAGATTGAAAAAGCCCTTCTTTATATACTGGCTTTTTTCCATTTGAAATTTTTTTGTCCTAACAATCATTTTTCTATGTCTATTTTAATTTTAATAATTTTTTGGATGTCATCTTGATTCTGGATTAGAACTAAAACCTTGTAAATATCGGAATTAGAAGTATACTCCCCAAGAATATAAGTTAGATTATTTTCAGAGTTTCCCTTATGAATTTCTTTGAAAACTTTAATGTCATTATTAAAATAAAAATCATCTAACGCTTTAATAAGCTTATAATCACTTCCCTTTTTAATATTATTATTGATGTTTACCTCTCCATTTTTATCAAAAAACTTAATAATTTCTTCAGAATTTTTAATTTGTAATGCGTCGATAATATCTTGAATGGATTCATTACTCAATGAAAAAAAGTTAAAAAATAGAGTCAATATTAAAACCATACTTAAATCTTTTAATAATTAATGTAAATACCTAAAGTTCAATAATTAATTTTGTGAATGATGAATAACAAGGTAATTCTTATTATAATGGACGGATGGGGGCTAAGTGGTGATGTTAATGCCTCTGCAATTCTTAATGCAAATACTCCCTTTTTTGATAATGCACTTAAAAAATACCCAAATTCTAAAGTTTCAGCTTCTGGAAAAGATGTTGGTCTTCCAGAAGGCCAAATGGGAAATTCTGAAGTTGGTCATATGAATATAGGTGCAGGTAGAATTGTAAATCAAGACTTGATTAGAATTAATGATTCACTTTCAAATAATGGTTTAAAAACGAATAATCATTTTATGAAAGCAGTCAATTACTCAAAAAAAAATAATAAGAACTTTCATATAATGGGTTTATTATCAGAAGGGGGAGTCCATTCACATTCAAGTCACCTTTATTCGATCTTAGATTTTTTAAAATGTCAAAATTTAGATAATATCTCTTTACATTTATTTACTGATGGGCGTGACTCAAATCCAAATGATGGAGTGGTTGAAATTTCTAAGCTTTTAAATTATATAGATGACAGTAATATAAACTTAGCTTCGATCTGTGGCAGATACTATCCAATGGACAGAGACTCAAGATGGGAGAGGATTAAACTTGCTTATGATGCCATTGTGAATGGAATTGGAGAAGAGTCGTTCGATATAATAAAGTCAGTAAAAGATTCATATGCAAATGGTGTGACAGATGAATTTATTAAGCCTATAGTATGTATGAAATCAGATGGGAATCCAGTGAGTTTAATTGAAGATGGAGATGTATTGTTTTCTTTCAATTACAGGTCTGATAGAATGAGACAACTTTCTAGGGTTCTTACCCAAGAAAACAATTTAAAAATAAATATAAAAAAGAAAGATTTGCATTTTATTACAATGACAAATTATGACGAATCATTTGTAGGAATTAATATACTGTATGATAAAGAAAATTTAAATAACACTCTCGGTGAGGTACTAGAAAAAAATAATAAATCTCAGTTAAGAATTGCAGAAACAGAAAAGTATCCTCATGTTACTTTTTTCTTCTCAGGAGGAAGAGAAAGGGAGTTTAATAAAGAGTTTAGAATTTTGTGTGATTCACCAAAAGTTGCTACTTATGATTTAAAACCAGAGATGAGTGCTAGTGAAGTTTCATATAAATTTATTGAGGAATTAAATAATAAATCATTTGATTTTGCATGTCTTAATTTTGCAAACCCTGACATGGTAGGACATACTGGAAATTTTAATGCAGCAATTAAAGCATGTGAAGTGGTTGACACTGAGGTTTCAAAAATTACGGAGTGCGCCATTAATAATGGGTATGATATTATCATAACTTCAGATCACGGGAATTCTGAGAAAATGATAAATGATGACGGTTCATCACATACTTATCACACTAAAAACCTTGTTCCTTTTATTCTTATATCAGATAAAAAAAATATAAAACTGAGAAATGGAAAGTTAGGGGATATTGCTCCAACCATTCTTAATTTGATGGGGATAGAAATTCCTAATGAGATGACAGGTAAGTCACTTATTAATTAAATGTAAACCTTTTGATTAGATTTGTCTAAAACGAAGATATGATAAAAAGTATTTTTTTTGCTTTCCTAATCTTGTGCATGTCTTGTTCATCCGATCATAACATCAATTCTGTAGAAATGGATCTTGCTCTTGCAAAAGAGAAATGGGAAAAGTCAAATATTAATTCTTATTCTTTTACTATGCAAGTTTCGTGTTATTGTATGAACACTGATCCTAACGAAATTGAGGTAATTAATAATATTATTAAAAAAGTTAACGGAAAGAATGTTTCTCAAGAAGAACTCGAGAGTATTTATTGGAATGTAAAATCTTTAAATGAACTGTTTGCTATAATTGAAAAAAAATTGAGTGAAGACCCTTTTCAATATTCAGTTAAATATGATGAGTCTTATGGCTTCCCAACTGATGCTTATTTTGATATGGATGAGATGATTATAGATGAGGAAATTGGATATTATGTAACTAACTTTAAAATAAATTGAAAATGAAATACATTTTATTAATATTATTTAGTTTTTTATTTATCAGTTGTGATAAAGACTCTACTACTCCCTGTAAAATTGATGGTCTTGATGGTAGGATTTGTACCGAAGAGTATCAACCTGTTTGTGGATGTGATAATAAAACCTATTCTAATTCATGTTATGCTGAAAGAGATGGGGTCACATCTTGGACTGATGGTGAATGTTCAGGGTGATCTGTTACTTTACTCTAATATTATAGTTTTTAAAATTTAATTTTTATATTGAATCTATATTTAATAAAAAACTATGAAAAAAATATATTTAATAATTTCTGCTATTTTTATAGTAGCAGCATGCTCAGCACCAACTAATAATTCTGAAATGGTAATGAGTATGGACGGTGAGCCAGATGGCCCACACACAAGTGTTGAGTGGCAAGTATGGGCCTATTCAACCGCAGCGCCTGAATTTATTGCTGAAGGTGCAGCTGTATACGATGCCCCTGGAGGTAATTTATTGAGAGAAGGAACTAATGGTTGGACTTGTGTTCCAGCTAACCCTAGAGGTATGTCAGATCCAGAAAATGGTTGGGTTGATCCACACGAAGCTATGCCAGCATGTGGAGATGCTGAATTTTTTAAGTGGGTAATCGCATATTTTGAAGGCACAGTACCAGGTGATGTTATGGAGAAAGATGGATATGCTTGGATGTTGCACGGTGATATGGGTGAGGATAATACTAAACCTATGGTAATGAATAAAGAGGACGCGGCTGAAGGACATTGGATAGAATCTGGACCACACCTTATGAGAATGCCAAAAGATCCATCATCACTTGATGGTATGACTACTGATTTTAATTCAGGAGAGCCTTACGTTATGTTCTCAGGAACTCCATATGCTCACGTTATGTATCCAGTTGGTGATTATTATAAATACCAAGATCAGATAAAGTAATTGAACTTAAAAGCATAAAAAAAGGGTATGATTACATACCCTTTCTTATTTAAATCCTTATTTTAAATAGTCTTGGAAATCCATTTCCCTCATCCTCAGACGTCAACCAGAAAGTATCTTTATCAATAATTTTAATCGCCTCAATTTGAGCTTTTTCGATTGGTAATTTATACCTTTTAAATTCAGCTTCACTTAGATCATCAATAAAAAAATTATTTATAGTATATATAAATTGCTCACCTTGAAAACTGTAGCCTACTAATGCAACTAAATTATTTTCTTTATTATAGTCAGCTCCAGTAATAAGAGATTTAGCGTTGTAAAAAGCTTTAGATTCAATAGTATAATTCCCTGATTTTTTAGGAATAATATATAATTCAGTTGTCAGTGACGATCTATTTTTTGAAAAAAGAACTAGGTTATTATCAATTGATATAATACCTTCAGAATCATAGGGGTGCCTGCTTCTTTTTACAAAATTGGTTTGATTTTTATATTTGATTTTAATTTTTCCTTTACAATTAAAGTTGTTTTTTTTATCGATAATCAAAATATCAAGGTTATTCCTATTACCAAAATTATTTCCAGTATTTGCAATGTAGATATTATCAGAATCTGCAGTGATATCTTCCCAATCGTTATTTTTTCCACAATCATATATATAATGTTCACTTATTATTTTTCCGTCTTTTGAAAATTCATATAACTTTTCTTTACCACCAGAGTCGTTGTGAGTGATAAAGTTTCCGTTTAAATATTCTAAGCCTGATGTTTCATTAATTTTTTTTGGGAGAAACTTTATATCGACAACGGTTTGAGAGAAAACACTAAAGTCAACAAATAAGAAAACCATAAATGGAGTCATTCTTAATAAACTATAAAAAAATGTTACAAATTTCATGGTGGATTAATGACAATAAAACAATCGTTATTATATTAGTCTACAATTTAGCAATATATTAGGTAATGATTTCAAAGAAGGAAATTTATTTATATCAGGAAAAATGGGCAAACGGTATCGTTAGTATTGGTAAAGTAAAGGACGATTATGATCAGTGTAAAAAAAAGACGTTGAAATTTATAAGTAATCTTTATGGTTTTGAAAATGGCACTGTACAATTTAAACCGACAAAGGCATCAGATAATCAATTCAGAAATAATATTGAATCTGCACTTTCTTATTTTATTGGTGGAAATGATTCTTTTATTGAAGATACTGGCTTTGCCACCAATCCATGGTCAAGAGTTGAGTTTAAAAATGAAAGTATTAACATAATTGAAAATATTGCCACCGCCATGGGAAATTATTTTTTTACTGATATAAAAGGAAATACCATTAAAGTAGAATATTCATTTGTTTACAAAAAAATTGGTGATTCTATAAAAATAATTTTGCATCATTCATCACTCCCGTATAATCCAGATTAATTTTTATAAAATCTTTCTTTGGCCTAACCATTCTTTTACTACATTAGGCCATATTTTTATTGGTCCTTTAGCTTGACTAATTCCGTATCCATGTCCTCCCTTTTCCCATATATGTAATTCTGTTGGCACATTAAATTTTTTTAATGCTTGATAATATCTGATGCTATTTTCAGGACTTACTGTCTTATCATCACTAGAATGGATGAGTATGGTAGGAGGGGTATTCTTATTAACACTGTATTCGCTTGAAAATTTTATTATTTCATCCTCATCTGGATTTTCACCCAATAAATTTAGTTTAGTCCATGCATTAGTTATATTTTTTTCCATTGTAATTACAGGATAAACTAAAATACTGAAGTCGGGTCTAGAGCTTATTTGCTCAACCCCATCATCCTTTTTTTTATCAATAAGATTTTGATCTGATGAAATCATCGAAGCTAGATGACCACCTGCAGAAAAACCAATTACACCAATTTTATTTGGGTCTATATTAAATTCATTTGATCTTGATCTTACAATTTGAATAGCCTTTTTGCCATCTAAAAATAATGCTTCTTTTTTACAGTTCCCTGTCTCCCACTGAGGTAGTCTGTGTTTCAAAACAAAAGCTGATATTCCAATAGAATTTAACCATTTTGCAATTTCTATTCCCTCCTTATCAAATGAAAGGAAGGAATACCCACCACCTGGTACTATTATAATTCCCGGTGTCTTGTTACTAAATTCCTTTGTTGGATAGTACCAGATCTGAGGTTTACTGATTTTTTTAAATATTCTGTATTCGTCTTCATATTCTATTTCAAGACTTAAATTGCTATTACACGGAATACTATTTTCATAAAGGTCAATTATTTTTTCTTGACCAATTAATGAATGCATTGTAAAAAGAAAACATAAGTTTATTAAAACTATTCTCATATTTTAAAGTTTTGAAAGCAATTTTCCATCTAGCGTCAATAAATTTTGCATTGCATCAACTGCCATACATGAGTGAACTGGAAGTATCATAAGATAATCTCCAATCTTATGGTGTTCTATAAATGATTTAGTACACGAAATTATACCGTGTTCTTGAGATAAGCTTTTTACATAAATACCTGGGATCAAATCTCCCCATCCATTTTTTTTTCTTTTCACTATTTTACCGTAAATATCTCTGTTTTTTTCAATCATCTTATCTTTAGAAAAGTGAATACCACCACCATATATAACAATTTCTTGACGATCCTTGTGTAATGCTACAATTGGACAGGCCATGGCAACAGCAACTTGACTAATATTATTTGATCCAATCATGTTTTGAGTTAAATCATAAAAAACAAAATTTCCTGGACGGATTTCATCTACACCTAAAAAATTTTCTGCAACACTGCAGCTAGGTGTATCACCTACAGACACAATTAGTTTTGGAAATTTTTTTATAAATTTTTCTTTCAAATTTCTCATTATTTTGAGGCTTCTATTGTGTCGTTTATTGATTTCTTTCTTATTTCTGGATTTATACGTGTGGCCAGCATGACCTAAAAACCCTAAAAAATTAATAAGAGGATTTTTTTCTGCTTCTTTGAGAATAGAATTAATCAAGTTATCATTTATTGCATTTATTCCTGTTCTGTGGTATCCAATATCTACTTTTAGAAAAAAATTAATTTTATGTTTTAATCTCTTTTTAAGAAACTGAATGGATTCAATATTTTCAATGCATACATTAAGGGTAATTTTTTTTGCAAGTTCATTTACAGTATGCATTTCTAAGATATTCAATGGAAAAGCAACAGTAATATCTTTCCACTGGCAAGAAAAATATTCTGCCATTTTAAGTGAGGATACTGTTATTTTATTTGTTCCAAGTTCTTTAAACCATTTACCAATTTCTAGAGACTGATGAGTTTTAAAATGTGGCCGAAAAATTAATTTATGTGATTCTGCTTTTTTAAGCATTTTCAAAATATTTTTCCTACATTTTTTTTCATCAACTAGAAGAGTTGGCTGGCTTATGTTCATTGTATTTGGTTAAAATATTTAGAAAAAAGTGGGTGATACTGGATTCGAACCAGTGACCCCTGCCCTGTCAAGGCAGTGCTC
>CAZKLB010000002.1:0-62292 GCA_964553685.1 uncultured Marinoscillum sp.
CGATTCAAAATCGTGTTCCCTCGGGAGTGTGGGTTCGATTCCCACCTTTGGTACAATCTCGTATGGAAAAAACAGTAATAGTTGGGATAACAAGTAGGTATCAGAATCTTCAAAAGTCAAACGAATATTTGGATGAGTTAGAATTTTTATCTTTAACAGCAGGTGGTATTGTTGAAAAAAGGTTCATTCAGAAAGTTGAAAATCCTAATCCAAGTACCTTGATAGGAAAAGGTAAAATGTCTGAAATATTAACTTTTATAAAAATAAATAAGATTAAGACTATAATTTTTGATGACGAATTATCTCCTGCCCAAGAAAAAAATATTAGCAAAATTTTAAATATAAAAGTTCTTGATAGGACTAACCTAATACTTGATATTTTTGCTCAAAGAGCAAAAACAAGCTATGCAAGAACACAGGTTGAGCTTGCTCAGTGTCAGTATCTATTACCAAGATTAAGGGGTATGTGGACTCACTTAGAAAGGCAAAAAGGTGGTATTGGTATGAGGGGTCCTGGTGAGACTGAAATAGAAACAGATAGACGAATAGTACGAGATAAAATCTCTTTATTAAAATCAAAAATAAAGACAATTGATAAACAGATGTCTATTCAGAGAGGCAATAGGGGAAAATTGATTCGTGTAGCTCTTGTTGGATATACTAATGTTGGTAAATCAACCCTTATGAATACAATCAGTAAATCAAAAGTGTTTGCAGAGGATAAGTTATTTGCAACATTAGATACAACAACTCGAAAAGTTGTAATTGGTAATCTACCTTTCCTCCTTGGTGATACTGTTGGATTCATAAGAAAACTACCTACACAGTTAGTTGAATCTTTTAAAAGTACTCTTGACGAAGTGAGGGAAGCAGATTTATTGATCCATGTAGTAGATATATCACACTCTAATTTTAAAGATCATATTGAGTCAGTAAATAAAACTTTAGAGGAAATAAATGCAATTAATAAACCGACTGTTATTGTTTTCAATAAGATTGATGCTTATGAAAGAGAAGAGTACGATGAGACCGATCTTTTGAAGGAATATTCAGAGAAAAATTTTACAATTGAAGAATGGAGAGATACTTGGATTTCAAAATTAGGTAAGAATGTAATTTTTATCTCTGCTACAAAAAAAGAAAATATTGATGAGTTTAAAAATATTGTTTATAGGGAAGTAAGGAAAATCCATATAAAAAGATATCCATATAATAACTTCTTATACCCCGATATTAATAACATTAATGGTGAATAAAAAAATAATAAATTCTATAAAATCAGGAATAGGAAGTTATATACTCTTAATTCTTATAAACTTTATAATTTATAAAATTTTTGGATGGACTATTATGAATGAGATGCTACCTGGAATTAACAGAGGGTTCTTTGTAACATCAACCTTTTTGTTTTTGATACTATTTGTAACAGATTACTTTTTTTACAAAGGAAAATATTAGTTACTCAATAAATACTGATTTAGCGATACTATGTTTTGTATTTTGATCGACTAGATACATCAATTCCTTATCAATCCAAATAGCAGCTACTTGCTCAGCGGCTTCAGAGCTGGCAGAACCAACAACTACAATCTTTCCGTCTGAAACTGCAACATCATAAGCATCACTTACCATATAATTATTTATTGGGCCTCCAGGTAAATCATGGCGATTTTTGTTTTTCCAGTAATGAGCGTAAGTTCCTCCAGTTCCCTCAATCTCAACTCCATTATCGGTAAGGATAAAGTGCGTAGTATTTCCTGCTAAATAAATATCGTTTCCATCGGCAAAGACTCCTCGGGCTTCTCCTCCAGAAATAGTATCAAGTGAACCACCAAGTTTACAATCATTTCTATTGCCGTTAATCCAATATGATGGCTTCTCTAATAGTCCAACAAAATTATTTGGTCTTAGAGTATTTCCTGCATAGACTGGAGTGTTTCCATTTTTCATAGTGACAGCTATTACTTCTCCATCTCCTCCGTTTGGTTTATTTAAATTTGTTCTTTTTCCATTTTTCCAGAAAGAGGGGATTAGGGAATGATGGTTATTCATATAATATCCGCCTATAAATACATCTCCTGACTGGTTAACATTAACTCCATAAGTTTGTGAGTCAGCATTAGTTGTTAAATTAATTTTCTCTCCATTTTTCCAATAACAAGATCCATTAGCGAATCCTCCTGCAACATAAACATCACCATCATGTACTGCAATTGAATGTGCCTCACCTCCATTTCCTGGTAATTCAAATTTTTCATTGTCCACCCAGTAGACTGCAGAACCACCAAAATCATAACCTGAAATATATATTTTACCATCCTTTACAATAATATCTGTGGCTTCAGAGCCACCCTCTAAGTCATATTTCTTCCCATTTATCCAGTAACAGGCTGTCTCATTTACTCCATCGCTAACTAAACCGGCGACGTAAATTGTCTTACCATCAATTGAAATATTTGATGATTTGTTTAGACCATCGTCCTCTGAACAACTTAAGGAGATTAAGGATATAAGTAATATGTAAATTCTTTTCATGTGTATATTATATTTTGAGCTTGAAATTAAAAAAATTAATAATTAAAAAAAAATATATATTTGATTTAGTAAACTAAACCAATATGAGAAATTTTAATCTAATTTTTATAATATTTTTATTTTTTGGGATATCTGAGCTATTTTCTCAGAAAAAAGGAAATAATTTAATAGAAACCTCTTTATTTGATAATTTTCAGGTAAGAAATATCGGACCAGCAAAAGTCTCAGGAAGGATAACAAAAGTAATAAAAGATTATTCTAATACCAGTACATGGTATGTAACTACTGCATCCGGAAATGTTTGGAAAACTAAAAATTCTGGAACAACCTGGATACCAATTTTTGAAAATTATGGTAGTTATTCAATCGGAACAATTACTATGGATCCAAAAAATCCAAATATTTTGTGGCTAGGAACAGGTGAAAATAATAGTCAGAGATCTGTTGGTTTTGGTGATGGTATTTATAAATCTGTCGATGGTGGAAATTCATGGGTAAATATGGGGCTTAAAACATCAGAGCATATAGCTAAAATTATTGTAGATCCTAAAAATTCAAAAAATATATACGTGGCAGCACAAGGACCATTATGGAGATCTGGTGGTCAAAGGGGGCTATACAATTCAATTGATGGTGGTATGACATGGAAAAGGATTTTACATGTTAGTGATGACACTGGTATATCTGATGTTGTGATGGACCATAACAATAACAATATCATGTATGCAAGTACTTATCAGAGAAGGAGGCATTTTGGCATACTAGTTGCTGGAGGTCCTGAGGGAGGTATTTTTAAGTCCGTGGATAAAGGGAAAACTTGGAAAAAATTAAAAAATGGACTTCCTGGAGGTGATATTGGAAGGATTGGTCTAGCTATTTCACCACAAAAATCAAATGTGGTCTATGCTTTAATTACCGCTAAAGAAAAAACTAAAGGGTTTTACAGGTCTGATGATTATGGTGAGACTTGGAAAAAGATGAGCAATTATCAAGTGGTGGATTCACAGTATTATGTAGAAATTTTTCCAGATCCTCACAAATTTGATAAAGTTTATTCAGTAGATATGAGATCATATGTTACCGAGGACGGTGGAAAAACATTTGAAAGAATTCCAGAAAATAAAAAGCATGTTGATAGCCATGACGTGCTATTTGACCCTAACGATCCAGACTATATTATGATAAGCTGTGATGGTGGAATATATGAAAGTTTTGATAGAATGAATACGTGGAGGTTTATAGATAACCTACCAATTATCCAACTTTACAGAGTGGGTATTGATAATCAAAAGCCATTTTACAATGTATACGGAGGTACTCAAGATAACGATAGTTTTGGTGGTCCCTCTAGGACGAAAAATAGATCAGGAATAAGAAATAGTGATTGGTTTGTTACAACTGGAGGAGATGGATTCCAGGTACGAGTTGACCCAACAAATCCTGATATATTATATACAATGTCACAGTATGCTGGAATTATGAGATATGATAAGTCTAATGGAGAAAAAATTGGTATTCAGCCACAACCATTAAAGGGTGAAGCAGCCTTAAGATGGAACTGGGATGCTCCTCTTGTTATAAGTCCTCACAATTCAGACAGGTTATACTTTGCAGCTAACTTCTTATATCAAAGTGATGATAGGGGAGACTCTTGGAAAAAAATAAGTCCAGATTTAACAAGAAATGAGGATAGGAATAAGATGAAAGTTATGGGTAAAGTTTGGAGTGTAGATGCAATTTTTAAAAATGTTTTTACCTCTCCTCTTGGTACAATAGTAGCTTTAGACGAATCAAGTTTACAAAAAGGCTTATTGGTTGTTGGAACGGATGATGGATTAGTTAGAATTAGCAGAGATAATGGTGATACTTGGGAGATGCATCAAAATTTTCCTGGAGTACCACAGAAAGCTTATGTAACTGATGTTATAACCTCAAAACATGATATTAATACAATATATGTCTCATTTAACTATCATAAATATGGAGATTTTAAACCATATTTGATTGTTTCTAAAGATAGTGGTAAGTCATGGAAATCTATATCATCAAATATTCCAGAGAATAATTTTGTTTGGTCAATAGTCGAAGATCATATTAACCCAGATCTTTTATTTATTGGAACAGAATTTGGTATGTATTTCTCCATGGATGCTGGTGCATCTTGGAATAAGTTTAAAAAAGTACCAACTATACCAATAAGAGATTTAGAAATTCATAAGGAGGAGGACGATCTAGTTGCAGCCTCTTTTGGAAGAGGGTTTTATATTGTAGATGACTATTCACCAATTAGGGAGTATTCTAAATCTATCGATGAAAAAAACGCTCATTTATTTTCTGTGAAGTCTACATACCAGTATGTTGTAGCAGCTCCGGAGAAAACAGCTACTGGTCATAATTTTTTCACATCACCCAATCCACCTTATGGTGTTAAATTATCATATTACCTTGGGAAAAGTATTTTATCGAGGTATGAGGAGAGACAAAATGATGAGTCATCTAAGTTTAGTAGAGGAGAGATAATCGATTATCCTACTGCAGAAAAATTAGAGGCAGAGTCAAAGGAAAAGTCTCCAAAGGTATTCTTGACTATAACGGATGATGAGGGAAGAGTGGTAAGAAGGGTGACTACTAAAAAAAATAAAGGTTACCATGAAATCTATTGGGATCTAAGAACTTTTTCTATGACAAACATAGATAATGAAAACAATTATTCTGGTCCTTTAGTGCCACCGGGCGAATATAGTGTGCATATAGAAAAATTTGAGAATAATGAAATCGAGAGGTTGACTGAGTCCAAATCCTTTAATATAATTCAAATTGGAAGTAAATCTACACAGGAGGACAGAGAAAAACTTTACAGCTTTCAACTAAATTTTGATAAGCTTAGATCAGATGTGAATAAACTTGTTGATGAAATTGATGACGCAATTACTGAATTAGATGGTAAAATTAATAGTTCTCTTAATTCCATGTCGGAAACTAATTTAGATGAGATAAATAAAAAAAGAGGTGATATTATGGATTTGAAAATGATATTAACCGGAACCAGAAGTTTAAATTATGCTGATGTATTTTCTGGATCACCTCCGGCAGTTCAAAGGAGATTGGGTACTATGAGTTGGGAGTTGTATAATACTACATCAAAACCAACAAAAACTCACGAGATGACATATGAAATTTCAAAATCAAAATATGAAGAGGTTTTTAAGACCTTCAAGGAGTTAATAGATTAAATTATTTTCTTTAAAGTCTTAGATATAATTTTTTCCATTTTTAAATACCCAACCTTATTTGGATGAACTCCATCATATCCATTAAAATCATCTCTCCAGTATGTTAATTCATCTTTAAGTCCGTTTCTCTTATCCTTCATGGATGAATGGTAATTAACATATGTTGCGTCTCCAGATTTACAAAATTCTTTCAAATTTTTGTTGAGTAATATAATATCATCACTTGGGTATATTCCTGGGTTCCATAAAAATTCATATGCTGGCAAAATTGACGATAGTATTACTTTGATATTATTTTCATTAGCAATTTTTACCATAGACTTTATATTTTCAAATATTTCATCTAGTGAAATAGGACCGTTGTTTTCAGCTAAATCATTAATTCCAGCAAGAATAACTACACAGTATGCTTCTTCATCTACCACATCTTTTTTGAAGCGTAATAACATCTGATCAGTAGTTTGACCAGATATGCCTTTATTTATATATCCATTATCTGAAAAAAAATTAGTGTAATCACTCCATACTTGAGTAATAGAGTTTCCAAAAAAAATAACTTTATTTTTTAATGGTTCCTTTACCTGATGATCTATATTTGATGCTTTCATATCTATTATTGATATTATTATAATTATGAGATATATATAAGTTGATTTTTTCATGAAGTACAATCTATTATTTTTATTATTAATATTTATATCAAATTATAGTTTTTCTCAGATATTACCTTCTCATCATGCAGTTCATCATAAACCTGGTATAATTAAATCCGATCTAATATTACACCTTGATGCTTCAAATACAAATTCCTTCGATTCAAACGATCTTACATCATGGAATGATTTAAGTTCATCTGAAAATGATTTAAGCTTAGTAGTGGGAGGTGTATCATATTCCTCTGATAATGGAGGAATAATTAATTTTAATGATGATGCTTTTAGAAAGGCAACTTTTACAAATTTTACTGGTAATCAATTTACTTTATCTATGTGGATAAGAACTACACAGGGAGATGGTAGACTTTTTTCAGTTGCAAGAGCAAGTTGTTGTTATGGTAAACAGATGGTTTTTTGGACTGATAACTCAAAAATTGGGGTATATGGTGGTGGTGATTCTGCCTCAAATGTTAATGATGGTGCTTGGAAATTTATTACAGTGGTTAGAAACTCTGGAACTTATAAATATTATATTAATCAAAATTTAGATGTAACAAGAACCGGTAAAGATTCAAAAACTTTTGATAATAATAATATTGTAATAGGGTGGGATTATAGAAATAATAGTGCGAGTAGCGGTTACGTCGGTGATATTGGTGCTCTTTATTTTTATGATACGAATTTATCTAACGATGAAGTTGTATTAAATTATAATGAAACAAAATCAAGATATGGTCATTAAATTTGTAAATAAGTTGATTTTTTCATGAAGTATAATCTATTATTTTTATTATTAATATTTATATTAAATAGTAGTTTTTCTCAGATATTACCTTCTCATCATGCAGTTCATCATAAGCCAGATATAATTAAATCCAATCTCATTTTACATCTTGATGCTTCAAATATAAATTCCTTCGATTCAAATGATCTTACATCGTGGAATGATTTATCTTCTAGTAATAATGATTTTACACTAAAAAACGGTGGAGTCACTTTTTCTAGTGATGATGGAGGCAGTCTTCTTTTTGATGGGAATGATTACTTCTGCATTAACCCTATAAATAATTTTAATACAAATAATCTAACAATATCATTATGGATAAAGGTTACATCAGTAACTAGTAGATATGGAGTTCTAGCTCAATCATCAAGGACTCCTACTGACGTTAATAATGAATTTCAATTTCATGTAAGATTAAATGATGGAAGACTTAATTTCTGGGATTTTAGTAGTTCATCGTATGGTTTTTCAAATAGTCAATATTCATCGAATTTAGTTTATGAAAATCCAAATACATGGAAGTTTGTAACTTTCACAAAAAATGGAACTAGCGGTAAATACTATATAAATAATGTATTAGATGGCACGACAACTGCATCCAAAAATGTAAGTTATGGATCTGATTGGTTTTGTATTGGAAGAGATTACAGACATGATGCAAGTATGCCTAGTGGTAAAAGTAATCGTCTAGGATTTAATGGTTATATAGGAGCTGTCTATACTTATTCTTCTACTCTTTCACAATCTGAGATAGAGAAAAATTTCAATTCTACAAAATCAAGATATGGGTACTAATTTATAGAAGAGCAGCACCATAAACTCCTGCACTATCTCCGAGTTTTGGTTTTAATAATGGAGTCTTAAAGGTAGGGTTAAATACATATTTTTTTAGTTCGTTATAACCTTCATTATATAATTCATTGATATTACTTAATCCACCACCTAAAACTATTACATCTGGATCTAGGATATTTACTACATTACTTAATCCTTTTCCAAAGTATTTGATTAATCTTTCAACTGTTTTATAAGCATAACCGTCATTATCTTTTTTAGCATATATATCCTCAAATTTTAATTTATTTCCAGATATTTTTTCATAGTATTTTTCTAGAGCTTTACCAGAAATAACTGTTTCAACGCATCCTTTTTTCCCACAATAACAATCATCTCCATCTTCCAATAATAAAGAATGACCCCATTCTCCTCCAATTCCTTGATTTCCATATATAATTTTATCATCAATAATTATCCCTCCTCCAACTCCAGTTCCCATAATTATTCCAAATATATTTTTTGTTTTCGGGTACTTATCTTTTACTGATCCAAATAATGTTTCAGCCAAAACAAAACAGTTAGCATCATTTTGAATTGATATTTTTTTATTTAGAAGATTAGATAAATCTTCTTTAATTTTTTTTCCATTTAAGGACTGAGAATTTGAATTTTTAAGTTTTTTTGAAATAGGATCTAATGTTCCAGGTGTTCCTATTCCTATTTTATTGAAGTGAAAATCAACTTTTTTTTCAAGGTACTCAACTACCTCCTTGATATTTAAAAGTACCTTTTTATATCCTTTATTTTCTTGAGTATCGATTCTGTATCTGTTTTTTACGATGAGACTATTTCTTGATTCAAGAACAACACCTTCTATTTTAGTACCACCAAGATCAATTCCTAATAACATTTATTTAAGAAATTATTAATATTGGTAAAAATATTATTTCCATGGACAAGAAAAAAATATTTAAATGGTCTATCTCAGTTGCACTATCTGGATTTCTATTTGGATTTGATACTGTTGTTATATCCGGTGCAAATTTACCAATAAGGGAGCTTTGGAATACCTCGCCTGTTTTTCATGGAATTTTTATAATGTCAATGGCATTATGGGGAACTGTTATTGGATCACTTTTTGGCTCATATCCTTGTGATCGATTTGGTCGAAAAGGAACACTTTTATGGATAGGAGTTCTTTTTCTATTGTCAGCATTAGGTTCTGCATTAGCCTTAGATCCATATTCATTTTCTTTTTTTAGGTTTATTGGTGGTATTGGTGTTGGTATGTCAAGCGTTGCATCTCCAATTTATATCTCTGAGATCGCAGACAAAGAAAGAAGAGGAAAATTAGTTGCTTTATACCAGTTTAATATTGTTTTTGGAATACTGATTGCTTATTTATCTAATTATTTCCTTCAAGGGTTTAATGGAGAAAATGACTGGCGATACATGCTTGGGATAGAAGCTATACCAGCTTTTTTTTATATAATATCAATTTTAAGAGTACCTGAGAGCCCAAGGTGGTTACTTTTATTCAAAGATGATTATGAAAAAGCAAAAATAATTTTACAAGAAATTTATGATCATAATAAAACACTAGAAAAATTAAATGATATTAAAAATTCAGTCAATATCAAAAAGGATAATTTATTTTCATCAAAATATCGCTTTCAAATATTTCTAGCTTTTTCAATAGCTTTTTTTAATCAATTTTCAGGAATAAACTTTGTACTATACTATGCTCCTCAAATACTTGAAAGTGCTGGTCTTGGTACCTCTGATTCATTAATCAGTTCAGTTTCAATAGGTTTAATTAATCTAATATTCACTGTTTTAGGGTTAAGGTTAATAGATAATTATGGTAGAAAATTTTTAATGTATATTGGTTCTTTTGGATATATTATAAGCCTTTTAATTATTGGTATTTGCTTTACTTTCTCTTTGAGTTCAAATTTATTATTGATATTTATTTTGACCTTTGTTGCATCACATGCTATAGGCCAAGGTGCAGTTATATGGGTATTTATTTCAGAAATATTTCCAAATTCAGTTAGAGCAGGAGGTCAGTCGATAGGTTCTGGAACTCATTGGATTTTTGCTGCAATTATAACTGCAGTAACTCCCTATGTTATTGAAATTCTTAATAATAATCCAGGTCCAATTTTTTATCTATTTGGAATTTTAATGATTATTCAATTATTATTTGTGAAATATTTGATGCCGGAGACTAGAAAAACATCTTTAGAAAAGATGAAATTTTAGTTTTGGCCTTTTTCCTATCAAAAACTTTTCTGAAAAGCATCATGACAGGATCATAAAATCTATCAACAACTCTTTCTTTAAGCGGTATTATAGCATCGTCAGTTATTTGAATACCCTCTGGGCAAACTTCTGTACAGCATCTAGTTATGTTGCACATACCAGAGCCATGAACATCTTTAATTTTTTCTAGTCTGTCAGCTTTATCGATTGGATGCATTTCTAAACTTGCAAGTCTGGCCATAAATCTTGGTCCAGAAAATTTTTCTTTTCCTTCATTATCTCTAATAACATGACACATATTCTGGCATAGATAACATTCAATGCATTTTCTAAATTCTTGAACTCTGTCAACATCTTTTTGCATCATCACAAAACCCTTTTTCTTTTCTGTATCTTCCTTGGATGGTGAAAATGGGGTTATCTGCTCATTTTGTTTATAGTTCCATGACACATCTGTTACAATGTCTCTTATCACAGGAAAAGATTTAAGTGGTGTAATTGTGATTGTCTTATCTTCCTCAAATTCATTCATTCTTGTCATACATGCAAGTCTTGGTTTGCCATTAATCTCAATGCTACATGACCCGCATTTACCTGCTTTACAGTTCCATCTACACGCAAGATCATTAGCTTGATCAGCCTGAATCCTATGAATGACATCAAGTACTACCATCCCCTCAGTCACATTACATTTGTAATTCACTAATTCTCCTCTCTTATCATCACCTCTGTAAATTTTAAAATCTCTTACACTCATACTTTCGATAATAATTCGTTATGGTCCTTTTTTACTTCTTCTTCAAGTTCCTCAATAGTCGAGTTTGCAATTCTTTTCAATTCAGGATCTGGGTCAATTCTCTCTTGTTTGATTGTTTCCATCTCACCATTTTTGCCCTTTTTATTTATGATATTAAATGCTAACCACTCTTTTTGTTCACCTGGATAATCTTCTCTAGTGTGGGCACCTCTACTTTCTTTTCTTAAAAGTGCAGATTTTGCCACAGCCTCAGATGAAATTAGTAAGTTTCTTAGTGCAATTGCTTCATGCCATCCTGGATTAAACTGGCTTGAACCTGCAGCTTTCACATCTTTGAATTGGGATTTAAGATCGTCGATTTTTTTAATCCCGTCAGCAATTTCTTTCTCTGTCCTAATTATACCAACATTGTATTGCATGTTTTTTTGTAGATCCTCATGAATTAGATAAGGGTTATTACCTTTCTCTCTATTAAGGATAGCTGTTGCTTTTTTTATTATCCTTTTCACATCATCGTCACTTACTTTAGGCATAGACTTAAACTTTCTAGAGTATTCCGCAGCTTTACGCCCTGAAAGGTTTCCAAATACTAATAAATCAGAAAGGGAATTTCCACCTAACCTGTTAGCACCATGCATACCCCCTGCAGCTTCACCACATGCAAACAACCCTTCTACTGTTGTCATTGAAGACTCCGCCTCTACTTTAATTCCACCCATAAAGTAGTGACATGTTGGTCCCACTTCCATAGGCTGTTTAGTTATATCAAGTTCAGCTAGTACTTTAAACTGATGGTACATCGAAGGTAATTTTTTCTTTATATCTTCAGCATTTCTTTGAGTAGCTATGTCAAGGTATGCTCCACCGTGTTCAGATCCTCTTCCTGATTTAACTTCAGTATTAATAGCTCGAGCAACTACATCTCTAGTAAGTAATTCAGGTGGTCTTCTAGCGCTCTTATCACCTTGTAGCCATCTTGCAGCTTCCTCTTCAGTGTCAGCAGTCTCATTGGCAAACTTTTCAGGGATATAATCAAACATAAATCTTTTCCCCTCACTATTTTTTAAAATTCCACCTTCACCTCTTACCCCTTCTGTCACTAAAATTCCTTTTACTGAAGGGGGCCACACCATTCCTGTAGGATGGAATTGGTTGAATTCCATATCTATTAGTTCAGCACCTGCCTCGTATGCCATTCCATACCCATCGCCTGTGTATTCCCAGCTATTTGAGGTAACCTCCCATGATTTTCCAGCTCCACCAGTTGCAAATATTAAAGATTTCGTTTCAAAAATTATGAATTCACCAGTTTCCCTGTACATACATACTATTCCTGATACTCTTCCAGACTCGTCTTTAGTAATATCAAGAGCAGTACATTCCATGTGAATGTCAATTCCTTGATGAATACCGTGGTCCTGTAAAGTTCTAATCATTTCAAGTCCTGTTCTGTCTCCTACATGAGCAAGTCTTGGATAACGGTGTCCACCAAAATTTCTTTGATTTATTAGACCATCTCTTGTTCTATCAAATACTGCACCCCAGTGTTCAAGTTCTCTAACCCTATCTGGAGCATCTTTAGCATGAATTTCAGCCATTTTCCAGTTATTTAACATTTTTCCACCTCTCATTGTATCTCTGAAATGTATTTTCCAGTCATCTCTATCATCTACATTAGCTAGTGCAGCTGCCATACCTCCCTCAGCCATTACCGTATGAGCTTTACCTAGAAGTGACTTGCAAACTAGTCCTACTCTGATGCCCTCTTCTTGTGATGCTGCTATAGCAGCAGAAAGGCCTGCTCCACCAGCTCCAATTACTAGCACATCAAATTGTATTCTTTTAATTCCTGATATATCTAACATAACTATATTCCCCAAGTGTTAAGATCATTAATAATTCCCATAGATACAAGTCTTACGTACACATCTGATAATCCGACCCATACTAAACTTAACCATGCAAATAACTGATGTCTTCTATTTAAAAATGTAACAACTTTCCAACTGCTGTGAGTAACCTTATCCTTGTAAAGACTACACGAGTAACAGTCTAGATTCCCTCCAATTAAGTGTCTTATTGAGTGACATCCAAAAGTGTAACATCCTAATAAAATAGGGTTTATTGTTAACACTAATGTCCCAACACCAAATCCAAGTTTTCCATCATTGAAGAAAGCAAGAAAAGCGTCGTAGCTTAATATGAAGATAAATATTACTGCAAAGTACATAGCGTACCTGTGAATATTCTGAAATATAAGTAAGCCAGTTTCACCTTCATACCTCTCACCTGAGTTGAACGAGTTTAGTTTATCATTGGTAAAGTTTGATACCTGGGATGGTATACCTTGGATAGGTTTGATTGCACATGCAGGTGGATTTAATGCGAATGCTCTATAATATGCTTTTCTGTAGTAATAGCATGTGAATCTGAAGGATAGTGGAAATACTAATATTAGCCAAGCAGGAGATTGTCCTGGTAACCAACTAAGCCATGAAGGCCACGATCCTAGTAAAGAGTGGTACATTGGTGGTACCCCAGGCTTGCTAGCATCAATATATACTGTGGGTGAGTAGAAGGGAGATAAGTAACCTCCAAACCCTTCGTTTCCACCGCTCCACCAGAAGTATTCTCCTTGCCAAGCAGCCCATGTAGAGTAAATTATGAAGCTAAGCATTCCAAGAACGACGAATAGAGGATTAATCCACCACCTGTCGTCTCTCAATGTATCTGTTAGTAAGTTCGTTTTTAACATTAATATCTCAAAATCAGAACAAATATATATCTCGATTTTTTTTGTAACAACTATTATTGATAAATAAAATCAATATTTAATAGTATTAAAAAATGTACGTTTAAAGCTATTTATGCTTATATTTGGCGATATTTTGCACATGAAAAAAAGAATATTTTCCTCATTTTTAACATCTTTTCTGATTTTTTTATTTTCTGTTAATTTAATTGCTCAGAAATCTATAAATGGAATTGTTCTTGCTTCAGATAATTCAGATCCTCTTGTTGGTGTTACTGTTATGGTAAAAGGAACAGAAAAAGGAACAATCACTGATCTTAATGGCTCTTTTTCTCTAAATCTTGAAGAAGAAGAAAATACTATAGTTGCATCATTTGTTGGATATAAATCAAAAGAGATATCTGTTAATAATATTACAAAGGTCTCTATTTTTTTAGAGGAAGATATAACCGAATTAGGTGAGGTAGTTGTAACTGCTCTAGGATTTAAAGAAGAGAGAGATAAATTAGGGCAAACCGCCTCAAAAGTTGAGGGAAATGAAATATCAAGATCTGCTGAAACAGGATTGATTGATGGGATGGCTGGAAAAGCTTCTGGGCTAAGAGTAACACGTAGCTCAGGTGACCCGGGTGCTGGATCACATATCCAGATTAGGGGGCCGGTAACAATTACCTCTTCTCTTCAACCGCTTATCATCTTAGATGGTGTTCCAATTGATAATTCTTCAGGTACAAGTTCGACATCTGGAGTAGTTTCTCAGTCTAGGTTAAATGATATTAATCCTAACGATATAGAGTCAATTCAGATATTAAAAGGTGCTTCTGCTGCTGCATTATGGGGAAGTCAGGCAGCAAAGGGGGTTATTTATATTACTACCAAAAGTGGTGAGAAGGGTAGTAAACCAAAAATATCTTTTAAGTCAGTGTATTCAGTTGATAAAATTAATGCTAGACACCCTCTTCAAAGTACCTTTGGTCAGGGAGATAATGGTAACTATAATTCATTTTCTACAAGGTCATGGGGGGATAAAATATCAGATAGAGATGGATCAGAGGATATAGTAGATATGTTTGGGCCATATTTTATTGATCAAAATGGAGTAAGACATTATAACGTATTACAAAAAAATAGTAAATCAATCTATGATGATTCAAATTTCAATCAAATCATAAAAGACGGTCATTATACTGAAAATACTCTAAGTATAAGTGGGGGTGGTGAAAATGGGACAAACTATTTTAGTGTTGGTGATCTAAATCAAAGCGGTATAATTCAGGGAAATAGCAAATACAGAAGAACAACCTTAAGGTTTAATAGTACCAGAGAAATTGGAGATAAAATAAAGATTACATTTAAAAATTCATATTCAAATACAAAGTCAGACCGAATTAGAAAAGGTGCTTCATCAACTGGCCTTTACCTTGGTCTTTTACGAACACCGGCGGATTTTGATAATACAGGTTATATTGGTGAATATTATCTTTCCTCCTCGTCTTCTCCAATAGCTGGTAGACATAGATCATATAGAAATCCAACTGGAGGGAGGGTAAACGCAGGATTTAATAATCCTAACTGGACTATAAATAATCAAAAAAATAATAATTCAGTGGAAAGGTTTCTTTCAAACATACAACTGGATTTTACTCTTACTGACTGGTTGACAATCGTTTCAAGAACAGGAATCGATTACTATCAGTCCCGAACATCTCAATTTTTTAAGCCAGGTACTGTCGGATCTACTTTTGGGCAAGGGTATTTTACAGATGGTATAAGAACAAATAGAGTATTTAATACTGATATTATTGCAAGGTCATTTTTTGATATTAATCCCGATCTAAATATGTCGCTGATATTAGGAGCAAATCTTAATGATAGAAAATATCTCAGTATGGGAGGAAATATAAGAGATTTTATACTTCCAATTGATCTTTATGATTTCTCAAATGCGCAGCCTGAAAATGTAAATATTGAAGATTTTGATAGGCATATGAGAACTGCTGCTACTTATCTATCATTAAATTTAGGTATTAAGGATATGATTTTTATAAATTCTAATGTAAGGGGTGAGGCTTCCTCTACCATCGGTCCGGAAGCAGAAAATATTTTTATTTATCCATCTGTTGATGTTGCATGGCAATTTTCCAAGTTAAATTTATTTTTGGGCTCGCCAATTTTAACATTTGGTAAGTTAAGATTAGCCTATGGTGAAGTTGGTGTAGAACCTCCACCGTATAATACACAATCAATTTATGTTTCACCAAACTATTCTGATTCATACGGTGGATCTCTTTCGACTGATCTATTTGGAGCTGGGTCTTTTACACCATCCCAAGATCTTGGGGATCCAAAGCTTAGTCCTGAAATTAAGAAAGAATATGAAATTGGGACAGATCTTCGGTTTTTAGATAATAAAATTAAAATTGGTTATTCATATTATTATAATAAAACAGAAGATGTTTTTTTTAATCTATCTCTAGCTAATTCTTCTGGTTATGATGAAATTTTTACCAACGCTGGAGAAATTGAAAATAAAGGTATGGAAGTTGATTTTACATATGATATAATTTCAATTAACGACTTTAGGATTTCATTAAACGCAAATTGGAGTTTTTACAGAAACAAGGTTCTTGACTTAAAAGGTGTCGAATCTATAAGGTTAGGTGGTCTGTCAGCTGTATCTGGAAGAGCAGTAGAGGGATATCCTCTTGGTGTATTTTGGGGAACAAAATTTGCTAGAAATGATGACGGTACAATTTTTTTAAATAGTAATGGTTTTCCAACATTGGACTTAGAAAGTGGTGTAATTGGAGATCCACATCCTGACTGGCAGGGTGGTCTAGGAACCACATTATCTTGGAAAGACTTATCACTTTTTTTTCTATTTGAAAGATACCACGGCGCTGATATTTATGCAGGTACTAGGGCTGTTCTTCTTAATTATGGAAGACACAAAGACTCAGCCGTAGAGACAACAGCACAAAAAGATTTATTTGATTATAATGGTGGATTAATTACTTCTGGGACAATATTTAGAGGTTCAGTTCATGATTTTGGAGCTGGTGATGTCGCACTCACTGAGCCATGGTATAGGGGTATTGGCGGCTATTTTAGTGGGGTTCAGGAGCAGTTTGTTGAAGACGGCTCATGGACGCGTCTTCGTGAGTTGACCTTATCATATTCTTTAAGAACTCCAAAATTTATAAAATCTACAAAACTATCATCTATTGATTTTTCTTTCACCGGTAGAAATTTATTTATATGGACTGATTTTATTGGAAATGATCCCGATACAAATTTAACAGAAGTCAGTACTACCAGAGGAATTGATTATTTTAATAATCCAGGTACAAAGTCTTATGTATTTAAAATTTTAATTAATTATTGATATGTATAGAGGGATAATTATAGTTTTATTTTTAGTTTTTATTTCCTGCGATTCTCTTATCCCAGAAGATTTAAATATAAATCCAAATAGTCCCTCTGAGGCACCAGAAGATCTAGTTCTGACTGGTTCAATGGTTGGAACAATACTATTTAATGAAGGTGCAACAACAAGAAGATCAGGTATATGGGCTGGATACTTTAGAGGTACTGACAGGCAGCATGAGGGTTTTGATAATTATCTCGTTGAGTCAAGTGATTTTACTGCTATTTGGAATGATATTTTTATTAATTCACTAAGAAATGCAATTATTACAGAGGAGAAATCTGTTCAAAATAATAGATCAGGAGTAATAACAGGGATATCAAAAGTTATTCAAGCATATGGGCTAGGAGTGGCAACTTCTTTGTATGGTGATATACCTTTTGATGAGGCAGGAAAAATAGAATTTATAACACCAACTTTTGAAGATCAATTAAATGTTTACGAAAAGGTTCAGTTATTATTATCAGAAGCTATTCAGGAGTTATCTTTAGATATTAACAAACCAATAAATGGTAGTGATATATTTTTTAATGGAGACTCACAAAAATGGGTAAAAGTTGCAAATACCCTAAAAGGTAGATTTTATATGCACACAAAAGAATATGAGAAAGCATATCAGTATGCAACTATTGGTATTGACAGTGAAAATCATAATATGACTGCTCCACACGGAGATGTACAGGGTAATTCAAATCTATACTATCAATTTTTTACTGGTTCAAGAGGTACTGAGCTAACATCTGAAAATACCAAAATACATTCATTATTAGATCCAAATAGCTCTGAATACAGAGGAAATTCAAAGACAGATGAAATTGCAAGGTCTAGTTTCTATTTTAACGCGAGTGGAAGACCAAATTATCTATCAGGGTATTTCACAAGGTCAAACGGATTTCCCCTAGTTTCTTATCCTGAAAATCTTTTGACTTTAGCAGAATCTGGTTTAAGGACCAAAAACTTTTATACCGGTCTTAGTCATTTAAATGAATTTAGAGGATATATGGCAGGTGGTGGATATTTAAATAATGGGTATGATACTCTCTCACTAAGGTATAATCCTTATCTCCAGACTGATTTTGAATCAGGTGGGATTGAAAATAAGGATTCTCAAACAAAAGAGGATGCATTACTACAAGAAATATTAGAGGAAAGATACATAACTTTTTATGGACAGATTGAAGGATTTAATGATGTTAGAAGAACAAGGAAAGAAAATAAGGGTGTGATATTAACTCCAAATACAGGTTCTTTATTACCTGAAAGATTTCTCTATCCACAGTCAGAAATAGTATCAAATCCTAATACTCCCTCGCCGATTCCAGGATTCTTTGAACCTACAAAGGTCAATAATAAATGAGGTATCCATTTATATTTTTTTCTACTTTATTTTTTTCTACATTTTTTAAAACTTTTTCACAGAATGAGGTTTCTGGAAAATTTTTTTTAGTCGGTGAAACTGAGTACAAGATAACATACTTTTCTCCCTCTAATCTAAGTTTTAAAAATAATAATATAAAGAGGATGATCATTGTATTGCACGGGAATAACAGAACTGCAATTACTAGACAAAATGATATAATTCAGGCAGCAAATGCAGAAAATACCTATCTCGAGACATTGATAATTTCACCGCATTTCATTGGAACACAAGAAATTATTGATAACAACTTGGATGATTATCATCTTTACTGGAAAGATACAGGTTGGATGGAAGGAGGGAATTCAAATTCATCTGGTGCATATCCAAGGGACGAATCTTTTAGTTCGTTTGAGGTTATGGATGATATTATTTCTCAGGTTATATTAAGTGAAAACTTTCCAAACCTAAGTCAAATTATTTTGACAGGTTTCTCAGGTGGTGGCCAATTTATGAATCGATATGCTTCATCTAATAGGATTCAGGAAGAATTTGAGTCTGAATATAATCTAGATTTCCAATATATCGTAGCTTCTCCTTCATCTTACCTTTACTTTAATGGAGAGAGAAGAGTTGATGGGACTACTGATCAATTTGAAATTCCAAATTCTTCAAATTGTGGTACCTACAATAATTACAAGTATGGTACCCTTCAAATGAATCAGTACATGAAATATTATCATCTGGATACCCTAATTAATAGATATAAGAGAAGAAAAATATCTTACGGGGTTGGATCACGCGATAATAATCCAAATTCTTCTTCATTAGATGATACATGTCCAGCAATGTTTCAAGGAAGTCATAGACTTGAGAGAGCATCAATATTTGTAAATTATCTAACTCATTTTTATGGTAATTTAGGTGAAAATCATAAGCTTTATATTGCTCAGGGTGTATTCCATAATAGTACTGTATTTTATAATAAAAATATAATTAAAGAACTTCTTTTCCCTGAGATAACAAAATCTCCCTCACCACTAGGCATTGAAAAAAATAAAATTAAAGTATATCCTACTGTTACATCTCATAAATTATATATTGAAGCCAACAATCATAATTTTAGTGAAAAACCTAAAATAATTGACATTTTTGGTAGAGAATTAAAGAATTATAAAATAACATATAACTCAAAAGACAAGTTTTTTATTGATACATCCGATTTACCTGAAGGTTTATATTTCATCTTTTTTAATACCTTTGGGAATTCAAATGATAAAATGAGAAAATTTATCATAAGAAATTAGATATCTAGACATGTTCAGAAGAAGTGTTTTACTATTACTTATCTTCATAAAATATAGTGTAAGTTTCTCCCAAGACACTGTAGTTTTCGCAACGTATAACCTACTGAGATTTGATGGGGATACTGACAGAAACATTCATTTTAGTAAAGTTGTAGAGGAAATTAAAGCTGACATCTACATTGCTCAGGAGTTATCAAATCTAAGTGGTGTAAATAATTTTTTAAATCAAGTCCTGAACAAAGAAGATAACTTATATCAATCTGCATTATTTTATGATGATAATGATATCGATCAGGCTTTATTTTTTAAACATAATAAGTTTGAGATATTGTCAACATCTAAAATACTAGGTGATCCAAGAAATATTTTAGTGTACAGGATGAAGCATAAAAGTACTGATAAAATATTTTTTATTTTTAATCTACACCTAAAGGCTAGCCCAGGATCATCAAATGAGAGTAGGAGAGCAACACAAGTTGATCAACTTATTGAATATACTAAGCAGATGTCAGATGATCATTTTTATGTTGCAGCAGGAGATTTTAACATCTATTCTACCGATGAACCAGCATACAGAAAATTTTTTGAACAAACTTCAACTGGTTTTGGAAAATTCAATGATATAATTGTTTCAGATGGAAAATATAATAATGAACAGTTCGCCAGCTTACATACACAATCCCCAAGAACTTCCCAATTTGGTGGTGGTGCTGCTGGTGGTATGGACGATAGGTTTGACTATATTTTATTCTCTGATTCATTATTTGAAAGTAATAAGACCTTTGTGATAAAAGATAGCTATACCGTATTTGGTAATGATGGAAACCATTATAATCAAGCAATAAATGAAATGCCAAATTCTGCGGTAAGTCAGGATATTGCGAATGCGCTTCACGATGCATCTGACCATCTTCCAGTTTATGCAAGAATTGTTTTTAGTAATGATATCGTTGAGAATGAAAATGATCCCCCTGTAATTAATGACACAATATTTAGTATTAATGAAAATCCTGATAATAATTTTCTGATTGGTAAAGTTGAAGCTTCAGATCCTGATGGTGATACTTTATTATTCAGTATTGTTTCTGGTAATGATAATGAAATATTCATGATAGATAATGAAGGAAATTTAAAAGTGAAAAATGGGGGGCTTATTAAATATGATGACTATCAGTCGTTTCTCCTTATTGTACAAGTTTCAGATGGAAAGCTTTCTGTTAATTCTCAAGTTACAATAAATGTTATAGAAGACGAACCACTTAGTATAGAGTTTATACCAGAGAATATCTTAAGTATATACCCTAATCCAGTAAATAAAATACTTTATTTAAAAATTAAAACTACAGAAATAGAAAATTTTAAAATTTATTCTATAGATGGGAATTTAATATATGAATCTAATGTTTTAAGAAACGATGAATCTATAGATTTTTCAGGGTATAGTTTAGGGCTATATTTTGCTGAGTTCACACATAAAAAATCAAAGTATTATTTTAAAATAATAAAAAAGGACCTCTAAGAGGTCCTTTTTAAATAGTTAATTAGATATAGTTACTAATTACTTTTTAATGAATTTAAGTTTAGCAGAACTATTCTCAAATTCAAGATTCAGTATGTAAAGACCATTGTCAAATGATCTAACATCTATGTCTAATTTATCAACTACTTTACCAAATGATCTAGTCATCATACTCCTACCATTCATATCATTGATGATAAATCTTTCAAGTACCTTATTATTATTAATTGATACTTTCAAGATATCTGATGTTGGATTTGGAGACAGAGAAATATCATTTCTGTTATTTTCTATTCCAAGAGGTACAGCACCAGGATCACCTACTGTAAGCGTAAATGTAGTATTCTCACCAAGAGATGCTTGATTACCACCAGAAACATTTTGTAAAGCAAAGTCATATTTAGTTCCTAACTCAATGGTAGAACTTGATATTGTTACTGTTGAGGTCTGCTCATTAGATGATGCAGAAGTACTAAACGTTACAACTTCACCAGAGTAATCACTAATATCAGATGCATTACCATTATCACTAGCGGTAAATACTAGTTCAACTTGTGTAGCGACAGTATTACTTGGATTTGAAATCTCTACAACGATATCATAATCTCCAGTATTATAAGTACCATCTTCATTAGCATATGTGAATTCACTCACTTTAAACTGGACCTTAGTAGGATCATTAAGTCCTACATCAAACGCTGACCCGTCAGCTTGTGTTCCTGGAGAATATGTTCCTCCTGCTACAGTAGTAGAGTGAAGAACAAAGTCACCAAGTAGGTCAGGATCTCTAGTAAGAGATTGATCAGCCCCACCGTCATATATTGTTGAGCCACCCCATTCAAACTCGATAATGATGTTTCCATCTTTATCTTTTACAATTACTTTATCACCAGAATTATTGAGTCCTAAACCACCATAATCTGCTGTAGCAACAACATCGGCACCACCGAAGTCGCCTGTTGGTGTACCACCTCCAAATAGTAGTGCAACACCACCACCACTAAGTGTACTTCCTTCAGCGAATGTGTGTCTTACAGCTACCATATCAGAAACAGTGTAACCACTTATGTCTAATTCTGTTGTGTTAGTATTAACTAATTCAACAAATTCATCTTCCGAGGCACTTCTTGAACCGTCTCCATTGGCATCACCTTCGACCACGTCAGCAGTTCCTGCATCATCACTAGGTGGATCAGTAAGGACCTCATTTAGTATAAGTGGACTTGAAACGTCGTCATCAGCAAGGGTAAGAGTAAACTTACTTGGAGATGCAGCAGCAGCAGATTCACCTCCTGTTGGTGATGTTAATTCAAATTCTAATGTTTCATTTCCTTCTTGTAGGTCGTCATTAGTTACAGTTACCGTAACTTTTTGAGTTGCTGCACTTCCAGCAGCAAACGTTACGGTTTGAGAACTAAATCCACCGATATCATCAGCAGTACCAGTACCTCCACTTAGACCAACTGTGACCTCAGTAGCATTGGTTGCACTTGCACCATTTATAGTAACCCCAATATCAAATGTAGCATCGTCTCCCTCTCTGTACGTTGCTCTCATTACTTGGAACTGCACTTTTGTGGATGTATGCGTATAGAATGCTGTACTGTCTAGCTTCATTCCTGGAGAGAACAGATTACCATTAGCTGCTAATACTCCAGAGTGTGAAACAAAACTTCCAGTTAAATCAGGTGATCTAGTAATTGACTGATTTATGCTTCCCTGTGATCCGTCATATGATTGACTTAGTACAGTTAATCCATCAGCATTTTTGATGTATAGAGTCTTTCCTGAGTTACCAAGAGCAACACCTCCATTATCTTCGGACGCAGTTTGAACTACTGATCCACCAAAGTTAGTTGGTGAAGTAGGTGTTCCACCCCCAAAGACTACGATAGCCTGTCCAGCATCAACTACAGTTCCTTGTGGGAACGTATGTCTGGAAGCTAAATTAGGTTCAGTATCGTCAGTCATATAATACCCACTCAAGTCAAATGCAGCAGCTCCAGTGTTAACGAGTTCTATAAACTCATCTTCAATAGCGTTTCTGGTTCCGTCACCATTTGCGTCTCCAGTTATATCACTAGCCGGATCAATGTGAAGTTCATTATATACAAAGCTGAAGTCTAAATCATCGTCAATGACCGTTAGTGTGTAAACACTATCAGCTCCAATAGTTGACTGATATCCTCCAGTTACATTTCTTAATTTAAATGTAAACGTTTCTTCTCCCTCAATATCTGTATCATTTAATATAGGAACCGTAGCGCTCTGACTGTCAGTTTGTCCAGGACCCCATATTATGGTATCACTAACAAAATTATTTAGGTCTGTACTATCAGTTCCAACAAAAACAAGCTCAACAGTAGTGGAATCAAGTGGATAAGGGTTTACTATATCAACACTCACCATCATTGGTCCTGCACTTTCATTCACTGATCCAGAAGAAGCTGTAAGTTTTACAACTGTTGGAACGTAAACTGGTGAAGAAGTTACAGTATAAGATGTTGTATCAAGTGGAAGAATAAGTTCTCCACTACTTGTCTCCGTAGTCCAGTTATCATATGAATTGATTTCTGCGAGAAGTTGTTCTTTTGAACCTGTCGTAACTCCTCTGTCATGCTTACCACCATCAGGACTCCCAGAACCACCAGACACATTAATAGCGTTTGTACCCCATTCAAGGCCAGAAGCAACTGTTATGCTATCGTCTACAGTCCCACTAAATGATTTACCAGAAGCAGCAGTAATTAGTGCTAAATAAGTATTACTTCCCGTATCAAAAATATCAGTAGATGTCTGATACGCAAACACACCATCACCACTAGCAGATAGGTTTATACTGTTTCTTATCTTCGTAGCAGTTCCAGTACTTGCAGTAATTGTGCCAGTGTTAGTACTATCTATGACCACTGATGTTCCTGCAGCAATTACTGCTCCAGTTGTATTTTCCCACTTAATAGTTCCTTCGCCTGAACCATTAAATGTTCCATCAATTTTTACTTCATCATCTCTTATAAAGAAGTTAACTCCAGCCTCTACATCTTTTAGTATTACAAATGATAAATTATCTGGGGCATCGGCGTTATATCCAGTAAATGCAATGTCACCAGCTGAAAGTCTAGGGCTAGGGTAGATGGAATATGATTCTCTGCTAAGAGGCAACATTGAATCTCCCGTATTTGAAGTTGTCCAATTTTCAGAGTTATTAATTTCAGCAAGAAGAGCATCTCTCATTCCGCCAGTCACTTCTCTATCGTGCTTACCACCATCTGGGGATCCAGAACCACCAGATATATTTACAGCATTTGACCCAAAAGCTAGACCAGTCCAGGCCGTAAGGTCAGCTTCTTCAGTTGAGCTAGATGAGCCACTAAGTGATTTATTTTCCTCAGCAACTATGAGAGCAACAAATGAATTTGTACCTGAGTTATATACATCTGTGGTTGTCTGGTATGCCCAAACACCATCACCAGATACTGACAGGTTCATTCTATTCTGAGAAAGCTTAGTCAATGAACCAATACTCGCAGTCATTGTTCCACTGTTTAAACTATCAAGAACAATAGATGTACCAGCAGGAATAACTGCTCCTGAATTATTTTTCCACTCTAATGAACCTTCTCCAGTCCCATTAAATGATCCATCTGAAGTAACTTCATCATCTCTGAAGAATATTATTACATCTTTCTCAAGATCTTTCATAGCAACAAATGATAGATTATCACCACCTGTTCCCTCAGCAACAATTCCAGTAAAAGCAATATCTCCTGGATTCAGTCTCTGACTTAATGTTTTCTCAGAAATTTGACCAGAGGCATTAATACTAACTGTCCCTCCTCCAATATCGATCTGAGTGAGCTGTGCAGCAGTAATACCATTGGCATCAGTTCCAAAGCTCACAACATTATTTTTGAAAGGGTTAATAACAAGTTTTCCTGTTCCCCATCCTGATGATGAGTTATCAGCAAACTTCAACTGAGTAACTTTTGCAGTATCTAGAACTAGTTTAAGATTACCTTTACCCATTCCAATAAGTCCTGCACTTGACTGATCAGCATTCACAGTAAGTGTAACTGCTGAGTCTAATACTGTTATATTACCCTTAAAAGTATTTTGACCGTTAATAGTTACCTTATGACCTTCGTTGGTAGCGACGTCTGGAACTATAGCAGAGTTTGCAACTAAGAATGTTCCGTTATCAGCTGTATTAGATACCAAATTAGTGTTTTTACCAAGCAGTTTGATATCACCAGTATAATTGCTATTGTCTGATGTGCTTCCAAAATTCACAGTAGACGCTGCTCCGACTTGGATTTCACCAGTTCCTGTATTTCTTATAATTCCATTTAACTCTATAGTCCTTGCATTTTGAGCTAAAAACTTAGTTGGGACATTAATAGTTAGATCTGAATCTGCTCCAAAAGTTACGTTACAATTACCTGCACTTGTTGCAGAAATTGTTTCAACAGCATCAGTCGAGTTCATAACTACTTTAAGGTTAAGATTGAAGGTAGCATTACCCCTATTGTTTTGTATAGGTGTTGTTACACCTGTACCACTAAGGGTTAACGTTTTGCTGTTATTACTTTTAATCAGTACGTCAACACCAGTCTCAGTATTATCTAGTTTGATTTGTGCGACTTCTACATCAGCATCAAGAATCATAGACTTACTTATTGTGACTTTTGCAGTTGTCACGTTAGGTATACCATTACTCCAGTTACCAGCTGTAGTCCAAAGACTATCACCAGTTGTATTTTTAAAGGTAGATGCAGCAACTTCGTTATTTTCTGTGGCTAGTTTACCGTCAGACCCTAAAACAACGTTACCACCTCCAATATCAATTTGAGCTAGCTGTGCTGTTGTAAGACCACTAGCATCGGAGCCGAAGCTTATTACATTATCTTTGAAATTAGTAATCACAATTTTACCAGTTCCCCAGTCTGCTGCTGAGTTATCAGCAAATGCCAATGAGGTAACATTATCACCCATAGTAAGATTAAGATTTCCAGATCCAATTGTAATAGTCTGTGCGCCTGACTGATTTTTATTTACATTCAAGTTTAAATTATTAGCACTTTGAATTTCTATCTGACCTTGGAGAGCATTTTCTCCATCTACTGTCACGGTACCTGTCTTTACAGCGATAAGTTTCTGACCAGATTTTAACCAATTTGATCCTTTAACCGTTACCCTGGCAGGACCATTATTGTTGTCAAGAATCCTCATATTATTTGTGTGGGCAGTTCCATCGTAATTTGCTCCAAACACTATAGTGGAGTTTGTTTTAAATTGTAACAACTTTGCTGAAGTGAATGCACCATCTAACTCAATAGTTCTTGGATTTGCGACGCCACTAGAAGCGAGAAGATTTGCATCTGTAACAGTTGTCCACGAACCAAGTTTTAAGAAGCCGTTATTGCCTTGAACTGCATAAGTCTCAGTTGCATCTGTAGATGTTATATCAAGTACAACACCTGTTAAGTCTAAGGTTTTTCCAGCACCATTTGATTGAATCGGTTGTGTGACACCAGCACCAGTTATGGTTAATACCTTTCCGGCTTCACCTGTAACAACAACAATATCGTCTGAGTTCTGTCCATTAATTTTGAGTTGTTTTATTGTGGCATTAACATCAAGAGTTACTGATTTCAGTAAGGTTACCTTATCAGCATTTGTAGGAAGTGCTCCACCAGCCCAGTTTCCTATGGTAGACCATTTCCCGTCTCCGGAAGCATTGTTAAACGTTGCGTCTGCCAAAGATGTAAAAGATACAAATAGCAGAGATAGTATTATGTAGATATTTTTCATATTGGTAAAATTTAATTTCTTGTTCATGTCTTATTGTTTTACAAAGTCAAAAACCCAGTTTCCATCCTTCAAACCACCTGATGTTGTAAAACTAGTTCTTAGTGTAGTTTCAGTTAATGATATGCTAACAGCAACACCATCATTTCTTAGTATTTTATTTTTATCGCCATTTTGGAATTCCCATGTGCCCGAGCTAGCCCAGATCTCATCACTATCTGAACTTGTAGTAGAGTAGTTTCCTCCACTTTTACTCCCACCAGATATGGTAAGGGTCATATCTGTAGAGACATCGACTATCGCCCCGTCTTTGGTTACAGAATTTGCATCCTTTACTTTCCAGCTACCGTTAAGAAGGTTGCCTTGAGTGTCAAGTGGATCAACTGGTGTCGGGGTTCCGTCGTCACCACCATCTTCTCCGCAGGATGATATAAATAGTACTATTGTAAATGCAAAAAGATAAAATTTAAGGGAATTTAAATATTTCATAATAAGTGGTTTAATAAAAAGATTGATCAATATAATTATTTATTTAAAAAAATGAAAAATAAAATGATCCTATTAAGGCAAATTATAAAATGAAGTTTTATATGCCTTAATTTCCAAGAATTTTTATGTCATCTACTTGGTATGTAGTTGTCTTCGATGGGTCTCCACCTGAGTACTTAAATCCTATTCTTATTTTTCCATTGTATCCTGATAAATCAATATCTCCAGAATCTGTGAATGAGCTTGCATAACCACTTGAGGATCCATCGGCTAGGGTAGCATCTAATTTTTCCCAGTTGGCAGATGATAAATTATTTCCAGTAAAATTATTTGAAATAAATACCTCTAGAGCTTCACCATTGTTGTAAGCGTCCTTTGTTAGGAAGGTGAGTACCTCATTATTGGATGCGTCTAAATCAATCTCAGGAGTTATAAGCCATACAATCATAGAAGATTCATTTGTATTGTATGCTGAAATTTGAGCATATTTATTATTTGAATAGTCTCTTGCCTCCCATTTTTCAGTACCGTTTGACTCACTGATATTATACCAATTTAAAAGTGTTATATAAACATCATAACCTGTATTCGAAATACCTTCAAAATCTTCAAAAAATATTGGTTCAGGCTCTGAGCATCTTGTGCCACTCATCTCACTAAATACATCCGTATTTCTGAGAAGTAATTGTTTCTCATCGTAATAAGATGATGCTATGGCAGTAATTTTTCCAGATCCATTTGGAGTTTTAGTATTAGCAAAATTTGCAAATGTCCTTGTATATACTGAAAATTTATCGTTACAGTCAGTAATAGTTCTGGTTCCTGCAAGAATTTGGTTTACATCATCAGTAACGAACTGAACTCCTTCAACTTCAACTAGGACCGATTCATAATTTCCCGTCTTCAATTCATCTAGTGTTAACTTTATAGGAGTAGGTAGTGTAGCATTTTCCTCGATAAGAGTAACAATATTTTCTCCATCAATTTTTCCTGAGTAATTGATATCAGATACTTGTGTAACATTTGCAAATGAACCCATCCTTGCATCTTTTACAAGTATTTTAAGTTTATTACCCTCCTTCACTCCAGAACCTACATTATTATCAAACCTGACAACAATCCCACCAGTTTCATCTTGGATTATAATGTTTCTATCTGTAATATTTCCTGCAGATGGAGACATTGTCACCACCCCCTCAATGTAATAATTATCTTCAATTGTTCCCTCTGACTTGCTTTTCATTGCACCTATACCCAATCTATTAACAGATGTTCTTGAAGAATTCATATTAATATCATTTTCTGTTCTGAGAAATAATTGGTAGTCGTCACCAAACCTAGTCAGAACCCCTCTAATTTTTCCATTTCCTGTTGGAAGTGGGGAACTTGCAAAATCAGCGTAGCTACTTGTTCTAACAATAAGTTCATATCCCAGTCCGTCAACAATAACCCTATTTGTTGCGCCACCTAAGTCTTTGTTTTGACTGTAGTAATTCCCTCCAATTTCGTTATCCTTAAACTGAACGCCATCTAACTCAATGAGTGTGTGTAAATATTTATCAGAGATATCAGAAATAGATATTTTATTTACCAGGTTTTCCTCATCAACAACTTCGCAACTTCTCATTAAATAATCGCTAATTAAGATTTCAGGAATTCTACCTATCTGAGTATTGTTGTATAATTCGCCAATTTCAAGGGCTCCAAAATCTACTTGAGTATAGAGACCCTTTAGCTTAACGTAAACCTTCCTTCCAGGTTCAAATGCTGTGTAATTATCATATCTGTCAACGGATACATTAAAACCTTTACCATCTGAATCAACCAAAGAGATATTCTTATAAATATTTCCACCCTCGTCAGAGGATACTACATAACCAACTAAAATATCTTCGTCATTATATTTTTTTGCATTACTCCCTGAAGATTTAAAAATTTCTCCAACAGATTTAGTTTGTGTAAGGTTTGGATCATTACATACTAATTCTGGGATAGAAAATTCGTTATCTTGAACACATGACGATAAAAAGAATAAAATTAGAAGTTTGTAGTAGTTTTTCATTTCAAAGTTTTAAAATCTAAAGTAAATATTTATGTAGTATGTTCTTCCGTAACCATACCAATACCTTGGACCAAAAATTCTTGATCCACTGTCAATGTCTTGTTTTAATAGCCTGTAGTTTGCATTCCTTGATTGCTCGTAACCACCGCTCTTATATCTTCTATCCAATATATTATTAGCACTTAATATAACACCAATGAAATAGTCATCTATCTTCCACGACTTTCCTCCAAATAAATTAACTAAAAGGATATCACTAAATTTTTCTTGTTTTAAAAGACTTCTAGCTTCTAGTTCATTTGCCTCAGGAAAAGGGAATCCGTCTGGGTCATCTGGATTAAGATAAAAATTATTAGTCCTTAGTATTGGAGATATATCTATATAGTTATTAGTTAGATAATTTGCATTAGCACTTATCCACCAATATTTTGGATCTCTATGCTCCAATCCAATAGAGTAACCTCTCTGGGGTGTTCCTGGTACCTTATAATTTTTTATATAAGTTGTGCCATAATCAGCTACGCCACTTATATCGTCAGAGGTCAGGTACAGGTTTGGATTATTTGTGTATACATATTCACCAAATGCTACTCCGGAAGTCACCTTAAGCGTGCTGGTTAATTTTGATTCTATCCCAAGCTCTAGACCATAATGATCTCTATGAGAGCCACTCATTATTTCAGATACAAAATCTGAACTTTCTTCTAGACCGGATAAACCTTGAGCAAAAAAGAAAGATATCTCATTCATATCTCTAAACTGAGTATAGTATCCAGATAGTTTTACTTTTAAAGGATTTATATTCATATTGTAAGAACTTTCTATAGAATATATTTTTTCAGATCCAAGGCCCTCAACGAAGTTGTGGTTTTCTCTGGAGTTTGAAAAAGAATTTCTTATTGTTGGTGCCCTTGAAATAAAGGCTCCATTAAGGTTAAAAATATGCCTTCCAGTTAGTTTATATTCGATTCCAATTTTTCCGCTACCATCAATAAACTCCTTTTTTATTCCCTTACCGTATGAGTTTTCTGGGTAAACTCCATTTTTAAATTCTCCCTCTCTCTGTATTGTTTGATATGTTATCTTAGGGCTGAGAACAAAAGAAAACTTATTAAGATCATATCTTACCATTGAAAAAAGGTTCACATTTTCAGAGAAGACATTAAAATTATACTTGAATTTTTCATTTTTATAAATTATCCTATTAGGATTATTCAAATCATTTTGTGCTTCATTTCCTTGCCTGTAACTATCAACATCAACATAATAATCACCACCTAACATATCAAGGGTATATGCAAAACTTTTTGAGATGAGCCTTTTTGCATTGATGCCAACTTTAAGTTCTAAATTTTCATTTATTTCATAATCTAATACCGAGTTGAACTGAATGATATTATCATCAACCCTATCCTCGTATATCATGTAAATACTTTTATTGTTAGAATCCTTTATCATATTTGATGAATACATGAAATTCCAGTCTAGCTGATTATAATTAGATAATGATGTAAATTTTTGGAGTGAGTACTCACTGAGTTCAGGTCTGTCATTAAAGTTTCTCAAATAATAGCTAGGTAATTTTCTGTAGTACGTAGGATCTGGATTTGGTCCATTTGAGTAATTAATTCTACTGTTTCCTATTAAACCAAATTGGTTAAGAATACTTGTCTCTAGATTTATTTTATCATTAATTTTCCAGTAATGCGTTAATAAAAATATAGGCTCTGAAAGTCTTTTAACTCTAGAGTTTCTTCTTTTTCCATCTTGCCATCCCCAGTATGAGTTGTAGTTAGGTGTCTGCAGGTTATAAACTTCCTGAGTGCTTGCCGATGACTTACCTCTTCGATTACTTGCGTATATACCTACAAAATTAATGCTGTGGTTATCATTAATTTTATTTTCTAAAGATAGGAAGAAGGAGTTAGCGTCATAGAAAGTACCATTGAAGTGACCTTCCTCTGCCCACCTTCTGCTTGCAGATATTGTGTAATACCAATTCCTGATATTAGATGTGTATGTTGCTATTACTCTATTTGTATAACTTGTATTTGTTTGAGAGTATGAGATTTTAAAACCTTTTTGGTACTGAGAGGATCTGAGAATAAAATTTGTTGAACCATTGATTCCAACAAAACTGGAATTTGCAACTTCAAGACCATTAGAATATTCTCTGTTTCTTAAAACATCATTTAAACCTCCCCAATTACTCCACTGTGGTCTTCCATCATAAATTTTATTCATTTCAACACCATTCATTAAAACTTTATTATTTCTTGAGTCATAGCCCCTTTGCCTGAATCGTGCTATACCAAATTGATATGCTGCAATACTCTGAAAAACATCGTTATATGAGCTTAGAAGCCCTGATGAGAAATCACTACTGTTATTGTCATCGCTTAAATCGAGATCGGATAACGAAATAATTCCAGACTCAAGATCGGAATCAATTAAATCAGGCTCCATCTCAATGATAAAGTCATCAGTATTATTTCTATTGATTTCTAGCGATTTTTTTTCGTAACCAGAAATGGTCAGATATATAACACTTATATTTTCACCACTAAATTCAAAAAGACCTTCGTTATCTGATTGAGTAGTTTTATTATCAAATTCAATGATAACACCAGACAATGGTTTACCAGTAAGCGCATCGATAATTTTACCTTTAAAATTCTGAGAGAAAACAGCAGTGTTTACTAGAAGAAAGACCGATAAAAAAACTTTATACATATTAGCTCGAAATTAATACTTATTAACTAAATAAATATTATTTTAGGTTATAAGATTTAAAGATATTTTATGCTTAAAAAATATTTGGTTTTAATTTTATTTTTATCGGTTAATTTTCAACTTTTTTCAGAACAGAAAAAGTATAGAATTCATACTTTAGCTTTCTACAATGTTGAAAATTTGTTCGATACTATTAACGATGTTAATAAGAATGATGAGGCAAGCCCAATTATGGAGATGAATTATAATAGGTCTAAAGTATACAATAAAAAATTACTTAATACTTCAAAGGTTATATCTGGAATTGGTCTTGATGAAACCAAAAATTTGCCTACAATTGTTGGGCTATGCGAAGTTGAAAATAGAAAAGTAATAGAAGATTTAATATCTACTGAAGCGCTAAAAGGTGGAAACTACGGTATATCTCATTTTGACTCTCCGGATGAGAGAGGGATCGACGTTGCATTAATTTTTCGAAAATCATTTTTTAAAGTTATTGACGAAAAAAGTATGTATCTCAATATATATGATAAGACAAGAAATAGGCAAGATTATACTAGAGATCAATTAGTTGTAAAGGGAGAGCTGGAAGGAGATGTAATTTATATCATAGTAAATCATTGGCCATCTAGATCAGGGGGAGAGTCAAGATCAAGACCCCTCAGAAATAAGGCAGCAGAGTTAAATAAATTTATTATTGACTCAATTCAGAATATTGATAGAAAAGCAAAAATTATAACTATGGGAGATTTTAATGATGACCCGACTAATGAGAGCATAAAAGAAATTTTAAATGCAAATAATTCAAAAGATGATACTAAAATTAATGAGTTGTATAATCCAATGGAAGACATGCATAAAAAAGGAATGGGTACACTAGCCTACAGAGATAATTGGAACTTATTTGACCAAATATTGTTAACGGGATCTCTTATAAATTCAAGTTATAAATCCTTTTCATATTATCAATCTAAAATTTATGATAGAAAATTCCTTTTTAATCAATCTGGTAGATTTAAGGGTTACCCTTTCAGGAGTTTTGCTGGGGGAAGTTTCTTAGATGGCTACAGCGACCATTTACCTGTGTATATATTACTTATTAGAGAGCTTTAAAATTTACCTGATAATAAATACTCTGATTTTCGTTAAATTATTAATTAAATACGTATAGTTGATAAGTAAAATGGTAAAAAAATTCATATTTATTTCTTTAGCGCTTATTTATTTATTCTCTGATATAAATGCTACACACATAAGAGCCGGTGAAATAATTGCTAAGAGGATATCATCAACAAGTCTAACTTATGAATTTACAATCATAGGTTACACCGATACAGGATCAGAAGTTGAGTTTGGAGGTGGAAAGTTTGATTTTGGAGATGGAAATATCTTAGAAGTCCTTGATGAATCTGCATTATCAGCAAATAAAATACTGCTCGAGAATATGGTTGCACTTAATCTATTTAAAGTTATTCACACATTTCAGGCCCCTGGGAGATATGTTGTAAGTTATTATGAGCAGAACAGGAACGATCAAATTGTAAATATGGAAAACTCTGTTGATACTCCATTTTTTATTGAAACAGAGATATTAATTGATCCATTATTTGGATTAAATAACACACCTGTGCTATTGATTCCTCCAATAGATAATGGTATAGTTGGAATAAGATATATCCATAATCCTGGAGCATACGATCCGGATGGCGATAGTCTATCATACGAATTAGTTGTTCCGATGCAGGACGATGTTTTTGAAGTTACTAACTACAGATTTCCAAACTTTGAAGAGTTTTATGAAGAATATAATAAAGGAAGTGAAGATGGTCTCGGCCAACCTACATTTACATTAGATTCTATCCTAGGAGATCTTATTTGGGATGCACCTGGATCTCAGGGTGAGTATAATTTTGCTTTTAGGGTTGTGGAGTGGAGAAAGGTTGGATCTGAATGGTTTAAACTTGGACACGTTACCAGAGATATGCAAGTATTTATACAAAGCTCAAATAACGAGAGGCCTATTTTAGAGAGCTTAGATCCAATCTGTGTCGATGCTGGCACTTTGATACAGGATACTATCTTTGGTGAGGATCCTGATTTCAATAAGATAAAAATAGAAGCATTTGGTGGCCCTTTTGAGTTTATATCCTCTCCAGCTACATTTTCTCCAAATCCACCTCAGTTTAAAGATTCTCCAAGTACAATGTTATTTGAATGGCAGACAAATTGCTCTCATGTTAGGGAGAGACCATACGATATACAGTTTAAGATAACAGACCAACCAAATTATGGGCCTAATCTAGTAGAGTTTTCAAATTGGCAGATTCAAGTTGTTGCACCTGCACCCACTGGTATTAACGTTACATTACAGCCTGAGAGGTCAGCTTTAGTTTCTTGGGATCAGTATAGTTGTGATAACGCAGATGAAATTCAAGTATGGAGAAGAATAGGTAGTTTTGAATATAATCCAGATAACTGTGAAATTGGCATTCCTGAGGGATCTGGTTATAAACTTATTGGTAGTGTTGAGGGTAATGAGGTTATATATAACGATAATAATGATGGAAGCAAATTAGCATCTGGCTCCAAGTATTGTTATAGACTTGTTGCACAATTTAAATTACCAGAGGGTGGAACTAGTTATGTTTCGGAGGAGGTTTGTGTTATAATTGAAGCAGATGCGCCAGTTGTAACTAATGTATCGGTTGAGAAAACAGATATATTAAATGGAGAAAATTTTATTTCATGGATACCCCCTCTAAAATTGGATACGCTTCTTTTCCCAAAACCTTATAATTATAAGGTTAAAAGATACAATGATTATAGATCTAATGATATACTTTTTGAGTCTAGTATTATTTCGGACACTTTTTTTATAGATAATTCCATTAATACAGATGAAAATATATTTAACTATAAAATTGAAGTCTTCTCACAAGAAGATACAATTCCTTTTGATACATCTTCTCACGCCTCAACAGTTCGCTTAGAATTAAATGGAACTCAAAACACAATCAATTTAAATTGGAATTTTGATGTACCCTGGTCTAACAGTTCATCATCACATCCAATGCATTATATATACAGAAATAATGTATCTGGTTATTCTGATGACGAATTTATTCTTATTGATTCTGTTAATGTTATAGATAGTGGTTATAATTATTCAGATGATGGTGGATTTGAAGGAATCCCTCTTGATGATAATAAATTTTATTGTTACTATGTTATGACCTCGGGTACATATGAGAATAGCACATTACCTTTAAATATTTCTCTTGGAGATAGGTTGTTAAATAAATCCCAAAAAATATGTGCACAAACAAATGATCTAGTACCTCCTTGTCCACCAGTAAATTTTAAAATTTCTGATGATTATAATTGTGAAAATTATTTTTCCAATAAATCATGTAGTATCAAAGATTTTGAAAATAGAATTGAGTGGGAAATAGAGAACGATCCATGTGCTTCTGATAGTAGGTTTTATAATGTCTATTTCTCAGAGAATAATAATAGATTTAAAAAAATAGGTTCTGTTAATAACACATATTTTGAACATAAAAATTTGACCAATTTAAAAGGATACTATTACATTACTTCGCTTGATAGATCAGGAAATGAAAGTATTCCGTCCGATACTATATCAAGAGATAATTGCCCTGTATATATTTTACCTAATGTTTTTACTCCTAATGGTGATGGAAATAATGATTTCTTTACACCTTTTTACTCGGATGGATCTATTGTTGGATTTGATTTTTCTAGGTGTCCAAGGTTTGTTAGATCAGTTAATATTTCAATTGTTGATAGGGCAGGAAATCAAGTTTTCACCTACGATTCTGATAAAGATCTTATTAATGGTATTTTTATAAATTGGAATGGTAAGACCAAAGGAGGAAAAGATTTACCATCTGGTACATATTTTTATAATGCTAATGTTAGATTTGATGTATTAGATGAAACTGACCAAATTAAAGAAATTAAAGGATGGGTTCAATTACTGAGATAAGCTCCAAGAAAATAATTTTTTTTGATGGGTATTGTAATTTGTGTAATTCGCAGGTTAACAATATTTTAAGTATCGACAAAAAAAATATTTTTCATTATTCTGCCTTATCCTCAAAATTTGCAATTAATTCACTAAAAGGTAAAATTGATAAAAAAAGTATAGGTAAGTCTATAGTTTTTCTTAATAATGGAATAGTCTACACTAAATCTAAGGCTGTACTAATGATATTATCAGAGATAGGGGGTTTCTATAATTTATTTTCGTTTTTTAAGATATTTCCTAGTTTCATTTTAGATTTTTTCTATAATATAATAGCTAAAAACAGGTACACTTGGTTTGGAAAAAGTGAGAACTGTTTTATTCCAAGTAAAGAAATAAGTTCTCGATTTATTAATGATTGAGTTTATTTCTTACTTTTGAAAAAAATAGTTATGAAGGCAGCATTATTTCCTGGACAGGGATCTCAGTTTGTTGGTATGGGAAAAGACCTATACGAATCAAATAAAGAAGCTAAAAAATTATTTAAAGAATCAAATAAAATTCTTGGTTTTGACATAACTGATGTAATGTTTAATGGTACTCCAGAAGAGTTAACTAAAACAGATATCACTCAACCATCGATTTTTATTCATTCTTACATTACTTTCCTAGTAAAAAACTTAAATAATATATCAGCATTTGCTGGCCATTCTCTTGGAGAATTTTCGGCTGTAGCATGCTCAGGCTCTCTTTCATTTGAAGAGTGTTTGAGACTTGTCTTAATTAGGGCTAGAGCAATGCAAAAAGCTTGTAAAAATGAGGATTCAACGATGGCTGCAGTATTAGGCTTAGATGATAAAGATGTTGATAGAATATGTGCTGATTATGATGATGTGGTTCCAGCAAATTATAATTGTCCTGGTCAGATTGTTATATCAGGATCAAAAATAGAGATTTTAGAAGCATGTGATTCTTTAAAAGAAAATGGTGCAAAGGCTATACCATTAAAAGTTGGTGGAGGATTTCATTCAAAATATATGGAGTCAGCAAAAATTGAGTTGGAATCTGCAGTAAATAATTCTAAAATTAGAATTCCATCAGCACCAATTTATCAAAATTTCAATGCAAAACCTTCTTCAATACCAGAAGAAATTAAATCTAATTTAATAAATCAGTTAACTTCACCAGTTTTGTGGACACAATCTGTGAATAATATGATTAGTAATAATATATCTACCTTTATTGAATGTGGTCCTGGAAGAGTATTGCAGGGTTTAGTTAAAAAAATAAATGGTGATGTAAATTTTGAATAAAAATAATAATATATGAAGGGAATGCTCAAGGAAAATAGTTTAGAGGGTAAAGTTATTCTGGTTACTGGAGGAGGATCGGGTTTAGGTAAATCAATGGTAGAATACTTTTATGAACTTGGTGCAAATATTATTATAACTAGTAGAAGAGAAGACCTTCTAAATGAGGTAGCCAAAAAAATTAATAAAAAACAAAATAAAAATAAGGTTTATCCAATTAGTTGTGATGTTAGGGAACCTGACCAAGTAAATAATGTTATAGAAAAATCATTTGAAAAGTTTGGCAGTATTGATTGTCTAGTTAATAACGCAGCTGGAAATTTTATTAGTCCAACAGAGAGATTATCAACAAGAGCATTTGATGCAATAATTGATATTGTTCTTAAAGGCACAATAAACTTTACTTTGAATCTTGGAAAAAGATGGATTAAAAACAAAGAATCAGGGAATGTTTTAAATATAGTAACAACATATTCTTGGACCGGTTCAGGCTATGTTGTTCCATCTGCATGTGCTAAAGCTGGTGTTCTAAGTATGACCCGCTCTCTAGCAGTAGAATGGGCCAAGTATAATATTCGATTAAATGCTGTAGCACCTGGACCTTTTCCAACAAAAGGAGCTTGGGATAGATTACTCCCAGGAGATTTAAAGGATAAGTTTGATCCTGCAAAAAAAGTACCATTAGGTAGAGTTGGTGAACATCAAGAATTATCAAATTTATGTGCTTATCTAGTTTCTGATTTCTCATCCTATATAAATGGTGAGGTAGTTACTATTGATGGTGCTGAGTGGTTAAAGGGTGCTGGTCAATTTAATAATTTGGAAATGGTAACTAAAGAGATGTGGGACTTTTTTGAAATGATGAGAAAAAAAAGTTAGATGCCAAAATATAAACGTCATTTAGTTACTGCTGCACTTATATATGCAAATGGTCCAATCCATATCGGACACTTGGCAGGCTGTTACATACCATCCGATATATATGTTAGATATTTGAGGTCTAGAGGAGATGATGTTAAGTTTATCAGTGGTACTGATGAACATGGTGTACCTATTACTATAAAGGCAAGAGATGAAAAGAAAACTCCAAAAGAAATTGTCGATAAGTACTATGATCTAATAAAAAAATCTTTCGATGAGTTTGGTATAAGTTTTGATATCTTTTCAAGAACGTCTAGAGATATTCATCACAAGACGAGCTCAGAATTTTTTTTAAATCTTAATAAAAAGAAATCTTTTAGTGAAAAAATATCATCTCAATATTTCGATAGCAAAGAAAATCAATTCTTATCTGATCGGTATATTGTCGGTGAATGCCCATCTTGCTCAAGTCCAAATGCTTATGGTGATCAATGTGAGAAGTGTGGAAAAACATTGAGTCCATTAGAATTAAAAAATCCAACCTCTGTATTGAGTGGAAATAAACCCATCTTAAAAGAAACAAAAAATTGGTATCTCCCAATGGATAAACTTCAAGAGAAAGTGGATAACTATATTAGTACAAAGAAAAACTGGAAAACAAATGTTTTAGGACAGTGTAGATCCTGGTTAAAAGAAGGTTTGAAACCAAGAGCAATGACTAGAGATCTAGACTGGGGAGTAAAAGTACCTTTAGAAAATTCCGAAGGAAAGGTCTTGTATGTTTGGTTTGATGCACCAATTGGTTATATCACTGCGACTAAAGAGTTAGACAAGGACGGATGGGAAAAATATTGGAAAGATGATGACACAAATCTCGTTCATTTTATTGGAAAAGATAATATTGTTTTTCACTGTATTATTTTTCCTATGATGTTGATGGAACATGGTGATTATATTTTACCTACTAATGTTCCTGCAAATGAGTTTATGAATTTAGAGGGAGACAAGATTTCTACATCTAAAAATTGGGCAGTTTGGTTACATGAGTATCTAAAAGATTTTCCTGGTATGCAAGATGAATTGAGATATTGTTTAATTACAAATTTACCAGAAAATAAAGACAGTGATTTTACCTGGAAAGATTTCCAAGCAAAAAATAATAATGAGTTAGTAGCAATTTTAGGTAACTATGTTAACAGGGTATTTGTTTTATGTAATAAATATTTTGATAGCAGCGTACCAAAAGTATCAGAAAGAGAGATTGATGATAAATTGTTCGAAGATTTATTCTCCCTAAAATTCAAAATAGAGGATTCCATGAAAAATTTTAAGTTTAGGGAATCAATGGGCTATGTTATGGATATAGCTAGATTAGGAAATAAGTATTTGACTGATAACGAGCCATGGAAAAAGTATGATGAGGATGAAGATTTTGTTAAAAAAATAATTTATAATTCAATACAGATTGTTGCAAATCTTGCAATTATTAGTGAGCCCTTCATTCCATTCACATCCTCTAAAATTTTTAAATTATTAAATAAAGAAAAGATCCCTTGGAAAAAAACTTCTACCACATTAATTAGAGGTGGTCATATCATTAGTCAAAATGGTCATCTTTTTTCAAAAATTGATGATTCAAAAATTGATGATCAAATAAAAAAACTTAAATTGTCTATTGAAGCTAATAATAAAGTTATGCCTGAGAAAAAAACTATAGATTTTGATGATTTCTTGAAGGTAGATATTAGAGTTGGTACAGTTATCAACGCCGAAAATGTACCAAAATCAAATAAATTATTAAAATTATTAATTGATACAGGAGTTGATGAAAGGGTTATTCTAAGTGGAATATCAAAATATTATACTCCTAAGGAAATTGTTGGAAAGAAGGTAATGGTACTAATAAATTTGAAGGCAAGAAAAATGATGGGAATTGAAAGCCAGGGTATGTTACTACTTGCCGAAGATTCTGATGGTAAGTTAAGTTTAATGCAACCAGATTCTGATATAAGTAATGGAGCTGTAGTAGCTTAATTAAATTTATTCATTGTTCTGTCTGTACCATTGATAATAATTTCAAGAATTATATCAGCGCATTGAATTTTAAGTAATTCAATTTCACTTAACTCACTATTTGAAAACTTGCTTAAAACATATTCGGATTGGTAGCCAGGCCTGAAGTTATTATCTATACCAAATCTTAATCTTATATAATTTGTAGTATTTAAGCTTTGATTAATACTTTTTAATCCATTGTGACCGCCATCTGATCCACTTTTCTTAATTCTAATCTTTCCAAAGGGTAAGGATAAGTCATCAAGTAAGACGATTAGATTCTCATTTTTTATTTTAAGTTTATTCAACCAATAATTTACTGCTTTACCACTATTATTTACAAAGTTAGATGGTTTTATGAGATGAATACTTCTTGTCTTATATTTAAAAGAGCAATATTCAGCTTGCTTATCAATATTAAATTTTAATTCAAATTTTTCTGCAATTTGATCTATGATACTAAATCCGATGTTATGTCTTGTCTGCTCGTATTCTGGTCCAACATTTCCGAGTCCAACTATAAGATATTTCATAAATCAAAAGTTTAGCATAATAAATTTATACTAAACTTTCGATTAAAAATAATTAAAAAGTATAACTAGTCTTTTTGTTCTTCTTTAGAATCTCCTGATTCTTTATTATCACCATCCTTCTTAGAATCTTCAGGCTTTCCTTCACCTCCTTCTTGAACTTCTCCCTCTGTACCTTCTTCACCTTCAGTTTCTTCCTCCTCTTCCTCAACCTCAATTTTGACTCTTGGTATGTTAACAGATACCACACTAACTAATGGACTATTTAAAATATCGTAGTCTTCACTTAACAATTCCTCTACTTTGATACTTTTACCAAGTTCTAAGCCACTAATATCTACTTCTACGAATGATGGCATGTTCTTAGGATATGCCATGAGAGAAAGCTTTCTAATTCTCATTAAAATTTTACCACCTTGTTGAACTCCTGGTGAGTCACCAATGATCTTAACTGGTATTTCCATTTTAATCTTCTTATCGTCTTTAAGTTGTAAGAAATCAGCGTGTAAAATAATCTCACTAACTGGATGAAATTGAATATCTTGAAGTATTGCATCAATTTCTTGTCCTTCAATATTCAGTTTAACAAAATTTGCTCCCGGTGTGTAGACTAAGTCTCTAAAAAGAATCATTGGTGCATGGAAATGAATTTGTTCATCTCCACCATAAATTACACAAGGGACGTTACCGTCCTCTCTTAATTTTTTGGAATCTTTTTTACCAAGATTTGCTCTTTTATACCCTATAATCTCAATTGTTTCCATATAATTTAATTTATCTATTTATAAAAAGTGAGCTAGTAGATTCATTATCATGAATTTTTCTAATAGCTTTTGCAATTAATCCTGCAATGGATAACACTTTTATTCTTTTATTCCTAAACTTTAGAGGAATACTATCTGTTACAACTAATTCAGTTAGTGCAGAATTATTCAGATTTTCTTCCGCATTTCCACTCAAGACAGGATGAGTAATAATTGCCCTAACAGATTTAGCTCCTTTTTCCATTAATACTTTAGATGACATAGCAATTGTACCACCAGTATCAATTAAATCATCAATTATAATTACATCTCTATCTTTAACTTCACCAATCACTTGAACACTTTTTACCTCGTTTGCCTTTTCTCTGGTTTTATCGCATATAACAAAATCGCAATCAAAGTATTTAGCATAGTCTCTTACTCTTTCAGTTCCACCTGCATCAGGAGATGCAAATATTACATTATCAAGTTTTAATGACTTAACATATGGTACAAAAACTGAACTACCGTTTAGGTGGTCTAATGGTATATCAAAAAACCCTTGAATCTGACCCGCATGAAGATCGCAAGATACAATTCTAGATGCCCCTGAAGCAGTCAGTAGATTTGCCATTAATTTAGCAGAAACTGCAATTCTTGGCTTATCTTTTCTATCTTGTCTTGCATAGCCATAATACGGAATAACAACATTAACATATTTAGCACTCGCTCTTTTTGCTGCATCTATCATTAAAAACAACTCCATGATATTATCAGAACTGTCTACTGTTGATTGAACAATATAGACATCAGAGCCTCTAACTGTTTCGGTATATCTATAACTTAATTCGCCGTCACTAAATTTACCAAGTTTTCCTTGTCCTAAATTCTTACCAAAACTTGAAGCAATTTTTTTGGCGAGATCATTTGATCCTGTTCCTGAAAATATTTTAACTGTACTTGTACTCATATTAAAAATTTGTTGGCTCACTAGGGCTCGAACCTAGACTCTTCTGGACCAAAACCAGACGTGTTACCAGTTACACCATGAGCCAATGCAATGGCCTACAAAAGTAGATTTAATTTTTTAATTTTTAAAAATTAAATTATGCATTTTCCTCAAGCCATTTTCGTGCGTTTATAAAAGGTATAATCCATGGAGATATTTCATCCTTTCTTTGGGAATCATAATGAGCCCAATTCCATGGGAATATTGTTCTTTCAAGATGCGGCATCATAGCTAAATGACGACCATCCTCTGAACATACTGCAGCAGTAGATTGATCAGATCCATTTGGATTTCCAGGATAATCCTCATAATGAAACTTTGCAGCTATTTCAATATTATTATTTTTCAGATCAAATCTTCCCTCACCATGAGCTGACCAAATTCCCAGAGTGGATCCGGACATATTCTTTAGCATAATAGAATTGGTATCCATTATATCAATGCTTGTAAAAACACATTCAAATTTATTTGAGCTGTTATACTTCATCTTAGGATGGTTTTCATGAAGGGTAGGGTATATAAGATCTAATTCCATCATTAACTGACAACCGTTACATACTCCTAAACTTAATGTATTTTCTCTCTCATAAAACGATTTTATCGAATGGTTTGCTTTTTTATTAAATTTAAAAGCACCAGCCCATCCTTTAGCTGAACCTAAAACATCTGAATTAGAAAATCCCCCTGGAAAAACAATCATATTAACGTCTTCTAAATTTTCTCTTCCAGAAATAAGATCAGTCATGTGAACATCTTTTACTTTGAATCCAGATATATGAAGCATGTAAGCCATTTCTCTTTCGCTATTTATTCCCTTTTCACGTATTACTGCAGCCCTAATATCTTTTTTGAAATTAATAATTGGCATTTTTCCTGAAAAGTTATTGGGAAATGAATATATAAGGGGTTGATTTTTATAATTTAATAATCTCTCTTTACTTTTATTTTTTTCAGTCTGTTCTTTATCTAATAGGTACGAGGTTTTGTACCATGTATCTCTAAAGTCGTCAATATCAATTTGAATTTTAGTTTTATCTTTATTAATTAATAACTTTCTTTTATTAATTACGCTTCCTAAATCAATAAAATTGATATTCTTTTCTTTAAGATAGTTTGTTGTCTCTTCATGCACTTGTAAAATAATTCCTGGAGATTCATTGAATAAAATATCGATGATATTTGATTCATTTATTTTGTCGAGATTAATTTTAATTCCATGTGATTTATTGGGAAAGTTCATTTCTAATAAAGAAGTGATCAAACCACCTGAGGAAATATCATGACCAGATAAAATTTTATTTTCCTTTATTAATTTCTGGACAACTGAAAAAATTCTTAATATTTTATCATGATCGATTGTTTCAATTACTTTATTACCTACACAATTGAAAGTCTGGTAGAATGCGGATCCAGCAAGATTAAATCCCTCACATAAATTAATATATATAAGCTTTGAATTTAAATTTTTTATAAGTTTAGGTTTAACAACTTTATTAATATTCTCAACTTCTGATACCGCGGATATTATAACTGTTCCAGGAGATAATACTTTTTCTCCATTAGGATATTTCTGAGTCATAGATAGGGAATCTTTTCCTGTTGGAATATTCATACCCAAACTGATTGCAAAATCACTTAATGATTTTACTGCGTTATATAATCTGGTGTTTTCACCTAGATTATTAGCCGGCCACATCCAGTTAGCACTTAAAGATATATCATTAATTGATTTACTTGGTGCCCAAATTATATTAGTTAAGGCTTTTAATAATGAATATTTTGCTCCAATTTTTTCATTTACTAAAGATGTAACTGGAGCAAATCCAAGAGAGGTTGCAATACCTTTGTTAGATTTGAAATCAAGTGCCATTACTCCTAAATTATTTAGTGGTAATTGAATTTCACCAACAGTTTGCTGAAGAGCAACTTTTCCTGTGACACACCTATCTACTTTATTTGTAAGCCAATCTTTGCAAGCTACAGATTCTAATGATAAAACATTTTCTAAATATTTGATAATAAGATCTTTGTTGAATACTGGTTCTTTAAAATTATTTTCAACGGTTTTATCAGTAATAATTGTTTTTGGAGAGGATCCAAAAAAATCTTTGAGGCTTAAGTCAATCGGATTTAGTTTGTTTTTACCCTTAAAAACTAACTTTTTATTTTCTTTGACTTTTCCTACTAAATATATTGGTGCTCTTTCTCTTTTTGCAATATTTAAAACCCTTTCAAAATCTTTTTCTTTAATGATAATTCCCATTCTTTCCTGAGACTCATTTCCTATAATTTCTTTTTCAGAAAGAGTTGGATCACCAATAGGTAATTTATGAATATCAATTTCGCCACCTGTGTCTTCTAATAATTCGGATAAACAATTCAAATGTCCTCCTGCTCCATGATCATGGATTGATAATATTGGATTTTCAATTTCTTCTGAAAGAGCTCTAATAACATTTGCTACTCTTTTTTGCATTTCAGGATTTGATCTTTGAACTGCATTTAATTCTATTTTATTTTTTAATTCTCCTGTATTTACTGATGAGACAGAGCTTCCTCCCATTCCAATTCTATAATTGTCACCACCCATAACAACCACGAGATCACCTTCAGATATTTTCTTTTTTTTGGTTTCTTTTTCTTTACCATATCCTACACCACCAGCTAACATTATAACTTTATCATAACCGTATGATAATTCTTTTTCGTTATGCTCAAAAGTTAATAAACTACCACATATCAACGGTTGTCCAAACTTATTACCATAATCGCTTGCCCCATTTGAAGCTTTAATTAATATATCTTTCGGATGTTGGTATAGCCACTTTTTTTTAATTTGATTTTTTTCCCATTTTTTAGATTTCGTAGTTCTTGGGTAGGATGTCATATAAACAGCTGTTCCTGCAAGTGGAATACTTGCTTGACCTCCAGCCATCCTATCTCTTATTTCACCACCTGATCCTGTAGCGGCACCACTAAAAGGCTCCACAGTAGTAGGAAAATTATGTGTTTCAGCTTTCAGAGAAATAGAGGATAAAATCTCACTTGAATAATAAAAGTCAGATGACTCCTTATTCTTTGTAGTAAACATTTCAATTTTTGGTCCCTTTATGAAGGCAACATTATCCTTATATGCTGAGATCAAATTTTTTGAGTTTGATTTTGAAGTAGATTTTATCATTTCAAAGAGAGATTTATCCCTTTTCCTATCGTTTATGATAAATTCTCCATTAAAAATTTTATGTCTACAGTGTTCAGAATTTACTTGAGAGAAGCCAAAAACTTCACTATCTGTGAGTTTTCTACCCAGATTTTGGCTAATACTATCGAGATACTCTATTTCTTCCTCACTTAATGCTAATCCTTCGTCCTTATTAAAATTTTTAATATTATCAATGTACAAGATAGATTGAGGTTCAATATCCACTTTAAAAATATCTTGTCCAGGGTTAATAAATTTTGATTCTAGCATCTCATCAAAATCTTTTTTGTCTTTACTTAGTTTTTCTATCCTATTTACAGAATTAATCCCAACATTTTTGCATATTTCAACAGCATTTGTGCTCCAAGGTGTAGTCATCTCTTTCCTTGGACCTATAAAAATGCCTTCTAAACTTTTATTTATTAGATACTCTGATTGACTAAGAAGCCACGATAGTTTATCTATATCATCTTCTTGAAACTTCTTCTTATGGTCAATTGCGTAGAAATTATTAGAATTTTTAAAAAATGATATCATTATTATTAGTAATGGACAAAAATAATTTTTTTTTAAACATAATCTACTTGATCACAAAAAAATGAATTGATTTAAAACATTTTAAATAATATTGCGTTGGAAACTGTAAGAAATTCAAAAGTTTCCTTAGTTTATATGGATTTAAAAGTAAATATTATTGAAAAAGCAGATACCCTTTTTAGAAGGTATGGTATCAGAGGAGTTACGGTTGATGATATCTGTTCGGATTGTGGAATTTCTAAGAAAACAATCTATAAATATTATAAAGATAAACACACCATTGCTAATAAATCAATTGAGTATCACCACAATAATCTACATCTTGAAATTCAAGAAATAATTAAAAAATCATCAAACTCTATTGAAACATTTTTTAAAATCTCAAAACATTTTAGAAATTCTTTAAATGATATGACACCTTTATTCATTCACGATCTTAAAAAATATCACCCTGACTTATATAAAATCACACAAGAATATAAAGAAAGATTATTTGAAAAAACCCTTCAAAATGTCATTTTAAATGGAAAAAATGAAGGTCTTATTAGAAAAGAAATTAATGAAATAATAGTATCAAAGTTAAGAATTGAAATGATTGAGATAGGTTTTAACCAAGATGTATTTCCTCTAAAGAACTATAACTTCAGAGACATTCAGTATATATCTTTTGATCTTTTTATTAGAGGTATCGTTACTGAGAAAGGATTAATGAATTATGAACAAATTTTAAATCAAAAAATAAAATGAAGAATCTTCTTGTTATGGTATTTTTTTCGTTTCCAATTTTGTGTTTTGCTCAAAAAACAAGTCTTACATTGGAAGATTGTATAGAACTCGCAATTGAAAATAATGAAAACTTAAGAAATGCTTACCTCGAAGAAAAAATTTCAAAAGCATTAAACAAAGAATATCTTTCAATTGGATTTCCCCAAATAAATTTCGATGGAGGACTTCAGTACAATCATGAGGTACAAAAAAGTTTGATAGACATAAGCAGATTTATGCCCGGTGTTCCAGAGGGAACAGAGCAGGAAGTCCAATTTGGTCAGACTTATGATGGTAGAATGGATTTATATGTAAGTCAAATGATATTTAACGGATCTTACTTTGTTGGATTAGCTGCAGCAAAAGAGTTAATTAAATTATCTAAAAAGGTAACTAAAAGTAATATTATCGATATACATGAAACTGTACAGAAAGCATATTACACGACACTAAATACGAAATCAAGAGTTGACTTGGTCAATGATAATTTAGAAAGATTATCTAAGTTGTTAGATCAAACAAAAGAATTATATAAGAACGGTTTTGTTGAAAAATTAGATGTAGATAGGATTACTGTATCCTATAATAATTTACTTAGTGAAAAGGTTAAGGCAGATAGGTTATATTCATTAAGTAAATCAGTACTTAAATTCCAGATTGGATTGTCCATTGAAGATAAAATTGAATTAGATGGGGTTCTTACCGATGAAATCATATCAGATTTTAATTATGATTTAAATGATTTTGATTACTCTAATAGAATTGAATACTCAATACTTCAAAGTGACAGAAACCTTAAATTTTACGATTTAAAAAATAATAGGTCTCAATTTTTACCTCAGGTTTACGCAAATTATAATTATGGGTTTAACACATCAACATCCATGGGAAATCTTTTTTTTGAAACTGACCGATGGAAAAAATTTGGAACTCTTGGTCTTAAAGTTGTTATTCCAATTTTTGATGGACTTTTAAAAAGAAGTAAGGTTAACCAATCAAAGTATAAAATAGAGCAGGTAGAGAATCAAATTATGTTTTTAGAGAGATCAATTAATCTACAAATTAACCAATCTGTTGCAAATTTTGAAAATTCAAAGGAGTCTCTTGAGATTACTAGGAAAAATTTAAAACTGGCAAATGATGTTTACATACTGACAGAAAAAAAATATAAAGAAGGTGTTGGTTCAAATCTTGAAATAATTGATTCTAATAATTCTTTAAAAATTGCACAAAATCAATACTTTAATGCACTATATGAATGTATACTCGCATCCATTGACATAAAAAAAACACTGGGAATACTTAAAAACTAATGAATATGAAAAAATTTTTAATTGTAATACTAACTTTTATTGTATCATGTACTAATGATACACTCGATAGTAAAAAGAAGAGAGTTGATGAGTTAAAAAACTCATTAGTTGAAATATATTCTGAAATCGATATGTTAGAGGAGGAAATTTCACTTATTGATTCAACATTTGGAGATAAAAATTATGAATTGGTCACAACAATTGAGCCATCATCAAAAGAGTTTATCCATGAAATTAATTTAAGAGGAAATGTTGTATCAATGATGAATATCATGATTGTTTCAGAGGTAATTGGCAAATACAAAAGGATCTTTGTTAAAGATGGACAATTTGTAAAAAAAGGTGATGTACTAGCAACAATAAATTCTGACGTTATTGACATAAACCTTAAAGAAATAGAAACTAACTTAATATTATTAAAAACTATTTATGACAGACAATCAAATTTGTGGGATAATAAAATTGGATCAGAAATTGATTACTTAAGAGCTAAATCAAATTACGAATCTATTAAGAGTAGGTTTGAAGCAACAAAAAGACAAATCGCAAAATTTAAAATAACTGCTCCTTTCTCTGGAATTATAGAATCAACCAGTGCTAGGGTGGGAGAAATGTCTTCACCAGGTGTCCCAGCTTTTAGCATATATAATGAAAATGATTCTTACATTGAGATTGATGTTTCTGAAAATTATGGTAATTCCTTCACAGTAGGAGATAATGCAAAGTTAATTCTTGAAAATGATTCAGTTATTGTAACCTCAATTTTGTCTGTTGGTCAAGTTATTAATCCGATAAATAGAACTTTTAAGATAGGAGTTGAAATACCTTTTGATTTAAAGGAGTCATTAAAACCAAATCAGATAATTAATCTTAAACTTATTGATTATCGTAATGAAAACTCAATATCAATACCATCTAACATAATTTATTCAGATGAAAGAGGGAATTATATATTTATTATTGATGAATTTGATGGCGAAAATGTTGCTAGAAAAATCCCTATTTTAATTGGAAAATCATCAAATTATATGACAGAAGTACTTTCTGGCTTATTGGGCGAAGAACAAGTAATAGATAAAGGTTCTTCTAATGTTGTTGATGGTTCCTATGTGAAAATGAGGTAAAAATAATATATGAAAAAATTTAAAGAAGATAATGTAATTAGACAGTTTGGTCTATCAAACTTTTCTCTAAGGAATAGGATTACTATTGTCCTTTTGCTTATAATGCTTGTTATTCTTGGCGTCGGAGCATATAATAATTTACCTAAAGAAAGTTATCCCGAGGTCGAACAATCTTCTGTATATGTGGGAACACCTTATCCAGGTAATTCACCATCAGACATAGAAAATTTGATAACAAGACCAATAGAGAAGGAATTGAATTCTATTTCTGAAATTAAGGAAATCAGGTCAAATTCTATTCAAGGGTATTCTACGATTGTTGCAGAATTCCAGTCAGGAACCGAAATTGAATTTGCTAAGTCAAAAGTTAAGGATGCCGTCGACAAGGCAAAAATTGATCTTCCATCAGATTTACCGAGAGAGTCAAGTATTTATGAAGTTAGTTTTTCAGATTTTCCAGTAATGAGTGTTACACTTTCAGGAAAGTACTCAATAGATAAACTAGAGGGATTTGCAGAAATTTTAAAAGATGAACTTGAAAATATTTCCGATGTATCTAAAGTTAATATTGCAGGTGTTGAAGATAGAGAAGTTTCAATTAATGTTAACCCATTCGAACTAGAAGCTAGAAACCTATCATTTATGGATATTGAAAATGCAATACTCTATGAAAATATTACAGTCTCAGGTGGAAATTTATTATCAGATAATATAAGAAGATCGGTAAGAATTCAGGGTGAATTTAAATCAATCGAAGATTTTGAAAATATTATTGTATCATCAAAAAATAATAAGATTGTATTCCTTAAAGATATTGCAAGAATAAATTTTGGATATAAAGAAATTGAAAGTTATACAAGACTTTCAGGAAAACCCGTTGTTTCGGTTGATGTTTCCAAAAGATCAGGAACCAATCTATTACTACTAAATGATAAAGTGAATGATGCCATTGAAATAATCAAAGGTCAGATTCCAGACGATGTAAGTATTATTATTGTAAATAACCAGTCTCAAAACACAAAAGAACAAGTCAGCACATTGGAAAATAGTATTTTTAGTGGTGTTATTTTAGTTGTTCTAGTCTTAATGTTTTTTCTAGGAGTAAGAAATGCTCTATTTGTCGGGTTATCAATACCACTATCGATGTGCATTTCTTTTATAGTATTTCAAATTTTTGGAATAACTGTAAATATGATGATTCTTTTTTCTTTAGTGATTTCATTAGGATTATTGGTTGACAATGGTATTGTTGTTACTGAAAATATTTATAGATTCCTTGAAAAAGGATATTCAAGAATTGAGGCGACAAAGTTAGGTATTGGAGAGATCGCAATGCCTATAATAACATCCACAGCTACAACTCTTGCTGTTTTTGTTCCCTTAGCATTTTGGCCCGGTCTAACAGGTAAATTCATGAGTTTTTTACCTATAGGTATAATTGTTACTTTACTTTCTTCTTTGTTTGTAGCACTTGTGATTAATCCAGTTATGATCTCTTACCTTATGAAAATCGAGGATAATAGAGAAAAAGATGGAAAAAAATATATAAGAAATTCTTCTTTTCTTATAGTTAGTGCCATTCCATTTTTATTGTTTAAGGTATATTGGGTTGGTAATATATTGATTTTTATATCCATTTTTATTCTTTCAAACTATTATGTATTTGTTCCATTATCAAAAGTATTCCGAGAGAAGTATCTAAAAGCATTAGAATTTAGGTACAGTAATTTGTTAGGATTTCTTTTAGGTGGGAAAAGACCATATCTAGTTATTCTAACATCAGTAATACTTCTATTTGGAACATATCAGTTAAATCAATTATTTCCACCAAAGGTTTTATTTTTTCCTGAAAACAGACCTAATTATATAAATATTTATGTTGAGTTACCTGTTGGATCTGACATTGAGGAAACCAATAAATTCGTTAAAATTCTAGAGGAAGAGGTTAATGAAATTTTATTTGAGTTTAATGAAATAATTGAAAGTGTAGTTACATATGTAGGTAAAAGAACATTAAATGAAAATGATCCATCTGCATTATCAATGAGAGATTCACCTAACAGAGCAAGAATTAATATTAATTTTTTTGAATTTGAGAAAAGAAATGGAATAAACACAATTAATGTTCTTGAAAAATTAAGATCGGATGTAAGTAATTACCCAGGAGTTAGTATCACATTTGGAAAAGATAGAAAAGGTCCTCCTGTTGGTGGTGAAATAAGTATTGAGGTTAGGGGACCGGATTTCAATAAATTAATATCTGAAGTTGAGAAAATTAGAAAATACATAAACGATTCTAGTATACCTGGGATTGAAAAACTAGTTTTTGATCTTTCTACCAGAAAACCTGAATTACTTGTAGATTTTGATAGAGATAAGTTGAGAAGATATGGTTTATCAACTGCAATGCTTGCTAATGAGTTAAGGACATCACTATTTGGCAAAGAAATATCAAAATATAAAATTGGAGAGGACGACTATGAAGTTCAACTAAGATTGGATGATAAATATAGATATGATATTAATGCGCTAATGAATAAGAATATCACCTTTAGAAATCAGTCAAATGGGAGAACATATCAAGTACCAATTAGCTCTTTTTCTGAGATGAAAATGTCAAATACTTTCAGTTCCATTAAGAGAAAAGATCTTGATAAAGTAATAACCATATCATCAAACGTTATCTCTGGTTATAATCCTACTAAGGTGAACTCCAAAATTGATATGATATTAAAGAGTTATCCATTTCCTTCAGGATACACTTACAAATTTGGTGGTGAACAACAAGAACAAGAAGAGGAAATGGCATTTTTATCTAATGCGTTTATGATTGCTCTTTTTCTTGTTTTTATAATTATTGTTGCACAGTTTAATAAGATAGTTACTCCTTTGATAATTATGTCATCAATTATACTTAGTACTATTGGTGTTTTTCTAGGCCTGCTTATTTTCGATATGGATTTTGTTGTGGTAATGACGATGATTGGAGTTATATCACTGATAGGTATTGTTGTTAATAATGCAATAGTTTTGATAGATTTTATAGAATTAAATAGGAAAAGAAAGCTAATTAATAAAAAATCTAATTTAGACCTTTCGGATATAATTGAATGTATATCTGAAGCTGGAAAGACTAGACTAAGGCCCGTTATTCTCACTGCATTGACCACAATTCTTGGATTGATGCCACTAGCAATTGGAATGAATTTTGATTTTGTTAATTTTTTTAAATCTTATGAAGTCAGCTTTTATTTAGGTGGTGATAATATGGTATTTTTTGGTCCAATTGCTTGGGCAATCATATTTGGATTAACATTTGCTACATTTTTAACATTATTAGTTATTCCTTCTATGTACCTTATTCAAGTTAGAGTAAATAGATTTTTAGGTTTTTCTAAATAGATGGAAAGAATACTATTTTTGTTTTTCTTTACTTTAATCTCTGTCCTTTTAGATGTTTACTTTTCTAAAGTGATATCAAAGTATAGCTTTTTTAAAAAGCATATAACCATAAAAATTTTATACTGGTCATTTACATTTATAACAGTAATAAATTTAATTATTTATTCATTGAGTATCAATCTAGATTATTATTCAAAAACTATTTTATTCAATTTAGTCCTTGGTAATTTTATTTCGAAATTAGTTGCATTGCCCTTTCTATTAATAGATGATCTAAGAAGAATCCTAATCTATTTTTTTAGCAATAAAAATAAAAAAGTAAATGAAGGTGGTATTCCAAGATCAAAATTTTTGAGTCTTTCAGCATCTTTAGCATATGGATTACCAATTACAACTCTGACTTATGGTATCATATCTAACAATGTTTATGATTATAGAGTAAGGAAAAAAGAAATCTATTTTGATAGATTACCAAAGTCATTTGATGGAATTAAAATTTGTCATATTTCTGATTTACATATTGGAAGTCTAAGAAATAGATTAGCTGCTACAGGAGGAATTGATTTAATATCTCAACAAAAAGCTGATATAATTTTTTTTACCGGTGATCTTGTTAATGATAAAGCGAATGAGCTTAATGGCTGGGGGAATGATTTAGGAAGAATTAAAGCTCCTTTAGGAGTCTATTCGGTTTTAGGAAATCATGATTATGGTGAATATGTTTCATGGAAGGATAATAAAGAGAAAACAAATAATTTTTCAGAAATTTTATCAGCTCATAAAGAGTTTGGTTGGAACTTATTAATGAACCAAAATACTTCTGTATCCGTTGGCTCTGAAAAAATTAATATTCTAGGAGTTGAAAACTGGGCGTCTTCTAGATTTCAACAATATGGTAAGTTAGATTTAACATATGCTGGGCTTGGTTATGATGATTTCAAAATATTACTTTCTCATAATCCAAGTCATTGGAATGCTCAAGTTACTAATCAATATAAAGATATCGATTTAACATTATCTGGACATACCCACGGTTTGCAGTATGGTATTGAAATTGGAGATTTAAGGTGGAGCCCCTCAAAATTTGCGTATAAACAATGGGCAGATTTATATAAACTTAATAATCAGCAGATTTATGTTAATAGAGGATTTGGCTTCTTAGGGTATCAAGGTAGGGTAGGTATATTACCAGAGATATCTATCTTAACTCTAAAAAGAACATAATCTTATTGATTACATCCACTCCATTTTATCAATATAATTAGACCTTTTAGTTCTTTTTAAGTTTTTATGTTCAAAACTTCCTATATAAAAAAAACCTAGACACTTTTCACCCTTATTTAGTTTTAAAAAACTATTTAACAAATGTGAATACTTAGGAGTACTCCAGTAGCAACCAAGATTATAGGAAGTACATGTTAACCACATGTTTTGAACCGCCATGGATGTTGCAGCAATTTCTTCCCATTCCGGAATAGATTCATCTTTATCTCTTTTCATACATATCGCAATAATAAAATCTGACAATTCAAATTTTGTTATGATTTTTTTTGACTTGAGATCTGAGAAAGATTTAGATCCTATATATTTCTTGTACGTAATTGTCATTTCATTCGCTAGTCTCATTTTTGATTTTTCATCAAAAATTTTAAAAAACCATGGTTGAGTTAATTTATGAGTAGGAGCATAATTTGCATTTTCTATTATTCTATTAATAATTTTTTTAGAAATTTTTTTATTAATATAATGCTTCGGGTAGACAGTTCTTCTTGATTGAATTATTTTATCTAATCTATTATATTTCATTTATCTCTTTGTTTAAATGACCATGTAAAACAAAATTCAGATACGATTGTGCCGTCACTGAGAGTGCCAATAGTTTTTAAATCAACTTCTACACCCTTTTTAGTTTTTATAGCTTTATTGACTGCCTCAAAGACTTCTTCTCCTCCCTCACATGTAAAAGTGATATTACCAGTTGCTTTTTTGAAGTATTTTGAATTCATTTTAGTAACAATAAATGCTATTGAGGGATTAATACCCTTTACTGATAGAGCACACAATGATGCTGTAGATATTTCAGCTCCCATGCATTGAACAGCAAAATACATTGATTTAAAAGGGTTCATGTTTTGCCATCTATAATACCATCTAAATGGTAAAAATGAAATACATTTTTTTTCGGAAAATTCAACTAATTTCATTCCTGAGATCCACACCATTGGTACATTTATTAGAAAGTATATTGAGAAATTTAAAGGGTTCATCCATTTTTCTTTAAATTTCTTTTGCGTTTTAGTGAGTTCTATCATTAAATAAAATTAGTTTTTTCTATCGTTTAATTTTAAAATAATTTTAAGAAATACATATAATATTAAAGAAAAAATCATCAAATAAAATATCCAATTTAGTTCAAATATAGATTCTGATTTTTTGAGTCTATCAATATTAAAAATCAAATAAAATATAATTGATATACCCAATAACCCATTTTTAATATTGACTACAGATTTATAGAAATTAAATTTTACCACTGGTTTTTTCCAATTTTTTAACGATGGTATAAATCTTGGAGTATTTTCAAAATATATTTTATATTTTTCTTTGAATTTTTTTATTAAAAAATCTTCTTCAACTATTATAATATAGTAATAATAAAAAAAGAAAAATACTGTCATTGTTATTGTTAATAAAATATTTGAAAAAAGTAAAATAACTCCAAACCAGTTAAGGTAATTAGCAAGGTAAAGTGGATTTCTAATTAGAGAGTAAATTCCTGTAGTATTTAAACTTTCTGCAACTTGTCCTTTAGTATTTTTTCCTGATGTTTTATCAAATGCAAATCCAACCGTAAATATTCTAACAATTAAGCCTGATAATGATATAATTAAACATAGAATGTAATGGTCATCAGTTATTGTATTAATTTTTGAGTTGTAAAATAAGTAAAGACCTAAAATTATGAAAGGGACTGGGATTTGGCCCCTATATTTAAACAGAAAATGACCTATTTTTTTATTATTTGTTATTATCACTATTAAAGAAAATTATAAGTATTCTTTAAAATATTAATCTCTTTTTTACCAAAAGATAGCATAAAGTATAGTTGTAATTATCAATACTGCAAATGCTGGAATATTAAAAGATGGACTTGTATAAAATAGTTTACTAGATAATTTAATTCCTTTTGGATCATCTTCATTTCCTTCTAAATAACTTATTGTGTAAATAATGAATATTGTAATTAAAAATGTTATTCCCATCTGGTGGAGAAATGGAATTTCTTCAATAAAGGCTCCTTGAGCAAATTGAGGTATAAATTCAATCCATCCCTTTGGAACGACTTTAAAATACATTGCAACAGGAATAGATAATAATATTCCCCAAATGGCAGCATTATTAGTTGCTTTCTTATAAAATAAGCCTAAAATAAAAACAGCTAATATTCCAGGACTAACAACACCTGTATATTCTTGAATCGCTTGAAATACCTGCCCTAAATTCCCAAATCCAGGTGCAATTAACATTGCTATAAATAATGCTACAACAACTACAACTCTGCCAACTTTTACTAATTTTTGATCTGAAGCATTCTTATCCATAAATTCTTTATAAATATCCATGGTAAAGATTGTTGATGTTGAATTTAACATGGATGCTAAGGATGATACAATAGCTGCCGCAAGAGCAGCAAGTATGAGACCTTTTATCCCAACTGGAATATAATTTTTAATTAACCAAGGTGCTGCGTTATCATTCAAGATACTGCCATCAGATGATGTAAAACCTTCAGGAAGTGATCTCACTAATTCTCCGGTGTTAGGGTCAAGATTTATTACGTATGCAATGATTCCAGGAAGAACCACGAAAATTGGAATAATAAGTTTTAAAAAAGCTGCAAAAGCTATTCCTTTTTGAGCTTCTTTTAGGCTTTTTGCAGCGAATGTTCTTTGAATAATATATTGATTAAATCCCCAATAATAGGTATTTGCAATCCACATACCACCTATAAGAACCGCAATTCCAGGTAGATCAAAATAAGCATCTCTTCCATCTGGAGTAATGATTTCACCTTTTTCTAATATCATAGAAAATCTTTCTGGGACGGTATTGTATACATAAGATAAACCATTTATCATACCTCCATCAGGTGTTACATAAGTTAAAGCAATACCTGTCATTAATATGCCACCTAAAATTAAAATGACAACTTGAACCACGTCAGTCCACGCAACTGCAGATAATCCTCCCCAGACAGAGTATGTTAGTGCAAATAAACTGAGTCCGACAATACTTGTTTTAATTAAACTTCCATCCCCAGACCCAAAAATTGTATCCATTGCCTTACCACCTAAATACATAACAGTGGTTAGGTTGACAAATACAAATAAACTAATCCAAAATACAGCAAGGATAGTTTTTAAATTATTACTATATCTTTTTTTAACAAATTCAGGTATTGTATATATTTTTTTTTCTATGTATATAGGTAAGAAAAATTTACCTACGACTAATAAAGTGATGGCAGCCATCCATTCATAGGTAGCTACTGCCAGTCCAAGAGCAAAACCTGATCCATTCATAGCAACAAATTGCTCCGCTGAAATATTTGCAGCTATTAATGATGCTCCTATGGCCCACCAAGGTAATGATTTACCTGCTAAAAAATAATCTTCAGCACTTTTTACTGAACCTTTCTTATCTCTTGAAACATAAAGACCTATACTTAGTATAACTAAACAGTAGGTAACAAAAACAATGATGTCAATATTCTCCACTATGGATATTTTTATCTAATGTTTTAAATTAATATTAATTAATGATATCAACTAAAATAATAAGCTATAATTTAAAATTATGATCAATATTTTCCACTTTTCTCTCTTATTCTTTTTATCAGTTTTTTCATCAAAAAATAATGATTTGGATACTTTTCTTGAAAAGATTGTACTGCCTGATGGTTTTAAAATTGAAATTTATGCGTCTGATGTAGAGAATGCAAGGTCAATGACCGTAAGTCCATCTGGTACAGTATTTGTTGGTAATAGAAAATCTGATAATGTATTTGCTTTAATTGATGAGAATAAAGATGGAAAAGTTGATAAAAAATATCTGATAACTGATAAATTAAAAAATATGCCAAACGGTGTAGCCTTTCATGAAGGAGATTTGTATGTGGCTGAAGTTAATAAGATATGGGTTTTTAAGGATATTGAAAATAAACTTAAGTTAATTGATGAAAATGGATTTTATCCAGAAGACCCTATTTTGATAACAGATGACTTCCCATCAGATAAGCATCACGGATGGAAATATATTGCTATTGGTCCTGATAATAAGCTCTATGTACCTGTAGGTGCGCCATGTAATATATGCGAGAGTAGGGATGAGATTTATTCAACTATAACTAGAATGGATCTTGATGGATCAAACAGAGAAATTTATGCGAGAGGAGTTAGGAATACAGTCGGTTTTACTTGGAATAAAGAAACTGGAGAGATGTGGTTTACAGATAACGGAAGAGATATGTTAGGTGATAACTATCCTCCATGTGAACTCAACAAGGTAACAAAGCCAGACCAGCATTATGGATATCCTTATTGTCATGGAGGTGATATATCTGACCCTGAATTTGGATCGAAATATGCATGTGAGGATTTTATTAAACCAATGCAAAATTTAGGTCCTCATGTTGCTCCTTTAGGTTTAAAATTTTATGATGGAGATATGTTTCCAGAAGAATATAAAGGTGATATTTTCATTGCTGAACACGGTTCTTGGAACAGAACAAAGAAAATAGGATACAGAATTACAAGGGTAAAAATAAAAGATAATAAATCTGTGGGTTATGAGCCCTTTATTTCGGGATGGTTAGAAAAAGATATAAATGATGCATGGGGTAGACCAGTTGATGTTGTTATTCTTGAAGATGGAAGTATGCTTATATCAGATGATTATGCAAACGTAATTTATCGTGTAACTTATTCTGGATAAAATCATAAAATATTAACTTCAACTTCTAGTTCTATTGAAAAGGTTTTTTTTATATCCTTCTTAATTTTATTAGATAATTCCTTTATGGTTTCACCGGATTTACTTTTATAATTGACTATCACTAGTGCGTGATCTTTATACACACCCACGATATTGTCAGTATAGCCTTTCCATCCACATTTTTCTATCAACCATGCAGCTGGAATTTTATATTTTTGATTTTCAGTTTTATAATATTTAATATCACTAAATCTATTATTTAACAAATTAAATTTTTCCTTAGTTATGATAGGGTTTTTAAAGAAACTTCCAGCATTACCAATTTTATTTGGGTTTGGAAGTTTTGAATTTCTTATCTCTATTATTGTGTTTCTTAGTTCTAAAATTGATATTTTTTTTTCATTTAAACCTTTTAGGTCTTTATAGCTTAAATTAAATTTTGGAGTTTTATATAATCTAATTTCAATAGATGTAATAAAAAAAATATTTTTCAGTTTTCTCTTAAAAATGCTATCTCGATAACTAAATTCACATGATTTATTATCATATGTTTCATACTTTGCATTTATTAAATTTATTCCATTTACTTTATCGATATATTTTTTAATTTCCACCCCGTAAGCTCCAATATTTTGAATTGGTGCTGCTCCAACCGATCCAGGTATTAAAGATAAATTTTCTATGCCGTACCATTTTTGTTCTACACAATAAGAGACTAGCTTATCCCAGTTTTCTCCTGACCCCACTTTAAGTTTAATGGTTTCATCGTCTTCATCAATAATTTTAATGCCTTTTATGTTATTATATAAAATGACGCCATTGAAATCTTTTGTGAATAAAATATTAGACCCACCACCAAGAATCAATTTTGATTCATTTTTATATTTTTTATGGTTTAAGAAATCAATTAATTCTTTTTTATTATCAACTTTTAAGAAAAAATTAGCCTCATGATCTACATTAAAAGAATTATAATCTTTTAGGGATTGATTTTTATTGATATTCATTTTTTATAAAATATTTGTGAATACATATTGAACATCTTCATCATCCTCCATTTTATCTAGCATTTTTTCAATATCATTTAGTTGATCCTCTGAGAAATTTAGAGGATTATTTGGTTCTCTTTTAAGTTGAGATTTTGTTGGTCTAATATTTAATTCATTTAAGCCCTTATTAATATTACCATAATCTTTGTAATCACCCTCGATAATAATCTCTTTATCTAATAATTTAATATTCTCTAGTCCATAATCAATTAAAAATAATTCTAATTCATCAAGTTCGTGATCATCTTTATCTATATAAAAAATAGATTTTCTATTAAACATAAATTCAATCGATCCTGGTGAAACAAGGTTACCATCAGATTTATTAAAATATGATTTGACATTTGCTGTTGTTCTTGTAATGTTATCTGTTGCAGTTTCAACTATTACTAAAACACCATGTGGACCTTTTCCTTCAAATGTTTGTTCTGTAAAGTCTTTTAGCTCTTTATCATTAGCTCTTTTTATAGCTGAATCAATATTATCTTTAGGCATATTTTCAGCCTTAGCATTTTGAATTGCTGCTCTAAGTTTAAAATTCATCTCAGGATCTGTTCCTCCATCTTTGGCTGCAGCTGTAATTGCTTTAGAAAGTTTAGGAAATAATTTCGACATTTTATCCCATCGTTTCTCCTTTGCTGCTCTTCTATATTCAAAAGCTCTACCCATGTTTATAATTCAATAGAAAAAAGAAAAAGTATCATTTTAACTAAATTACAAAATATAGAATTAATTAGTCTATTATAAAACCTAAGTTTAATTTTGTAAATGGAAGAAAAAATCATAATCCTTGATTTTGGGTCACAATATACACAGCTGATAGCAAGGCGAATTAGAGAATTAAATATTTATTGTGAAATATATCCTTATAATAATTTTCCTTCGATTGATAATAGATATTTAGGAGTTATTTTATCAGGAAGTCCATATTCTGTTCATGATAAAGATTCTCCTGATATTGATCTAAATTGTTTCAAAAGTTTACCAATTCTTGGAATTTGTTACGGAGCTCAACTAATTGCTAATAAAAATAATTGTACTGTTACAAGATCTAAAATTAGAGAGTACGGTCGTGCTAAATTATCATATGTAGACAATAAAAATGATCTTTTTAATGATGTTACTGAAGATTCTAATGTTTGGATGAGCCATGGAGATTCTATTACTAATATTGATAGAAATTTTGAAATTCTAGCAAGTACTTATGATGTAGAAATTGCATCTTTTTATAATAAAAAGTTTAATTATTATGGTCTTCAATTTCATCCTGAAGTGACTCACTCGGATTTTGGATTTAATATTTTAAAAAACTTTGCAACCAGGATATGTAATTGTTCACAGCTATGGACTCCCAAAAAATTTGTTGAATTCACTATTAATAAATTAAAAAATAAATTAGGTGATGATAAAGTTATTTTAGGTTTATCTGGAGGTGTTGATTCTAGTGTTGCTGCTATTTTGATTCATAAAGCAATTGGTAAAAACTTATATTGTGTATTTGTTGATAATGGTCTTTTAAGAAAAAATGAATTTAATTTTGTCCTTAATTCCTATAAAAATTTAGGATTAAATGTTACTGGAGTAAACTCAAAGAATCTTTTTTATAAAGATTTAAAGAATAAAATAGACCCTGAAGAAAAAAGAAAATCTATTGGAAAAAATTTTATAAATGTCTTTGAACTAGAAGCAAAAAAAATTGGTGATATTGAATGGTTGGGTCAGGGTACAATATACCCAGATGTTATCGAATCTATTTCTGTCAAGGGTCCATCAGCAACTATAAAGTCTCACCATAATGTTGGTGGCTTACCCGATATAATGAAACTTAAAGTTATTGAACCTTTAAATTTACTTTTCAAGGATGAAGTAAGAAAAGTTGGGGCAGCACTTGGCCTACCGGATGATATATTAAAAAGACATCCGTTTCCTGGTCCTGGTTTAGGAATTAG
>CAZKLB010000002.1:62392-159917 GCA_964553685.1 uncultured Marinoscillum sp.
TTTTAGCTGACGTATCAAACAGAATCATTAATAAAGTTAAAGGAATTAATAGGGTTGTTTATGATATATCTTCAAAACCTCCGGCTACAATAGAGTGGGAATAATTTTAGAGAATGAGAAAGCTAATACTAATAATTTTTTTTATATTTTTTTCTTCAATTGCATTTGCTCAGTCTGACTACTCTAACTTTACTAAGGTTAAAAAATTATTTAATCAAAAAAATTATTCAGAGTTAACAAATCTTAATTTTAATATAAGTAGTAAAAGTGAATTTTATCCTTATTATATATTTTATAGATCAATCTCAAATTACTATTTAAATAATGAGGATCAGTCATTGAATGATCTAAATGAGATTATAAAAAGTTTTCCTAAATGGTCTCAAATTGATGAGGTTTATTATTGGATAATAAAAATTATTATAGATAAAGAAAGTATAGAAACAACATTAAATTATTTTAATAAAATAAAAAATATTCAAATTCAAGAGGATATATATTCTATGATTGAGCCTGAAATAAAAAAAATATCTTCATTTAATCAATTAAAAACTTTATATAAAAATTATGCAAACAATAAAATTATAGCAAAATATTATGGAAGAAGTTTATTGAAAGAGTATCTGAGCGATGAAATAATTGATGAAATAACCGAAATTTTAGATTTAGTTGAAAGAGATGAACTTTTTGTCGTTGAAAATAAAAAGTTTAGAGTTGCAGTATTACTTCCATTTATGTTTGATGGTTTTGATAATGATAATTTTATTAAAAATAATAATTTCATTATGGATCTATATTCAGGTATTCTTTTTGGCCATAAGAATTATGATTCTATAAATTCTATGATCGATATAATACCTTTTGATACAAGAAGAGATCCTATAGTAGTCAGAAAAATAATCCAAGAGGGAAACTTAGATAATGTCGATTTGATAATTGGACCTCTCTATGGTAAACCAATTGAAATAATAAAACAATTCTGCTTGGAAAATAAAATTTTAATGATAAATCCATTATCAAGTAATAATAAAATAATTGATGATAATAGATACAGTTTGCTTTTCAAACCGTCAATAAAAACAGTAGCTCAAAAAGCCTCCGAATATTCGATAGATAGATTTAATACAAATAAAAATACAATTATATTCTATGAGAATAATTTTCAAGACTCCCTGATTGCTAAAATTTATTATGATAATCTTGAGAAGAATGGCTTTAACATTATTTATTCTAAATCTGTTTCAAAAGATGATTCAAGATTGATTTTAGACTCACTTGCAAGTACATATGAAGAAATGTTATCTGATTCTATTTATGATACTTTGAAGAATATATCGGGAATTTTAATAAAGGATGGGAGAGGGATAGATGAATTGGATACAGCCTATAAGTATATTGAAAAATTTTATATTGAAGAGGATAGTATTGGTCACGTATTTGTTTCATCAAAAAATTCATTGTTTGCCTCTAATATTATTAGTGCTGTAGACATAAGAAATGATACTATTCCAGTTTTAGGTTTTGAGGACTGGTTAAAATTTAATTTAATTTCAATAAATCAATTTCAAGATTTAGATATATCACTGATAAGTCCATCTTTTTCTAATTCGCTAGATGAAGATTATAAATATATAGAGGAATATTTTATAGATAATTATCGGAGAAAACCCTCAAATAATTTCATTATTGGAGTAGAATTAATAAATATGATTATTGATATTAATAAAAGTTATGGCAGATACTTCCAATTTGGGTTGAGAAATGAAAAATTGATAAAAGGCAAAATTTCAGGAGGGTCCTCATATCTGAGAGCAAATGATAATCAAATCGTACCAGTTATTAAAGTTGTAGAGTCTGATATTATCAAAATAAATTAGTCTATTTTATATTCAATTCTCATTTGAAAGGGATCAAATCTTTTACTTTTTGTAAATGAGTGAATTAACCAATTATCTTTTTCATTAAATAGAGGATTAATTTTTAAACCTGTTTGTTGAAGTGAAACAAGTAATTTTTCAATTTCTGTTTTTTGTTTTGGATATTCTACCAACTGAAATTTTTCTAAGTCAGCTAATTTGGAAGCTATATTTATGGCATCGTTAAAATCACCAATAACATCTACTAAGTTCAGATCTTTACCTTGGTTGCCATAATAAACTTTACCTCTTGCTAGTTTATCAACTTGATCTTTTGTGATATTTCTTCCTTTGGAAACTACATCTAAGAAATCATCATAAACCTGATTGATTCCTCTTTGAACAAGATTTCTCTCATCATTAGTAAGTGGTCTTGAGAAATCAATTTCACCAACATTATTATTAGTTTTAATTTCATCGACACTAATTTTTAATTTCTCTTTGATTAAAGTTGATAACTCAGGTAATATTCCAAATACTCCAATTGAGCCAACTATAGAACCTTCTGAGGCTATAATAGTATCAGATGGCATTGCTATAAAATATCCTCCGGAAGCACAAACATCAGACATGTATGTTACAAGTGGCTTTTTTGCGGCAAGAAGCTCCAGCTCTCTTGTTATTAAATCTGAGGCGAAAGCACTACCACCTCCAGAGTTAACATACAAAATAACAGATTTGATATTTTTATTTTTTCTAATTTTTTTGATATCCTTAATTATTGTTTCAGAATATATGCCATCATCTCCTGAACCTGGTAAAATATCACCTATAGCATATAGAACAGCTACTTTATTTTTATTGTATCTATTTGTCTTTTTTAATGATTTTCTATAGTCAAAAAGGTTAACTTCATTATATGAGGAATCAACTTTAATCTTAAGGTATTCTTCCATTTGATCTTCATATAGTAAGCTATCAACTAAATTATTAGCTAATGCATCTACTGCTAGTTCTGTATTAAATTTTTCAATTTCACTTAATAATTTATCTTCAGATATTTCTCTTGAATTAGATATATCTTCAAGATAATTTTCCATTCTATAATTTAAAAGATTTAGGTATTGCTCTTTATTTTCTTCGCTAAAATCATTTCTTACATATGTTTCTGCTGCTCCTTTATACTCACCCACTCTAAATAGTTGAATATTAATACCTAGTTCCTCAAATAAATTTTTATAGAAGAATGAGTTGATACCAAAACCACTTACGCTTATAAAACCTGGAGGTGAAATTGCTATAAAGTTTGAAATTGAAGATATGTAGTAAGCATTTTTTGTTTGTAGGTCAGAAAACGAATATATTGGTTTTGTCTCTTTAAAATTTTTAAGTAAATCTCTAACTTTTTTAGATTTATTGAAGCTTAGTGTTACATTTTCGAGATTTAAATAAATACCTTTTATATTATCATCATCTTTGGCTGATTCTAGAATACTTTCGAAAGATTTTAAGCTTATTTTTTGTTGTGTATTTGAGTTATCAAGTATAGGAATAGGAAGCGGTAATTCATTTAAATTAAAATCTAATTCTGAGGGTTTGGTATCTCTATCTCCAATGATACTTAGGTTATTAATGTATAATAACGAATTTGGTTCAATTGTTACCTCTTTTTCAGTATCTGATGAAAATAATGCAGATACTATACTAATTAGAAAAATAATCATGAATAAACTGATAAAAAAAGTAATTACACCCTTAATCGCACTCTTTAAAATATTTTTAATAAAATTCATAGTTATATATATTTTTTGTTAGCATATATTAGATCATCCTTAGTATCAATACTAAAGCTATCATATTTAGTTGTTTTTATTTTAATTTTTAATCCGTTTTCTAACCATCTTAATTGCTCAAGTGATTCTGCTATTTCAAGTGGAGATGGCTCTATAGAGATAATCTTATCTAATATCGATGGGGTATATGCATAAATACATATGTGTTTATTGTATAAATTATTCTTGTTATTAAAAGGAATTAGTGATCTTGAAAAATATAATGCTTCATCATTTAAATCTTTAACAACTTTCATCACAGAATTATTTTCTAATTTTTTAGAGTATTTTTCTTCTTTTACTAGGGTGCAAATTTCATTTGGATATTTACATATTTTTATTAAATCATCTATCTGATTACTTTTAATAAATGGTTCATCTCCTTGTATATTTATTATAAAATCACACTTAAGATCAATTTTTTTATAAGCTTCATGTACTCTTTCTGTTCCATTAATTGGATTATTTGAAGTTAATATTGCCTTTCCAAAATTAGAAACATGATCATAAATTTCATCATTAGGAGTTGCAACAAATAGATCATTTAATTGTCCACATTTAATTGCAGACTCATAAACTCTTTGAATCATTGATTTATTACCTAATTTAATAAGAGGCTTTCCAGGTAGTCTAGTTGACTCCATTCTTGCTGGAATAATTCCTATAATTTTCATTTATTATTTCTTATTAACTTTTAGGCTACCTCCTTCATTACTTACGACTTTAACTTTACTATTTTTTTCAATAAAACCTCCTGAACTCGTTGCGTCATAAATTTCTTCACCAATAATTATTTTACCACTTGGTCTTAAAACAGTATATGCTTTCCCTATTTTTCCAACTAAATTATCAGGATATTTATTTGAGATATAACCCATTGATGTGTCTTGAGTTTCATCTAAAGAGATATTTTTGAATGCTTTGGAACTTGTAAACCTTAAACCGCCAAAGAGAATTAAAATTCCAAAAGCAAAAACTGAAATTAGAACTGAAAGACTTGCATTCATAATATCTCTTGATATAACAAAAGTAAAATCAAACATATCATTATTAAGCATTATCAAGATCAGAGAACTTACGGAAATAATTAAACCAGAAACTCCAAAAATTCCAAAACCAGGAATTACAAAAACTTCTACTACAATTAGAATTATCCCCAAAAAGAAAAGAACAATTTCCCAATTTTCAGCAACCCCATTAAGATAATATGGTGTTAGATATAGAATTAAAGCAATAATTGAAGCAATAATTGGAAAACCTACTCCAGGGGTTTGGAGTTCAAAATATAAGCCTCCCATAATTAAAAGAATTAAAATACTGCTCACTATAGGGTTTAAAAAAATCGAAATTATATTTTCGGCTGAACCTAATTCAAACTTTGTAATTTCATAATTTTCTATTCCCTGTCTTTCCATGATTTCATCTACTGAATTTAATTCTGCATCACAAAAACCATATTCTATAGCTTCTTTTGTTGAAAATGTTATGACTTTCCCTTCTTGAGAAATACTATCAACTTTAATATCCTCATCAACCATAGCTTCAGCAATCTTTGGATCTCTTCCTTTTGCTTCAGCAGTTGATCTCATTATTGACCTCATATATGATTGATATTTATCAGGTGCTTGAGCCCCATCTCCTGTAACAACAGTAGCAGCACCAATACTCGCTCCACTACTCATATAAATGCTATCACAAGCAATTGAAATTAAAGCTCCAGCAGATGCTGCATCCTTATTTATCCATACGTAGATTGGTTTTTCAAAATCTAAAATTCTAGTTCTAATATCATCTGCATCATTAACTGCTCCTCCATAAGTATCCATCTCAATAACGATTATGTCATAATTTTCATTTTTTGCTTCATCAATTAAGAGTTTTGTATAACGATTAGTTCTAGGATCAATATTTGATTTCACTTCTGCTAAAAGTATTCTTTTATTCTCTTTCTGAGCGTTAACAAAAAAAGGCAGTAGTGTAAATGTTAATAAAACCTTCAATATATTTACTTGCATAATATTTAAATTTTGATGATAAAGTTATTAAAAATTGGCCTATTTATTATTCTTATTTCTATCAATACAATTTATTCCCAAAATAGAAATTATCATATAGTCATAAAAGGAGAAACTATTTATTCTATATCTAAAAAGTATAATTTAAGTATTGAGGAAATTAGATCTTTTAATAAATTAGAATCAAATACCTTATCGATAGGACAAAAAATTTATTTAGAAGAAAACATAGAAAAAAAAGAAGTAGAAACTAACACGATAAAAGAAGAAGGTTTTGCATCAACAATATCTGTTGAAGATTCATCAGAAAAGTATTTAGCACTCCATAAAACAGCAAGTATTGGAACTATAATTTTTGTAAAAAATCAAATGAATGATAATATGGTAATAGTGAGAGTAATTGGTAAACTTCCAGAAACTGGAGTTAATGATAAAATTTCACTTAGGATATCAAAGATTGCGTTTGAAAAGTTAGATGCTAAGGATGAAAAAATACCTGTTGAGTTGACTTACGTTAACGATAATAATGAAAGATAATTTAAAAAAGTAATTTAAATTATTTTATGTAAGATATATGACATATATTGCGGCCTAATTTAATATAATTTATGAATACAGGTAAAGTAAAATTTTTCAATCCTACTAAAGGATACGGTTTTATTATCGAAGATGGTAGTGAAACTGAACACTTTGTTCACTCAACTGGTTTAATTGATCAAATCGATGAAGGAGACTCAGTTGAATTCGAATTAGTTGATGGTAAAAAAGGAAAAATTGCTGGGAACGTTAAGAAAGTATCTTAACATTCTAGTTATTTCCATTTTCCAGGATCTTCTCTCCAGTTTTTAAGTTTTTCAAGCTCAGACTCAGTGATATATTTCTCTTGGAGTGCTATCTCCATGAGATCATTGTAGTAGTATATGCTATTTGTATCACAACTGATGCTTTGGAAGTTATCTTTTGATATCTTAAATCCATAATTAAAAATGGATAGAACACTGAGGACCTTAGAACCACTCTCTCTAATTGCCTCAACCGACTTAATTGAACTTCCACCGGTTGAAATTAGGTCTTCAATTAAAATTATTCTAGAATTTTTTTCAAGTTTTCCCTCTATCAAATTTTTCATTCCATGAGATTTATTCTGTGATCTAACATAGATAAAGGGAAGATTTAGTGCATCTGCCACTAAGGCACCTTGAGGAATTCCTGCGGTAGCTACACCTGCTATTACATCAACTTCTTTATATTTTGCTTTTATAATATCAACTAGTCTTGAGGTTATTTTTTTTCTAATTTTTGGATATGATAATGAGATTCTATTATCAAAGTATATGGGAGATTTCCATCCTGATGCCCAAGAAAATGATTTATAGATACTGATTTTAATTGAATTAATTTTTAATAAATCATTTAATAATTCAAGAGATTTCATATTTTAACAAAACTAAGATTAATTTTAATAATCTAACCTGATTATATGAAAACAATTTTTGTAAATGATATTCAAATAAATTTTAAAAAATTTAATAATCTAAAAATTCGAAATGAGGATTTTGATACTCTAGTTGATGGCTCCTCTGGAATTGTTACAAAAAAACTTTTTTCTCGTGTCTTAATTTATGATGCAACAATTGCTACTATAGTGGATTTGTTAAAAAAGATGACAGATAAAAAGTTTAAAAAAATTTATTCAATTACTATAACACTCAAGAGATTTAAGTATGTTTTAAAGCAGGTAAAAAAAATGTTTAAAATTATTAAAGCTGGAGGAGGAGTTGTTAAAAATAACAATGATCAAATTTTATTTATCTATAGGCTAAAAAAGTGGGATCTTCCTAAAGGGAAGTTAGATAAAGGTGAAACTATAAGGGACTGTGCAAAACGTGAGGTAGAGGAGGAGACTAAGGTTAAGGTTAATCTTAAACAAAAAATTATATCAACCTGGCATACTTATACAAGAAACAAAAAATTTATTTTAAAAAAGACTACCTGGTTTAAAATGGATTGTGTTGATGATTCAAAGATGAAGCCTCAAAAAAAAGAAAAAATAGAAAAGGTTGAGTGGATGGATAATAGTACGATTAAAGAAATTTTGCTCAGCTCTTACAAGACATTAAATCATGTTATGATTGAATATTATAAGAAGTAAAAATTATATCTAAATTGACGAGATAACTTTTAATAATTTTTCTACTTCTTTTTTAGTATTATACAGTGAAATACCAAGTCTGGTAACACCTCCTCTTTTTTCTAAATTTAATTTTTTTATAGCTTGAATGGCATAAAAATGACCATCCCAAGCACAGATATTTTTTTTGGCTAGTTCTTTACAAATTTCATTTGCAGTTTTATTTTTATGAATAAATGAAACAGTAGGTGTTCTTTTTTTTGATGAGAAATCTGGCCCAATTACCTCCAAATTTTTTATTTTTTTAAGTCCATTATATAGATAAGATGCAAGATGATATTCATGAGCTCCAATCTTTTGAAATGCATCATCAAGTTTTTCTCTTAATGTATTTCCTTTTCCAATCGAAGATATGAAATCAATAGATTTTGATACACCTGCACATGCTGCATGATTAAGTGTTCCAGTTTCTATTTTGTAAGGCCCATCTTGTTCTTGAACGATAAGATTATCTGTTTTTAAAGTATTTAACAAATCAGGTTTTGAGTATAAAATTCCAACATGTGGACCGTAAAATTTATATGCTGAACAAAGTAGAAAGTCACAATCAAATTTTTTAACATCTATCAGGAAATGTGGAGCATAGTGTACCGCATCAAGTAAAAAAAGTAAATTATGTTTTTTTATTAAGTTTTTAATAAACATAAAATCATTCATCGTTCCAAGTGCATTAGAAGACATACCCATGGCAACCATTACTGTCTTATTATTTATCTTTTTACTGAAATCGTTATAATCTAGTTCCCCATTTTTTTTAAGATTAACACTAACAACATTTATTCCTAATTCTTGAAATGTTTTCCACGGACCTCTGTTCGCTTCATGATCAAGTTCAGTTATTATGACCTCATCACCTTCATTAAATTTTTTAGATAAAGCTTTAGATAAACTGAAATTAAGGGTTGTCATATTATTTCCAATTGAAATACAATCTTTATTTTCAGCACCAAGAAAAATTGATAATTTTTCTCTTACTTCATCCATAACTTCATCTGTTTCAATACTAGTTATAAATTCTCCATGGGTGTTTGCATTTGATTTTTTATAGTAATCCGAAATTCCACTAATTACTATTTCTGGAACTTGGGTTCCTCCAGGTCCATCAAAATATATAATTTGATCGTCATTTAAATTTTTTCTAGATAAAGAGGGAAATTGCTCTCTTAAATAACTAAGGTCTTGCATAATACTTTTGATAAATATATATAGGAATAGATAATGATAATAATATGATACCTGATATTATTGACTCAATCCCAACACCAATAATCATCCAAATGCAGAATAAAAATGCAAATATACCTGTAGCTAACGATCCTGAATATTCTGAAAGAGATTTTTTATTCTTAAATACATTAATTATTTCTGATAAAGAAATAAAAAAATATAATATTAATGTGCAAAATGTGGATGTAAGAATAAGATAAGTGAAAATATTTGTTAATCCCTTTGTATAATTTAAACATAATAGAATAATAACGAGGATTATTGAGATGATAAGGCCTTTAGTTGGAACTCTGTTTGAGCCTTTATCTGAAAAAATGCTTCCAAGCAATTTTTTTTTTGCCAGACTTCTAGGGATTTCAATTTGAAGTAATGTCCAACCATTAAGGCAACCTAATCCTGAAATTATTGCAAAAATAGCAATAATGCTTTTAGCACTTTCACCTAGTACGAAACCCATTGCATCAGCATAAGGTGCATTAGACAAAACTATTTCACTTGGACTCATTATTCCTATAATAGCAATGCTTGATAATACATATATTAAAAAAGTTAGACTTGTTCCAATCATTGTAGCTTTTGGGATCGTACTTTTTGGATTTTTAATTCCATCAGCTGGTATGGTTGCAGACTCAATACCTAGAAAAGCAAAAAATGTAAGGGCTGTTGTAATAGTAAGAGCTTCTAAGTTTGTCTCTTGTGAAATATTGATAGGAGTAAAATTTGAGAGATTAAAAACAAAAAATCCAATTATTATCGTAGCAAGTAATGGAATAATTTTAAGTATTGTTGTTATGAATTGAAATTGCCCAACTTTTTTAATGCCAAATGCATTAATTATTCCTATTAAAATTATTATAAATACGGCAAAAGATAAACTTAATACAGGATCATTTAAGTTTTTTATAAAAATTGTTGAGTAGCTTGTTACGGCTATTGCTAAACTAGCATTGACTAGTAAAATTGATATCCAATACCCCCAAATAACAAAGAATCCAATAAATTTTCCAAAGCTTTTCTCTGTGTAGTGAAAAGGACCGCTTTCACCAGGATATTTTTTACTTAGCTTTCTAAATATGGAAGCTAAAATAAATGCCATAATCCCAGAAATTATCCAACCAAAAATACTAATAGATCCATATTTAGATAGAGAGACTGGAAGCATAAAAATTCCAGCGCCAATCATATTGCCCATTACAAGGCTAATTGATTCTTTTAATTCTATTTTATTATTTTTTATATTGTTCATTGATTTTCAATATAATCTTTTTAGATGAGTAAGCCTGTATATTTTTTAGGTATTGATCTTGGAAGTTCTGCAGTTAAAATAACAATATTTGATGCTTTAGCTGGAAGAACAATTGATACCATAACATATCCAGAGAAAGAAATGGAAATAGTTTCAAAAGAGATAGGATGGGCTGAGCAGGACCCTAATTATTGGTGGCGATGTATCGAAAAAGGACTATTGAAATTAAAAGATAGAAATAATATGAAATCCATAATATCCATTGGAATTTCATATCAGATGCATGGACTTGTAGCTGTAGATATAAATGGAAACTCAATTATTCCTTCAATAATTTGGTGTGATTCTAGAGCTGTAGAAATAGGAAAGAATGCTGAAAAAAAAATAAAAAGAGAAGTCTTAGAAAGTCAAATACTTAACTCACCTGGTAATTTTACAGCATCTAAACTAAGATGGATATACGAAAATGATAAGGATTCATTTTCTAAAATTCATAAAATTATGTTGCCAGGTGACTTCATAGCATTTAAAATGACAGGAAAAATCTCAACAACACCATCTGGATTATCTGAGGGTATAATGTGGGATTATCAATCTAATTCTATCAATAATGAAATTTTAGAAGTTTACGATATTAATAAATCTCTTATTCCAGATATAGTAGATTCTATAGGCAGCCAAGGAAATTTATCTGAGAAAATTTGCGATAAGTTTGGTTTTAATAGAAGCATAAAAATTTCTTATAGATCAGGAGATCAACCAAATAATGCTTTTTCCCTAAATGTTTTAAATCCTGGTGAAATTGCAGCAACAGCTGGTACCTCTGCAGTAATCTATTGTGTAACGGATAAAAATATATATGATAAAGATGGTAGAATAAATACATTTCTTCATTGTAATAATTCAATTTCAAAAAAAAGAAATGGTTTATTGTTATGTATAAATGGCTCTGGAATAGCATACTCATGGATTAAATCTCTTTTAAAAGTATCCTCATATAAAGAAATGGATGAGAAATCTGAAGAAATAGATGGTTCAAAAGGATTGAAATTTTATCCTTTTGGTAATGGTGCGGAAAGATTATTTAATAATAAAAATATTGGATCACACTTAGTAGGATTAAATTTTAATAACCATACTCATTCTCATATAATAAGATCAACATTAGAGGGAATTGCATTTTCAATGACTTATGGTATAGAGCTTCTTAGAGAGTTTGGTGTTCATGTAAATACTGTCAGAGTTGGTAATGCTAATTTATTTTTAAGTAAAATATTTAGAGATGCATTTGTTAATTCTTCAAATATAAAATTACAACTATATGATACTAATGGATCAGAGGGTGCGGCTAGAGGGGCAGCTCTTGGAAGTGGTTTTTTTAATACAGAGATGGATGCGTTTTCAAAACTTAAAATGATAAAGGAGATTCATCCTGTTAAAGGTGAAGATTATATGCGAGAGTATGAAAATTGGAAAATTTTTTTAAATAAACTAAATTAAAAATTATGTCAGTTATAATAGGTAAGGAAGAATATTTTAAGGAAATAAATGAAGTAAAATTTGAGGGAGTTGATTCTGACAATCCACTAGCCTATAGATATTATGATGAAGATAAAATGGTTTTAGGAAAGCCTATGAAAGATCATTTTAAATTTGCTATTGCATATTGGCATTCCTTTGTTAATACTGGAAATGATCCTTTTGGACCAGGTACTAAGCAATTCCCATGGTCAAAATCATCAGATGTTTATGAAAGAGCTCATAATAAGATGGACGCAGCATTTGAATTTATTTCTAAGTTAGGCCTTGAATATTTTTGTTTTCATGACTTTGATTTAATCGATGAAGGAAAAAGTTTAATAGAGTCTGAGGAGAGATTAGGTAAAATAGTTGAATACGGAAAAAATAAAATAAATTCAAGTAATATAAAGGTCTTGTGGGGAACTGCAAATCTTTTTTCAAATCCAAGATATATGAATGGCGCAGCAACTAACCCTAACTTTGATGTTTTGTCATATGCTGGAGCTCAAGTAAAAAATGCTTTAGATGCTACCATAGCTCTTGGGGGTGAAAATTATGTTTTTTGGGGTGGAAGGGAAGGATATTCTTCGTTAATAAATACTAACATGAAGAAAGAGTTAGATAACTTGGCTAAATTTCTTCATATGGCTAAGGATTACGCCAGATCAAAGGGCTTTAAAGGCTGGTTTTTTATTGAACCTAAACCCATGGAGCCTTCTAAACACCAGTATGATTTTGATGCAGCAACAGTTGTTGGGTTTTTAAATGAATATGACTTACAAAAAGATTTTAAACTAAATATTGAAGTTAATCATGCTACTCTTGCAAGTCATACCTTTGATCATGAGTTGCAGGTTGCTGCAAATGCAGGTATGCTTGGTAGTATTGATGCTAATAGGGGTGATTATCAAAATGGATGGGATACTGATCAGTTTCCAAACAGTATTTATGAAATTATTGAGGCTTTGTTAGTAATAAATAGATCTGGTGGTTTACAAGGAGGGGGTATTAATTTTGATGCAAAAACTAGAAGAAACTCAACAGATTTGATAGATTTATTTTACTCTCATATTGGAGCAATTGATTTATTTTCTCGGTCTCTATTAATAACAGAAAAAATTATAAATAATTCTGAATATATAGATATTTTAAACTCAAGGTACTCATCATTTAATAAGGGTAAAGGAAAAGATTTTACAGATGGAAAATTAAATCTTAATGATTTGTATAACCATGCAAAAAATAATGGCGAACCAAAATTAATATCAGGAAGACAAGAGTTTATTGAGAATTTAATTAATAGAAATATTTTCTAATAATTAAATAAACCAATTAAAAGATAAATAATAGCTGTGATTGAACCTGAAAATAAGGCATAAGGTAATTGTGTTTTAACGTGGTCAATATGGTCACTTACTGATGCCATTGAGGATATTACAGAGCTATCAGAAATTGGAGAACAATGATCACCAAATACACCTCCACCAAGCGCAGCAGCAACAGCAAGAGATGTTTCTATTCCCATTTGATTTGAAATTGGTACAGCTATTGCTATCATAATGGCAAATGTGCCCCATGATGTTCCAGTAGAAAAAGATATAAAACAACTAGTGGTAAATAATAAAAATGGAACCAGTTGTGGAGATATTATATTATTCAAAGCATTCGAAACATACAAACCTGTCCCTAACTCATTACATAAATTTCCAATTGCAAAAGCTAACATTATTAAAATTGATAATGGCATCATACCAGACATTCCTTTAATAGAATATTCGATTATTTCTTTCGCTGTTAAAATTTTCTTAAACAAATAAAATACTGATGAAACAGTCAAAGCAATAATGACTGAGTATAACACAGATGCTGAACCCGATGCATTCTTCATTACATCAAAAAATGTAATTTTTTCCATGCTTGGTTCGTAACCAGTATAAAATAGCATTAGTATCATTGATAAGACCATTGTTATTAATGGAATAAACATATTTATTGGTTTTTCTTCGATACCTTTTTTAGTACTTATTATTGTAATATCATTAGAAACCATTGGTTTTGAACCTTTGTTAAATATTTTTCCTTTTTCCGTTCTTTTCTCAGCAACTTTCATAGGTCCAAAATCTTTTCCTGAGAGAATCATCACAATTAGAAAAATGATTACAAAAATTGGATAGAAATTAAATTGAATTGAACTAGCTAATGTATAAAACGGATTTTCAACTCCTTGAGCTAATAAAAGTCCCATTATAAATGCTCCCCAACCATTAAATGGTATCAATAATTTTGATGGTGCAGAGGTGGAGTCAGCAATAAATGCAAGTTTTTCTCTTGATATTCTGAGTTTATCAAATAGAGGTCTAAATATAGTTCCGACTGTCAAAGCCGATATATTAGACTCAACAAATATTAAAATACCAGTCAAGGAAGCAAAAATTTGAACTTTTTTTCTGCTATGATTTATATTTGACTTATCAGTACTAAATCTATTTTTTACACTATCAATAAAGCCAGCAATTCCTCCAGAAATTTGAATAAATGTTATTAAGGATCCAACTAGGAAGGTAAATAATACAACTCTTGTATTTCCTTTGTCTGAAAAAACATTTACGATACCGTCAATTGTAAATAGTATTCCTTTAAATAGATTCCAATCTCCAATTATTAACCATCCAACAAATATTCCAGTTAGAAGTGAAATAAACACCTGTTTAGTTCTTATCGCAAGTATAATTGCTATGAGAGGTGGGACTAAAGATAGAAAACCATAGTTATCCATATCTCAATATTAATTAAATTTGTTAAACTATTTTTTAATAAGTGAATAAACTTAAACATCTTATATTCTTATTATTTTTTATATTTTCATGTTCTAATGAAGAGATAAATAATGTTTATTTAGATGGATGGACTAAACTTTTTTCAATTACCAAAGAAAATATATTAACAATAGTAGGGGAGTCAGATTTTGATAATTTGAGAGACTATCTTAAATATGATATTAGTGTATATACAATAACTTACTTCACAACTTATAAAGGCTCAAAAATTCGTGCTTCTGGGTTAGTAGCTTTTCCCGATTCAAATACAGGAATGCCAATTTTAAATTTTAATCATGGGACAACGTCTTTACATAGTGATGCACCCACAGAGGATTTATTACAGTATAGTTTTTTTTCAAATGCAGCTAGCGCAGGATATATATTTGTTATTCCTGATTATTTAGGTTTTGGTGTATCAGATGATATCGTTCATCCATATTATAGATCTGATATAACAGGTCAGACAGTAGTTGATATGATACTTGCAACTAAGGAATTAGCTTTGAAGGAGGGATTTAATTTTAATGGTGATGTATTTTTATCTGGTTATTCAGAAGGAGGTTTTGCTACAATGGCTGCTCATCATAACATTGAAAATAAAAATTATAGTGGTATTAATTTAGTTGCTTCTGCTCCAGCAGCGGGAGGATACGATATAACAGGCATGCTAAATTATTTTATTGGATTAGAGACCTATCATGTACCATATTATATTGCTTATGTTGCTATGGGTTACAAGACATCATATGACTGGGATTTGCCATTAAATAGTATTTTTAATGATAAATATGCCGATATATTGCCTGACTATTTTAATGGAAAATATTCTGGAAGTGAGATCAATAGTGTTTTAAATGATACAATTAGTGTCCTACTTACAAGTAATTTTATAAATAATACGTTTTCAGATCCAAATCTTAAAATAATTGTGGATGCTTTTGATGAAAATAGTTTAGATTCTTGGACGCCAAAAGCAAAAATGTTTATGTATCATGGTACAGCTGATGTCACAGTTCCTTATCAAAATTCAGTTGATACATACGATAATTTTATTATGAATGGAGCTAGTACTTCAACCATAGAATTTATACCATTGCAAGGTGAAAACCATTCATCTGGATCTATTCCTTACATTATGGATCTTTTCGATAGATTTAACGAATTAAAATAAAAATATGATTAGATACGTCATACTACTTTTATTAATTGGATGTAATAGCAACAATAAAATTAATTTTATAGAGAATAATGTAAGTTTTATAAAATCAAAATTTGTCCCAGATTCTAGAGTAGGTATTTTTAAAGTTGATGCGTCCAAGTCTAACAATTTATATACTTTAAGGGGGGAGACTAATATCTTAAAAGCTAAGGATGAATTGATAAATATTCTATTGGATAATAATATTCAATTCACTGATAGCATTAAGGTTTTACCTGACTACTTATATAAATATGGAATAATAAATAATTCTGTAGGTAATCTTAGAGGATTACCGTCACATTCTTCAGAATTAGTATCGCAAGCTGTGTTAGGCACTAAATTAAAAATACTCAAGAAAAAAGGTGAATGGTATTTAGTACAGACACCTGATAATTATATCTCATGGATCGACCATGGTGGAATAAAAGTTTTAAATGATGAAGATTTTGATGCCTATTATCAAAATAATTATGTCTTTACTGATGTATTTGGCTTTTCATATGAATCTTTGAATAAAGAAAAAATTGTTTCAGATCTAGTATTAGGAACAATATTAAATGTATCTGAATTTAAAAATAATTATGCAAAAATTAGATACCCTGATAGTCGGTATGGTTGGGTAGATAAAAATAGCATCAAAAAAATATCTGAGATTAATGAAAACAATCTTTCGAAATCTAATCTTTTAAATTCATCTTTAAAATTAATTGGCATACCATATTTGTGGGGAGGAACATCTAGTAATGGTTTTGATTGTTCCGGTTTTACAAAAACAATTTATAAAATGAATGGATTAATTATTCCAAGAGACGCCTCACAACAAATCTTTGAAGGTAAGCTTGTTGATGATAACAGAAATTGGAAAAATCTTGAAGTAGGGGATTTGATGTTTTTTGGATACTATAGAGATGGAAAAAGAAGAATTGATCATGTAGCTATGTGGATTGGTAATAATAAATTTATTCAAGCTTCTAAAAATGTTAGAATTAGTTCAGTTGATCCAGATAGTAGCATTTATGATAAATATCACATGGATAAATATTTTGAATCAAGAAGAATTATTGGAAATCAAACGGCAGGGATAAAGCTTTTATAGTTTCTCTAGATTCATAATTCGTTCTACAAACTTTTTACTTGTAAAATCAATACCACTATTTATTCTGAATTCTTCATCACCATTTTTATTAAATATTATTGTAGTTGGGAGACTATAAGCATTAAAAAATGATAGGTCGTTATTTGATTTTAAAAATTTTAAATCGAATTTTCGTTTATCAATAAATTCTTTTATTCTATCAATTTTTTCATTTGAGATAGCAAAAATTTTAACTTTTTTACCAATAAATTTTTCTTTTGACTTTTCAAGACTTTCAAACTCTGCAATACATGGCTTGCACCATGTTGCCCACAAATTTAATATTACTACATTTCCTTTTTCATCATTAAGCTTTATCTCATTTCCTTCTAAATCAACTATATCGGGTATATAATCAATATTTTTTTGATTATTATGATTTGAACACGAGGTATATAAGAAGGTTATTGCGATAAAGTATATAAGTTTTTTCATTTGTTCATATCTTTACGTATTAATTTATACATTATATGAAAAAAATTATATTATTTCTTTTGTTTATTGTCACTCAAAATAATTTATTTTCTCAGTCTTTTTACTCGGAAATACAAGTTAATGGTTTAACATGTGCCATGTGTTCTTATTCAACCCAGAGAAGTCTTGAAAGATTAGATTTTATTGAGTCTATAACACCAGATTTAGAAGCCACCTCATTTAAATTAGAGTTTAAAGAAGAAATGTTTGTAGATTTTGATCTTATTCAGGAAAAGGTAGAGGACGCTGGATTCTTCGTTGGAAAAATTGATATCATCTTTAGTGAGGAAATATCTGCAATTAATGATAAGCATAAGTTTATAGAAAATAATTTATTTCATTTTTTTTCCGATAAAGAATTAAAGTCAAATATTTTTTCATTGGTAGATAAAAATTTTGTTAGTAAAAGTCAGTTTAAATCTTTATCAGATAATACTTCACATTCGTGTTATTTGACCGGAAGACATACTAAATCATGTTGTTCACACCATGAAAATATGAAATCCGATAAAGTATATCATTTACGAACTAGCCTCTAATTGATAATTGCTTGAAAAATTATGAATTATAAAAGCATATTATTCTTTTTTTTATTTTTTTCATACCAACAATTAAAATCACAGGAGTTATATATTAATACAGAGCCGGCTAGTCTTATACCAAAGGGGACAAAAGTTGTAAGACTTCATCATCATACATTTTTTTTGAATGAGACCAACACACCGAGCTCATTTTCAAATGCTAAAGTTTTAATTCCATCAATCTCATATGGGATATCAAAAAAAATAATGGTTAGTGCTAGTTTTCAATTCTCAAATAATCCGTATGATATACAAAAAAACTTTGCTTTTAATGGATTTAAATTATATTCTAAACAAAGAATTATATCAACTGATAAAAATAAATACCATACAAGATTATCATCATTTATAAAATATGCTAATCATGGCAAGTGGTATGCTCCAAATTATAAATATCTTAAAAATAATTATGATCTAGATTTTCAAGATTCTGGGTTAGAAGTCGGATTAATAGCAACTCAGTTGATAAATAAACTTGCTGTCTCAGTAACTTCAGGATTTGGTATTATATCAAATAGAACATCAGATGGATCTTATGATGACAAAAACTTTAATTCCTTTCATAACTCGATATCAGCTGGATATTTACTTTTTCCAAGAAAATATAAGTCATATAAACAGACAAACCTTAATGTTTATTTGGAATATTTAACTAGTACCATTCTTAGCAAGGAACACCCAGCCATTTACAAAAAGTTTATGTCAACACTTGCGCCAGGTATTCAATTCATAATAATGTCAAGATCAAGACTTGATTTTGGATATAAGATTAGATCTAAAAACTCACCAAATGAATTTTTAGTGAAATTAACTTATATACTTTACTGACTAATCCTCAATAAGATACGTCCCTTTATAAACATTAAATCCATCATTAGACCAATATGCTAGTTTGGGTTCATTTCCCTTCTTTTCTTTTATAGATGCACAACCAACTGAACCATCTTTTCCAAGGGCAACTATTTTATCATTAAAATTTATATTTTTAGTTCCTCCATTTATATCAATTATTCTTTTACAGAGAGCTTCACATGCCTCTTGTGGTGATTTACCATTTCTCATCTGTTCAACAACGAAAAATGATCCACAAGTTCTAATGATTTCCTCACCTCTTCCTGTTGCTCCAGCAGCACCTACCTCATTATCAACATACAAACCGGCACCGATTATAGGGGAATCTCCAACTCTTCCTGGAATTTTATAAGCAAGCCCACTCGTAGTAGTTATACCCGCAACGTCGTTTTTTGAGTCTATGGCAAGGACATTTATTGTACCTGTTGTTCTTTCCAAATCATAATTTCCATCAGAGGGTGGAAACCAATCATCTCTATCGGAAAGGTTTTCTTTCCATCTTAACCATATTTTTCTTGCTCTATCAGTAAGTAAGTTTTCAATTTTAAAACCGTGAACTCTAGCAAATTCTTGAGCACCTTTTCCAACGATATGGATATGGTCTGTTCTTTCCATTACAAGTCTAGCAACTGAACAAGGTGTTTTGATTCCCTCTAAAGCAGCTACTGAACCACAGTTATGAGTTGGTCCATACATAATGGATGCATCTAGTTGAACAATTCCATGTTCATTTGGTAATCCTCCGTAACCAACAGAAGTATCATCTGGGTCTAATTCAGTTACGTTTGCTGACTTTTCTATTGCATCTAATAACGTTCCGCCTCCCGAAAGTATATCCCAACCAGGTTGAAGAACCTTTTCTCCCCAAATCTCACCTCTACTGCATAAAATGACTGGGCCTTTGCTTTGATTTGCTGTTGCGTTTAAACTATTAATGAGAGGTACTGTTGCACCAATTGCAGATATATTTTTTATAAATTTTCGTCTTGTTGTCATAATTCTAGGTTCTTAAGTTTATTAACATATTCACTAATATAAATATTCTTATTTTTAGATCTATATTGGAGTATCCATCTTGGATGTGGTAAAACAATAACATCTTTAAAAAAGTTATATTCTTTATTTATCATTTCAAAAAAATTAATATTTTTTCCTTTTCCAATTACAACACAGGTATCCGAAGTGCCGATGGTTTTTATTTGTGATTTTATCCACAGAACAATTTTATTTTTCCATTTTTTTAATAATTCATTATCATCATAATAATTTAAATTTTTACCATCTCTTACAAATCCATATGGGCAAATACTAGTAATAAAAAAGTTTTTATAAAAAGATTTTAGATTTCCGTATGATAAAATCATTTCATAAATAAATTTAGAGCTCATTTCTCTTTTTTTAGGAAATTCAGTCTCAATATTGCACTCTTTAATTAAGTTGTAAGGATCAGTGAATGGGATTCCTGTTAACCCTCCTCCAAATCTTCCAGGATTAATACCAAAAATTAAAATTCTTCTTTTTGAGTCGTTGAAATACTTATTATAAAAAGAAAATAAAATAGAATTTACCTCTTTACTGTGGTAAGGATCTAAAATCTCAATATTTTGAGGTAGAGAAGCTGGTTCAAGACTATTAAAAAAATTAATAATCTTATCGCAAGTTTTCATTAAAGAATTATTCTAATGTCTTAGAGAATCTTTTTAAATGTTCCTCTGGCATTGTATCAACTTGGAAAGAAATAATAACATTCGACCAAATCATAACAACATTTGCAACTTTATTATCATTTGCATCAATCCTATATGTTAATCTTTCAATATTAGTATCCCAGATAAATGGGTCAACATCAATAGACTGCGCAAGATCTTTATTGTATGCATCCATATCAATCTTGCCATCTACATAGTAAGCATATGGGTATTTTACGGCTGAATTTAAATCTATTGTCCACTTTCCATCAGCTCTTGGAGTCATAGCTATTGAATACTTACCAGCTTTAATTTTTTTACCTCCTATCATTACATCGGTTGAAAAAATAATAGTAGTTGGACTGTTAGCACCTGCTCTCCATATTTCATCGTATGGAACTAAATCTCCAAATATTTTTCTCCCTTTTACTCCTGGAGAGGAATAGTAAATTGATATTTTAGTCATCCCAACATTTTGAGTAACAGATGCTTGAGGACTTGAAACAGGAGCTAAATACTCTCTTGCTGTTTGGCTATGTACATTAAAAGATAGTACTGATATTATAAAAGTTAAGAATAAATTTTTCATAGATTTTTTATTTAATGATAATTTTTTTTTGGGGGGATCACAAGGAAAGTCATTAATTTATTGTTTAGATAAAGAATAATCTCCTCTTAAAATTTGCCACCATCTCTCAAAACTTGAAGGTCTGTGGAAAGTACCTCTTAGTATATAAGGATCTCTTCTAAATCTTGTCTCTTCAAATTTTGTTCCTTCTTTCCACCTTAGGTCAGGCCATTCATTACAAACTGCAGATGAATTTGTCCTATTTAAACAATCCTGATATGAACCATCGTTGGATATAAATTCTACTTCAATAAATTCTACCCATCCGTAAACATCAATTTTACCTGTAATTCTAAAAGTATTGTTGGAATCATCGTATGAAGAAAATCCACTAAAAGAACATTCATCTGATGTTTCGATGACGAGTGTTTGTTTATTTTTCTTATTTTTAGCTGAATAAGGTCTATCATAAACTAATTCTCCTTCCCAAACTCCAATCATTTCTTGAGAAGCAGTAGCACAGTCAATTTGACCTCCATCTGAGCACCTGTATGTGCTACTTGCCAAAAAAATAAACATATAAATTATGAGGAGTTTCATTAATTTTTTTTACCAAAGTGGGGTTGGATAAGTTTTATTTTCAACTAGTTTTTTAATTTCCTTTTTTACGAATAGACTATCTTCAGCATAAGTAACACCAAACCAACTTTCATCAGTATTTTCAACATGGACATAATCACTTGAAATATCATCTAGTACGTCAGGTATTAAAAATTCACTTTTAATGTCATCGATATTATTTTTCAAAAAATTATTAAAATCTGACCTAAGTTTAGTGAAAACAGAATTTTGAAATCCAATAAGATTCATTGCAACTTGAGTTCCAATAGACATTTCAACATTGTTATTATTATATACTCCTCTTAATTTATTTCCTATTCTCACTATTTCATGAGTTTCTTTAATATCAATTAATTTATTACCATCGATTTTACAGACTCCTCTAGATACACCTCCAAAATCAGAAAGAGTGTTCTCAATGTCATAACTAACCATCGTCGCCTTAATGTTATTTTCTTCAATATGTTTTAAAGCTCGACTTATTTTTTTAAAGGCTCCTCTGCCATAAAAATCGTCAGCATTAATTATTGCAAAAGTGTTATTAATATAATTTTCACAACAAAGAACAGCGTGACCTGTGCCCCAAGGTTTTTCTCTTCTTTTGGGATATTTAAAATTTTCAAGTCCATAACAAGGATCTTGAATTACTACTTGGACAGTAATACCATTAATGTTATCAAATAACTTAAGATATTTTTCTTCAAAATACTTTCTCAGTTTTGGAGAGGATAGTATGACAATTTTATTGAAACCCGCCTTAATAGCATCAAATATTGAATAATCCAATATTGATTCGTTGTTTGGACCAAAACTATCTACTTGTTTTAAACCACCATAACGACTTCCCATACCACCAGCCATGATAAGTAGGGAGTAGTTCATTTTCTAGTCTTTTGTAAGAGTAAATGTGCCTCTGATAGTACTATTCCATCCTCCACCAGCTGTGAAAAATTCACCTTGTAAGATATAAGGGTCTGTTCTAAATCTTGCCTCATTGAACTTTGTACCAGGTCTCCATCTCACATAAGGCCACCTATTACATGGGTTATTCCAATTGGAACCATTTCCAACACATCCAGTATATTCTCCACCATCATATTCATACTCAGTTTCCATAAATTCAACCCACCCATATTTATCTACTGTACCAGAAACTACAAATGTTGTATTCGCTTCCTTGAAGGTATTAATTCCCTGAAAAAAACAATCATTAGAAGATATTATAGAAAGTGTTACTTCATGTGTTTCGCCATTTGCTGACCAACTTGTATAATCGGCTCTACCTTTCCACGTCCCAATCATCTGTTGCGCAGCACTACTGCAATCAATTGTAGCTTCAGGTTCACTACATCTATATGTTGAACTCGCAAGAATTATAAAAATTAGTGTAGTTAGTAATTTCATAGCACAAAATTAATAAAGTTTTTATATGAAATCAATAACGAAGTTTTAGATAATATGTTTTATTACTCAGATTACTTACTATATTTATAATAATCAATATTTTATGCAAATATCTACATTAGACTGGGTAATTATTTTTTCATTTTTTGCTTTGTTCATTTTAATTGGTCTTTACTATTCAAAGAGATCTGGACAAAGTTCTAAAGAATTTTTCTTGTCAGGTAGAGATATGCCTTGGTGGCTTCTTGGAATTTCAATGGTAGCTACCACATTTTCAGCAGATACTCCAAATCTGGTAACAAATATCGTAAGAGATTCAGGGGTCTCAGGAAACTGGGCCTGGTGGGCATTTCTTATAACTGGAATGATGACAGTTTTTTTGTATGCAAAACTATGGAGGAGATCTGATGTATTAACTGATTTAGAATTTTATGAAATTAGGTATAGTGGTCCAGAGTCTACTTTTTTAAGAGCCTTCAGAGCTATATATTTAGGAGTTTTTTTTAATGTCATGATCATGGCAACGGTTTGCTTGGCAGGTATCAAAATCGGTGGTGTATTATTAGGACTAACACCATTTCAGTGTGTATTCTATTCTTCCTTAATCACTGTAATTTACAGTTCGCTCGGTGGATTAAGAAGTGTGATTATAACCGACCTAATCCAGTTTGTGTTAGCAATGGTTGGCTCTATTTGGGCATGTTATTATTTAATAAATCTTGATCAAATAGGAGGTTTAGACGCGCTTATTAACAATCCTTTAATTATTGATAAGCTTAATTTTCTACCTGATTTTAATGATTATGATTCATTAGTTACAATACTAATCATTCCAATAGCTGTGCAATGGTGGGCGGTATGGTATCCAGGAGCTGAACCTGGGGGTGGTGGATATATTGCTCAGAGAATGCTATCAGCAAAAGATGAGAAAAACGCAATATATTCCACTTTACTTTTTAACATAGCTCACTATGCTGTTAGGCCATGGCCATGGATTTTAATCGCTTTATCTTCAATTATTATATATCCTCAACTTTCTGATATTTCTAATCAATTCCCTAACGTAGATAAATCTATAATTGGTAACGATATTGCATACCCTGCAATGTTATCACTGCTGCCTGCCGGTTTACTTGGTTTGGTTCTTGCATCATTAGCTGCTGCGTTTATGAGTACAATATCAAGTCATCTTAACTGGGGTGCTTCATATATTTCAATTGATTTCTATAAAAGGTTTATTAAAAAAAGTGCTTCAGAAAAAGAAATTGTATTAATTGGTAGAATTTCAACCGTTTTATTAATGGTAATAGCGGGATTCGTTGCATTGGAATTACAGGATGCTCTGGAGGCATTTAGAATTTTACTTCAAATAGGAGCTGGTACAGGTTCAATATTTTTATTGAGATGGTTTTGGTGGAGAGTTAATGCATATAGTGAAATTACAGGAATGATTGTTTCATTTGCTTTAGCAATATATTTTAAATGGTTTCATGAAGGTATTTTTCAGTTTTCATTTAAACCTCATGAAGAATTATTATTAAGTATTGCTATAACAACATCATCATGGATTTTAATTACACTCTTAACAAAGCCTACAAAGAAAGAAAAATTATTAGAGTTTTATTATAAGATAAAGCCTTATGGAATTGGCTGGAATGGTTTTTTGAGTATAAATAATTTAGTCAAGTTTAATGGTAAGGAATCTCCAATGAAAGATCTTCTTTTAATGTTTATCTGTATTATTATTGTATACTTTGGCTTATTTGGTTTTGGGTATATATTGTATGGAAAAATGCTATTTGGCACTATAATGCTAATAATATCTTTTGTTTTATCGATTACTGCAAATAATATTATGTCTGGACAATATAAAGACTAATTTTATTCTGAATTTTATTCTGAAAACAAAATAAATTTATAAAAACTTTTTACTCAGATTACCGTTTAGATAATAAATGCTTAAATTTGCATTAATTAATAATATTATTAACCAAACGATCAATTATGAATACGTTAAATTTTATATTAGGAGCAAGTTTACAACCAGGTGATTTCACCGGTTTTACTTTCTTCATAGGATCTGTTTCTATGTTAGCAGCTACTGTGTTCTTTTTAGTACAGCACGGACAAGTTGACAAGAAATTTAAAGATTCAATGCTTGTTGCAGCTTTAATTACTGGTATTGCAGCTGTACATTATTACTATATGAGAGATCAGTGGGCAGAAGGTCTTGGTTCACCAACTGAATTAAGATACGTCGACTGGATCTTAACTGTACCATTGATGGTAGTTGAGTTTGCTTTACTTACTGGTGTAGGTATGAGAAAACTTTTCTGGGCTTCTGTGGTTATGCTTGTCACTGGATATTTCGGTGAATCAGGTGTTACGGGAGTATTAGATGCTCAAACTTGGGGTGCTATCTCAGGTGCTGCATATTTCTACATGGCATACGAAGTAGGATGTTTCACTGTATTTACAGGAAGCGGTCCTCAAGGTGATGTAGGTACTGCTTTAGCTAATGCTAAAGGTAAAATACCTGCTGCTGGTAAGATGCTTCAATGGTTTGTATTAGTTGGATGGGCAATTTATCCTCTTGGATATATGATGGGAACTGACGGATGGTATTCCGGTATGGTTTCTGGAATTCCATTTGACATGGATATTGTATACAATATCGGTGATGCTATCAACAAAATTGGATTCGGTATGGCTGTATGGTCTGCTGCTAGAGACTAATTTTAATAGCTATTAATATTAAAGGTGAGGTTTTCCTCACCTTTTTTTTTATATTTTCCTATGATTTCTACCAACCAAGGTTTGATAACTTCTAAAATTGTAGGTTTAATATTTTCTTTATCACTTATTTTCTTTGATATTGGTAACACTTACTCTAGTATCATTTTTGTTTTAATAATGCTTACTATTGGTATACCTCACGGCTCAGTAGATCATATAATTGCCTTTCTAAATCCAAAATCTAGGAGGTTTAGGAGTAAGCTGAGTTTTTTTACCATCTATATAGCTTTGATAATAATAAATATTATAATATGGATATTTTCACCATTTATGGGGTTATTTACATTTTTAATAATATCCTGTTATCATTTTGGTGAGACGCAGGTTATTGGATATAATTCAACGGATAATAAATTATTAAATTTTGTTGTTGGAGCCAATATTTTATTATCTCTTTTCCTAAATAATATATTTGAGTTACAAGAAATATTAATTGATTTCACATTTTTTAGTAGTCTGAATTTAGATGGATATGAAAAGATTTTTTTTCTTTTAGTATCCGTCACAATTCTTATGATATCTGTGGTTCAATTTGACATAAAAAGAAAGGTTCCATTATATGCTGAGATGAGTATTCTCTACTTAATATTTTATCATACAGATATACTGACATCATTCTCTATTTTTTTTGGATTTTCACATTCTTTACCAATGCTATTGATGGAGTATGAAGAGATGAAGGAATCTAACTTTTTTAAATTTTATATTAAAACACTACCTTTTACAATTCTTGCTATACTTTTTGGTGGATTTTTATATTATTTTAATGACAATTTAGTTACGACTGATAACTTAATATTATTTATTTTCATAATCATTTCTAGTCTAACATTACCTCATGTATTCATCATGAAAGATTTTGTTGAAAATAAATAGAATGGATAAAGACTATATAATTGATTTTCTTTCATATGAATGGATAATTGTAAATTCATTGTCTGTTTTATATTTAATTACTGTTCTTTTTGTCGGAAAGAAATTAGATGATGAAAATAGAAAAAAGTTTGCATATTACTTCGTCTATTTTTTTATCCTAGTTTATACAATATATCATTTCATGCATATTATTGATGGTTCTTGGTCAATTCAAAAAAGGTTGCCATTTCATCTATGTGGTTTTTCATCTCTCATATTATGTTTTATATTATTTATCAAAAGGAAACAGTTTTGGTTTGAATTTTTATTTTATGCAGGAATTTTAGGTGGTATTAACGCTTTAATGACTCCGTTAATTGATCACTATACTGGAACTAAATTCTTCTATGTAGAATACTTTTATAGTCATACATCAATAATAATTTTTCCGCTATATATGTATTATTATATGGATATGAATTTAACAAAGTATTCATGGTTAAAATGTTTTTTGGCTTTAAATATTCTTCTACTATTCATAATGCCACTGGATTTTTTAATCGATGCAAATTATATGTATTTAAAAAATCCACCAAACGTTAATCATCCACTTGTTTCAGGAGAGTGGCCCTACTATCTTATTACATTTGAATTTGCAGCTTTAATGTTAGTTTATTTCACATATGCTTTATTTAAAACCAAGCTTTTAACGAACAAAAAGTAACATATAGCGTTATTATTTATAATGAAAATAGGTTTTTTAAAAGATTCAGAACCAAGAGTTTCAATTACTCCATCCACTCTTGAGAAATATATTGCATTGAACCATGATATTTTTATAGAAAAAAATGCTGGAATTCTATCTGGATTTTCTGACAGTGATTATGTTAATGCAGAATTATCTTCAAGAAATAATATTTATGATAATTGTGACATAATAGTATCTGTCAACTCCTCTAGTATTGTATCATTTAATGGTTTGAAAAATAAATCGATCATATCAAATTTTAGTATGAATCCTGATAAACAAAATTTAAGTAAGGAGTTAATCAAAAGTAATATTACTGCCTACGATCTATCAATGATTCCAAGAACTACAATTGCTCAAAGCATGGATATTTTATCTTCCATGGCAGGTTTATCCGGATATAAATCAATAATTAAGGCTGCCGAACTTATACCTAAAATATTTCCAATGACAATAACAGCAGCAGGAAGTATAAAACCAGTTAAGGTTGTTGTTTTAGGTGCAGGAGTTGCAGGTCTTCAGGCGATTGCTACAGCTAAAAGATTAGGTGCAATAGTTGAAGCATCAGACCCTCGTCAGGCGGCAAAAGAAGAGGTACTAAGCTTAGGTGCTAAGTTTATTGAGGTCAAGGGGGCTATTGAAGATGAGTCTGCTGGTGGTTATGCTGTAAAACAGTCTAAAGAGTACTTGGAAAAACAAAAAGAAGAGGTTTCAAAAAGACTTATAGAAGCAGATGTTGTTGTGACCACTGCTCAGGTTTTTGGTTCAAAGTCTCCAGTACTAATATCAAAAGATATTGTCAATAAGATGAAGCCAGGTTCCGTAATTATTGATTTAGCTTCATCTACTGGCGGTAATTGTGAGTTAACCAAGGACTCAAAAATCGTCGTACAAAATGGAGTAAAAATAGTTGGAAATTCCTACCTAGCATCAGAACTATCACATGACGCCAGTAATTTATTTTCAAATAATGTATTTAATTTCATTAGCTACATTATTAAAGAAGATAATTTAATTGATGAAAAAGATGATATTTTAAAAAGCTGTAAAATATAATTATGAACGAAGTTTTAAATTTTTTAATTGAAAATGAGATACTAATATATCTTCTACTCTTTACAATACTTCTTGGATTTGAGGTAATTTCTAAGGTGCCCTCAGTTCTCCATACACCACTAATGTCTGGGGCAAATGCAATTAGCGGAATTGTAATTTTAGGAGCTATAATTCTTATCAGAACGACGGATCCTAGTAATGTTTATACACTTATATTAGCCTCCTTAGCTTTATTAGTAGGTTCTATTAATGTTTTTGGTGGATTTTTTGTTACAAATAGAATGCTTGAAATGTTTAATAAAAAGAAGAAAAATTAATGGAGAAAATTTTATTCTTAATATCTGCGTTTCTACTCGTTTGGGGCCTAAGGCTTCAAAGTGATCCTGCCTCGGCAAGTAAAGGAAATAAATTAGCTTCCGTTGGTATGCTAACAGCAATTTTGTCAGCAATCATTATGCCACTGGAAGATAGTTTTTCTAATTTAATTTGGATACTTATCCCCCTATCATTCTCAGCAATTGCAGGATACCTAATTGCAAAAAATATACAAATGACCTCAATGCCACAGATGGTTTCAATATTTAATGGTTTAGGCGGTTTAAGTGCTGTACTTCTTTCATATGCTGAAATTAATAAGTGGATCAATTTTCCGGATAGTTATGATAGTACTGTTGTTATCATTCTCATATTAAGTTTATTTATCGGTTCTGTCGCTTTTACTGGAAGTTTACTTGCTTTTGCTAAGTTGGACGGATATAGGTGGTCAGAGAAACTCACGTTGCCTTTACAACACATTATCAACTTAATATTTCTGGTAGGGATAGTAGTTATGTCATACTACTTTTTAAATAGTTCTGATATTATTTATTTATACTCCATTATTGCTATTTCTCTGGTTTATGGAGTGTTTTTTGTTGCTCCTATTGGTGGTGCTGATATGCCCGTTGTTATATCTTTATTGAATTCTTTTACGGGAATTACTGCAGCATTAACAGGTATAATATTTGGTAATATCGTTATGCTTCTTGGTGGTATATTGGTTGGTGCTGCTGGAACAATACTAACAATACTAATGTGTAATGCTATGAATAGGTCTCTTTTAAATGTATTGGTTGGTGGATTCTCATCCAGTGGATCATCTCAAAAAGGAAAAGAACAAGGTGATATTAAAGAAATATCAGATTCTGATTTTGCTGTACAACTTTTCTATTCGAGTAAGGTAATTATCATACCTGGATATGGATTAGCTGTCGCTCAAGCTCAAAAATTATGTAAAGAAATACAAGAAATTTTGGAATCTAATGATGTAGAGGTTAAGTATGCTATTCATCCAGTTGCAGGAAGAATGCCAGGTCACATGAATGTTTTGTTAGCTGAAGCTGATGTGGACTACTCTAAACTAATAGAATTAGATCAAGCTAATGAAGAATTTAATACAACTGATGTAGCAGTTATTATTGGAGCTAATGATGTTGTTAATCCAGATGCAATTGATGACTCCTCAAGTCCGCTTTACGGAATGCCAATTCTTAAAGTATGGGATTCAAAGTCTACGGTTGTATTAAAAAGAAGTATGTCTGCTGGATATGCTGGCGTTCAAAATCCTCTATTTTTTAAGAAAAATAATAACATGTATTTTGGAGATGCTAAGGATAGTCTTCAAAGATTATCATCAGAGCTTAAAAATCTATAAATATTTTTTTAAATTGAACTTATGAGTAGAAGTTCAATACTTATTTTCTTTTTTTTAATTTCTTCTTGCAATTTTTTAGAAAATGATAAGCCAAACATAATTTTATTTTTTTATGACGACTTGGGTTATGGTGAATTAGGCGTTTATGGACAAAAAATTATTCAAACTAAGAATATTGACAAGCTAGCTGAGAGTGGACTTAAGTTTACTAATTTTTACACTGGATCACCTGTATGTGCCCCTTCAAGAAGTATTTTACTTACTGGTCTTCATGGAGGGCATACAAAAATCAGAGGTAATCATGAGTATGGTAGTAGAGGAGATGTTTGGGATTATAATAAAATGTCTGAAGATCCCAATTTGGAGGGGCAGTATCCAATTGGTAAGGAGGAGCTAATTTTCCCTAAACTTTTAAAAGGAAATGGTTATACAAATGGAATGGTTGGGAAGTGGGGTTTAGGCCCACCAAATTCTGAATCTGTTCCTACCGAAATGGGCTTTGATTATTTTTACGGTTATAACTGTCAAAGAATGGCTCATAATCTTTACCCTCCACATTTATGGGAAAATAATGAAAAAGATATGCTTAATAATAAAATTGTATCTCCTAAATTAAAACTTTTACCAGACCAAGACCCATACGATGAAAAAAACTATAGTGTTTTTAATCAGATTGACTATGCACCCGATAAAATGCATGTAAAAGCACAAGAATTTATTGAAAGCAATAAGGATAATCCTTTTTTTCTTTATTATGCTAGTCCAATACCACATGCTCCCTTACAAGCACCAAAAAAACTTATAAATAAGTATAGAGATATAATTGGTGAAGAAGATCCTTATTTGGGTAATGTTGGATATTTCCCTACTAGGTATCCAAGGGCTACATATGCTGCTATGATTGAATATATTGATATTCAAGTTGGTGAAATTGTAGAGCAACTGAAAAGATTAGATATTTATGATAATACTATCATTTTAATAACCAGTGATAATGGACCTACATATGCTGGAGGAGTAGACTTTGAATATTTTAATAGTACTGGAATTTTTCAAAACGACCCTAAAAGAATGAAAGGGTACACATATGAAGGAGGTGTTAGGGTACCTTTTATTATATCATGGCCCCAAATGGTTAAAAAAGGTAGAGTAGTTGATGATATATCCATTTCCTATGATATTTTTCCTACACTTGTTGAGTTAACAGGGTCTGATATTTTTTCATATTCTACAGATGGAGTTAGCTTAGTTGATATTATAAATGATGACAGTAAAATTATAAACAGAGACTATATTTATTGGGAGTTTCCCTCTTATGGTGGGCAGCAAGCTGCAAGAATGGGGAATTATAAAGCCATATTAATGGATATTAAAAAAGGAAATCAAAAAATTGAGTTATATGACCTTTCTGTCGATATCAAGGAAGAAAATGATATATCTTTAGATTTTCCTGAGATAGTTAAAGAATTTGAAAATATTTTTAAGAAAGAACATGAAAAGTCTGATATTAAAAGATTTGAAATGGGCTATATTGATGAAGTAAAATAATAAAAATGAATAAAATAAATAGAAGAAATTTTTTAAAGAAAACATCATTATCTAGTGCTGCTATAGCAACAGCATCAGCTCTTTCAAGTTCGGGTCGATCAAGTAAAAGAGACCAAAAGTCAGCATATATGGGTGATTTCAGAGCACCAAAATTAAATAATGTAAGAGTTGCATTCATTGGTGTTGGAGCAAGAGGTACAGGTCATGCTAAACAAATTGCTACAATAGATGGTACTGAAGTTGTAGGCATATCAGACTTATATGAGGATTTAGCAGAAAGATCTAGTAAAATTTGTAAAGAAATTGATGAGAAGAGACATCAAAATATAAAACTTTATCATTCAGGTGAAAATGATTGGATTAATATGCTTAAAGAATTGAAACCTGACGCTGTTTTTATATCAACTAACTGGGATAATCATGCACCAATGGTTCTTGAGTCAATGGAAAGGGGATCTCATGCATTTGTTGAAGTTCCAATGGCTACTAATATTGAAGATCTTTGGAAAATTATTGATACGTCTGAACGTACAAAAAAACATTGTATGATGATGGAAAATGTAAATTATGGAAGAGATGAATTAATGTTCTTAAATATGTGCAGAAAAGGTATAATTGGAGATTTTCTTCATGCAGAGGCAGCTTATATTCATGAGTTAAGATTTCAAATGGAGGAACAAGAAAGAGGAACAGGTTCATGGAGGACCTATCATTATGCAAAAGGAAGAGGAAACTTATATCCTACTCATGGACTAGGACCGGTTGCACAGTATATGAATCTTGCTAGAGGTGATGATAATTTTAAATCCTTGATTTCTTATTCAACTCCATCACTTGGAAGAGAATTATATGCAAAAAAAAATTATTCAAAAGACCATAAATGGAATAAGTTAAATTATAAAAATGGGGATCTTAACACTTCAATAGTAAAAACTCATCTGGGTAGAACTGTTATGATTCAGTGGGATGAAACTAGTCCCAGACCGTATTCAAGACATAATTTAATCCAGGGAACAAAAGGTACACTTGCAGGATTTCCAACTAGAGTTGCTCTTGAAGGAGGGGTAGAGGGTATTACAAAAAACCATCATTCATGGGCACAAGGAGATGACATAAAAAAATTATATGATAAGTATGATCATCCACTCTACAAAAGAATTGGAGATGAAGCAAAAAAGATGGGAGGACATGGAGGGATGGATTTTATAATGAGATATAGAATTATTGAATGTCTAAGAAAAGGCCAGCCTCTTGATCAGAATGTGTATGAGGGATGTTTTTGGAGTGCAGTGACACCCTTAAGTGCTCTCTCTATAGAGAGAAATGGTGCACCACAAGCTTTTCCTGACTTTACAAGAGGTCAATGGAATGTAACAAAAGAATTAAAAATTATATCCTAATTTTCCTCTCCAATAATTAATGGAGAATCAGTATTATCAAGTTCAACTTTCAAGTTTGGTAATTTTCCAAGTATAACATTTAATTCAACATCGAGTTTATCCATCATACTAGTTGCAATACTTAAACTTTGCTTGTGTTGTCCTGTAGGACCGTAAGTTGATGATAAGCCTCTTGATGCATTACTAATAAATGTACTTATAGTAGGATCATTGTCAAGGCCAATCTCTGACTTTGCGGAATTCCCATATACTTTAACACTAAGATTGTTTAGTTCCTCTAACAAATTAAATAACTTAGAGCTAAGGTCATTATTTTCATTTTTTGCCTTACTTAATGAAAGCCTCATAGCCTTTACAGTGTTTATATTATCATTTAACTTTTTATAAAAGGCTTGTTGTCTATCTTGAATTTGAATTAAGTTTTCAGCATGGTTATTATATTCAGTATAAGACATTCCACTAAGAGTACTTCTATTTAAATCAACAACATTAAAATTTATTGGTCCATCTAAAATAGTTGAAACACCTTCAGAAACTTTAGTTAATGTTGCAGTATAAGATCCTGGTGATGCAAGATGACCTGAACGAGAATTTCTCCATCCACCTCTTCCACTAGATGATCTCATTCTATCAGGATTTATTGCGTTTGACCTTGAATGCCTTAAATCCCAAGAAACTCTATTTAGCCCCTTAGATTTTGATCCATTTATCGAGTTAATTATATTCCCGTCTGTATCTTTTACTACCAACATAATTTTAGTGCCTTCTTCTCTAGATTCTTTTTCTAATGAATTCCAATCAATTCCAGGAATTTGTTGACCTTTTTTAATCATTTCTTTCTCTTTTTTTGATCTTTCAGACTTCATTGAAGGATAAGATTTAGATAAATGATATGTAAATACTGCGCCAAATTCAGGGTTGTCTGCAAAATAATAGTCCCCACCTGTATTTCCAACGGTACTTCTAGGAATATACCAGAGAGCATCTCTTGTGTTAAATAATGCACCCTCTTGAGATAATCTCTCCGGAGACATTTCTCTTAGGGCAGAGTAGTCATCTAAGACAAAAAATCCTCTTCCAAATGATGCTGCTACTAAATCATTCTCCCTTTTTTGAATTGTAATATCTCTAAATGATATTGTTGGTGCACCTGGTACTTTATGCCATTTCTTACCACCGTCAATTGTAACATAAATTGCTGTTTCTGTAGCGCAAAACATTAAATCCTTAGAGACATGATCTTGAACAAGTCTCCAAATAAGATTTCTTTTAGGAAGATTATTAGATATCGATGTCCAAGTTTCACCCAAATCTGTGCTTTTGAACAGATAGGGACTGAAATCACCTTCTTTATGATTATCAAGAGAAACATAAACTGTGTTCTCATCAAAATTATCAGCTTTTATATCATTAATAAATGTTCTTTCAGATAAACCTAGTCTTGTAACTGGAATTTTTTTCCATGAATCTCCTCCGTTAGTTGTTACTTGTATGATTCCATCATCTGTACCAACATATATAACTCCCTCTCTAACAGGTGACTCAGATATTGATGTAATTGTATTATAGTTAGACATGGCACCAAAATCCCAGGAATTATCAAATCCATGTCTTCTACCCATTATAGGTAAATTAAGTCTTTCTTCATTTCGCGTTAGATCTCCAGACACTGGTTCCCAACTATCTCCTCTATTCTCAGACTTCCAAAGCCTTTGTGAGGCAAAATAAAGCCTTGATGGTTTATGTGGACTAACTAAAATAGGAGAGTCCCAATTCCATCTTTCATATTTCTCACCTTCTCTTGGTTGAGGCTGAATAAGAACTGCTTCTCCGGTTTTAAGATCAACTCTATGTAACACTCCTTGTTGAAATTCACCATAAACAATATCATTGTACTCTGGATCAGTTGCTGTTTGATGACCATCAGCTCCAAGAATTTTATACCAATGTGCATTTCTTATGCCTTGTCTTTCGTCAGTTCTTGAGGGCCCTCCAGCAGAACCATTATCTTGTGTACCTCCAAAAATATGATAAAATGGAAATGCGTTATTTACAGCAACTTTATAAAACTGAGTAATTGGTAAATTCTTATGATATTTCCATGTTTCAGCAAGATCAAATGACTCATAAATTCCAGCATCAGTTCCTACTAGCAAGTAATTAGGATCATCATCTCTAAAAGCTATCGCATGATTATCTGAATGTTTTGCTCTCTCTGTTAATTCAACAAAAGTTCTACCCCCATCTTCTGAAGTTAATATTCTAACATTCATTAAATAAAGTCTATCAAATTTATGTGGAGATGCAAATAATTCTTGGTAATAATGTGGCCCAGTTCCATATCCAAGTGATAAGTCACTCATTTTTTTCCAAGATGATCCCCTATCTTCAGATCTATATACTGCACCTTTTCTTTTTTCTAATTCAACAGATGCATACAAAATATCTGGTTTCTGAGGAGATAATGTAAAACCAATTTTACCAGCATAGTTTGGCAATCCTGATTTAAGTTCCGTCCATGATTCCCCGCCATCTTCAGACCTATGAAGACCAGACTCAGGTCCTCCTCCCATTAGAGCTGCAACAGTTCTATGTCTTTGCCAAGTAGCAGCATATATTCTATCAGGATTACGTGGGTCCATATGTATATCAGTTACACCAGTCCATTCACCTCCTCCTAAAACTTTTTTCCAATTTTTTCCTCCATCGATTGTCTTATATAACCCTCTTTCTCCACCCGGACTCCAAAGTGGTCCCTGAGAAGCAACCCAAATAACATCTGAGTTGTCAGGATGAATGATTATTTCAGATATATGCTCAGATTTTCTTAAGCCCATATTAGTCCAAGATCTCCCCCCGTCTTCGCTTTTAAAAATTCCATCACCATAAGCAACATGTCTACCACCAACATTTTCACCTGTGCCTAACCATATAATGGAAGGGTCACTAGGATCTATGGTTATACATCCTGTTGAGTATGTCGATTCTCTATCAAAAATAGGTTCATATGTTGTTCCTGAATTTTCAGTTTTCCAAACTCCACTTGATCCAGTGGCTACATACCAAACATTATCATTTTCTGGATGTATTGCAATATCTGCAATTCTTCCAGATAAAAATGCAGGCCCTACATTTCTGAGTTTCATTGCTGAAAGCGAAAGAGATTTTTCCTCTGACTTAGTTGAAGTACTTGTATTTGCTCTTCTCCTTTGAGAGAATACGTCAAATATGAAAAGTGATAATAGAGAATATAAAAATAGTTTTTTCATGGTTAATGGTTTGGTTGTCTTTAAAATTCAAATTATAATATATAAATTTTTAATTATTTATTATATTATTTTTTTAGAATCATTAATTTTTTTTAGATATTTATAAAAAATGATTATGGATTTATTAGAAGGTAACGGGATTATATATGTTTTTCAAGCTGTTATAGGTTTATCAGTACTGAGAGTTTGGTTAATAAATATTAATAAACCATCAAAATGGAGAGGGGGTAATGCTTTATCAATGAAAGAGGAATTTAAAGTATACGGCTTACCAGATTGGTTTCTCTACATGGTAGGGTTTTTGAAAGTTACATTTTCATTAGGTCTTATTGTAGGTTTCTGGATTCCAGATACTATCGTTCCTTCTGCATTAGGTATTGCATTTTTTATGTTTTTTGCTATCTTGATGCATTTGAAGGTAAAAGATCCAATAATTAAGTCTTTGCCTGCTACTACTTTTTTAGTTTTGTCAGTTTTAATAGTCTTATTTTTTGAAAATTAGGAATTATTTAGTTTTTATTTTTTTTCTATCTTCTTGTTTTAGCAACAATGACCTTAGAGAAATACACCTTGGTTTGGGGTCAGAATCTAGTGAACCCTTCTTATTATCATCCAAGGATAATCTATTTTTAAGTTGGACAGAGGAAAAAGAAGATTCGGTATTCCTCTATCAGGGAAAAATTCATAATGATAAGTTGATCGATAAAAAATTAATAAATAAAGGTGTTGATTGGTTTGTTAATTGGGCAGATTTCCCCTCAATTTCTTATAATGATATAAATGGTAATATGATGTCATTTAATCTTAAAAAAAGCTCTGCAGCAACATTTTCATACGATGTTATTTACCATTTTAAAAATAATGGTAACTGGATAAATAAAAAAAAATTACACAATGACAATACCTTTACCGAGCACGGTTTTGTTTCTATTCAACCATTTAATGAAGGTTTTATAGCTAGCTGGCTTGATGGTAGGAATACAAAACTAGATCCAAATTCATCGGGGCATCATGGAAATGGTTCAATGAGTCTACGATCTGCAATAATCAATAATAATGGAGATATAATTGATGAAAATTTAGTTGACAATAAAGTATGTGATTGTTGTCAGACGTCTATGACAATATCAAATGGGATCCCAATACTTGTTTACAGAGATAGAACAGATGATGAGAAAAGAGATATATCAATTTCAAGATATGTCAATAATAAGTGGACAAAATCAAGGCCTATTAATGATGACAACTGGATAATTAACGGATGTCCTGTAAATGGTCCTAATATTGACTCCTATGAGGATAATGTTGTTGTATCTTGGTTTTCTGCTTCAAATGGAATTCCAAAAGTAAATATTAAATTTTCAAATGATAGAGGAAGTTCTTTTGGTGATAAAATATTAGTTAATGATATTGATAAAACACCTATAGGCAGGGTAGATGTAGAGTTTTTAGATAAAGATGAAGTGTTAGTCAGTTGGTTATCTTCACTTAACGGAAAAGGTTATTTAAATATGAGAAAAATAAATCTGAAGGGAAGTCTAGGAGATATTATTTCATTAGATGATATATCCTCTCAAAGATCAACAGGTTTTCCTCAAATCGAGAAGTTTTTAAATGATATTTATATAAGTTGGACAGATAGCGATGGTAACTCAAAAAATGTAAAGACTTATAGACTACCTGTATCTTACCTTTGATATCTAATATAAAACAATGTTATCAAGATAAAATTTAGAGCTGTCATTAAATTGAAATGAAAATGACGAAATATCATTATCATTGATATCAATACTATAAGTTTTGAAGTTTATATCATTAATTTTTTTAAATCTTTTCTTGGTTAAATAATCGAACTTATAATTTTTAAGTTCAATGTTGGTATTGAATAGATTAAGGTTGACAGTATCAGTTTTTTTACCTTTATTATTTAAAATAATATTAAAATTTGTTGAATCTAATGTGTTTGATATATCAAAACCTAAATTGCTAAATTTATTTATCTTGTTATTTAATATAAATTCAATATTAGATCTTCCATTTGATTCTATCTTAAAGGCAGAATTTTGTTGACTTTTACCACCCCTAAATACTAGATTTTCAAGACTATATTTTCCGGAGCTATCTACAGATATTTTTATTTCTTTATTTAAGAGAATATCATCACTCTCAAAATTATTAAGAATGAATTCAGAACTGTAACTATATCTTGATATTATTTTTTTTGATTCGTTATCTGAGATTTTATAATCAAAAGAATTAATTAAAGCATCTCTACATCTCATATCCCTCTTAGAAATAAACTCACTAAAATTGAATAAATAATATGATAAAATTTTTCTTTGATACCAGTCTGGTAAAATGTATTTATTATTTATTAAATATTTATTAGGGAATCCTACATCATTTTTACCCCAAGAACTATTAAACTGAGAGTGATTGGCACCTTCAACTAAAATATTCACATTAATTAAGGAGTCTGATATATTTTTAATTCTATTTGATTGTCGCAACCCAAAGAAACTCTCTTCATCAGAATCCATACTCCCCTGAATACTTAGGTAATTAGTATTTTCAAGCTCATAATTTCTCTTATATCTATAGTCTGTTGGTGCAATAGTTACTATTCCTATAATATTAAAATTATAGTCGAAAGGTAACTTTCCATTATCAGGAAAAGCAGATAGAGTATTATATCTTGATGCAATATTTACAGCTTCTCCACCCCTCGAATGGCCAGCTATAATTATTTTATTAAAATCAATTTTATTGTATAAAACAGATAAAGAATCTTCATTTAATTTTTTCAGGTAATTTAAGTTCTCGAGAAAATGCCATGCCCTTGTTGACATTTCATTTCCTCTAAAGTCACCCTCCCAGGACCCATTTAAAAAATTTTGATCAATAGAATTTACAACATAACCATGTTTTGATAATAATTCGCCCAAGTAACTGTATCCATCGTCAGAAAATTCTTGCATTGAGTGATTTCCGTGGACAATTGAAATTATAGGAAACTTTCCATCAGATATTGGGACCCATAATCTTCCGTTTAGGGGAAGATTTTTTTTATCAAATCCCCAAAAATTTTCTCTCCAATTTAATTTTGATTGGTTCCAATCAACATCCATAACATATGATGCATCTAAATCATAAGAAATAAAATTTGGATTTTTATACTCTTCTCTATGTTTATCTTTTCCATTTGAATATGTATAATAATTAAAGGACAAATCTCCATTTTTAATAAAAAATGTATTGTTGTCACTTTCTATAACTAATTGTTTATCATCAAAGAAAAAAAATGATATTACAATTAATATTGATAATCCTATAATTGCTTTGATTTTTTCTTTTCTTAATAAGAAAAAAATAATGTAAAAAAATAATAATAGAAATGTCACATATATCCATAGAGGTGTTGAGGAATAGATAGATTCTTTTAGGTATAGTAATATTATTATTGAACTAATCTGGACATAAGAATATGAGATGTAGTTTAATATTAAGTTGAGTAGATAATAAGCAATTATTAAAATAGAAAATATAATAACTGATGATAGAGGTCCAACATTAATAACTTCACTATTATATGAAGTGAAGAAAATCGATATAAGCGTTAGAAAAAGAAAGGATTTTTGATATCTATCTAATTGATTAAAGTAATTCATTTTATATGATTATAAATTTCAAGAGATACCTTGGCCAAAAGATCAGCTCCTTTAACTTCATCATCAAGATTTTTTGATAGTAATATGAGAATATATTTTTTCTCATTATCTAAAAAAATTATTCCTGAATCATGACGAACTCCTGAAATCCACCCGTCTTTGTGAGCTATTTCTAAATTTTTTGGGAGGTACTTAGGAATTATATCAGAATATTTTTGATTTTTTAAAATATTGACCATCTCATCTGATATATTTTTGTTAATTATTTTTCCATTTGCAAGATTCTCGTAAATAATTAATAAATCTTTTGCTGTAATTGTATTATTTAATCCTAAATCAAAAGCTTTTAAATCTCCTACTCCTCTTAGAACATTAATTTTATCAGCACCTATTTCACGCATAGAATTATTAATAGAAGTTGCGCCAATATAATCTATCACAAGGTTTGTAGCAAAATTGCTACTTATTGTAATCATGTCGTAAACAAGCTCCTTAAGCGAAATATATTTCCCAATCATTTTATATATATTTTTATCGCTGTCATCGAAATCTGATAGTTTAAAAACACTCCCATCAACAATGCTCTTAAATTCATTTTTAACTAGTATCGAATCATCCAATGAAACTTCACCATTTAAGTGTTTTTTGAATACCTCAATCATAACAGGAGTTTTCATTGTACTTGCAGCATGGAATTCTTCATTTTCATTTATTAAAATTTCATTGCCATTGTCTAAATTTTTGAATGCTACAGCAAAAGTTCCTTTCTGTGATTCAAGCATTTTTTTTATCTTAATATCTAGAGAATCATTTCCATTATTATATGTGCATGAAAAGAAAAAAAAGATGCAAATAGTGCTATATAAAAGAATATTTTTCACTCTTGTTATTATTATTGGTGACAATATAATTATTTTTAGATGATCAATTAATATATGTTTTAAATTATGAGGCTATTATTTTTTCTTTTTCTATTTAATTATAATCTATTATCTCAAGACTTATACTTTCCAGATAATAAATGGAAGGAGGTTACTCCAGTTTCGCAGGGTTTGGACAATAAAAAAATAGAGGATGCTATTGCATTTGCCTTAAATAATGAGAACTCAGTTAATAGAGATTTGAGAATATCAATAATAGAATCTTTTGGAAGAGAACCAAATTATGAGATAAAAGGTCCTACAAAAAAAAGAGGAGCTCCAAACGGCCTAATTATTAAAAACGGATTTATAATTGGCAAATGGGGAGATACTGAAAGGGTTGATATGACCTTTAGTGTAACTAAAAGCTATCTTTCAACTGTCGCGGCTATAGCATTTGATAGAGGAATGATAGGTTTAGACCACAAACTAAAAAATTATATATGGGATGGAAAGTTTGACGACCCCCATAATAGTAGTATTACATGGCACCATTTACTCAATCAATCTTCTCAGTGGTCTGGTAATCTTTTTGGCACCTATGATTGGGCTGATAGACCTCCAAATGATTTAACTCTCGAGGAGATAAAAAAGCAAAAATTACTACCTCCCGGAAAGGCATATAAGTACAATGATGTAAGGGTAAACCTACTATCATATTCATTGCTTAATGTTTTTAGAGAACCTTTACCTAAAATACTTAAAAAAAATGTGATGGATAACATTGGAGCATCAAGTACATGGAGATGGTATGGTTATGATCAGTCTATGTTAATAATGGATGGAGTAAAAGTCCAATCTGTAAGTGGTGGTGGTCATTTTGGTGGTGGATTATTTATTAATTCAAAAGATCACGCAAGATTTGGTTTATTATTTTTAAGGGATGGAATGTGGAAAGATAAAAGATTAATATCAAATAAATGGATTGAGTTGATGACGGAACCATCTGAAAATAATGAGGCTTATGGCTATATGTGGTGGCTTAACAAGGGATATAGAAAGTGGGAAGGACTTGCTGAAAATATTTTTTATGGTGCTGGTTTTGGTGGAAATTACGTAGTTGTAGTTCCAGACCACCAATTAGTAATTGTTGCTAGGTGGATAGATTCCTCAAAAATCGGGGATTTGGTAAAGAGAGTAGTTGATGCTCATAAATAATAGAAGTCTCTTTCTTTTTTGAAAATTTATAGGATAGTTGTAGATTAGATAGATGAGATTTTTGACAATATTAACCCTGTTAACATCTCTTTTATCGTGTAGTCCAACCAAAACATTAAAATTAAATGATAAGGTTGAAGTACTTAGGGATAAATTTGGTATAAATCATATTTATGCTAATAATCAAAGAGATCTTTTTTATATGCAAGGCTACCTAGCTGCTAGGGATAGGCTTTTTCAGTTTGAGATTTGGAGGAGACAAGCTACAGGAACAGTGTCCGAAATCTTTGGAGAGAGTGAATTAGAGAGGGATATAGGGACTAGACTTTTTATGTTTAGAGGAGATATTAAAGAAGAATTAAACCACTATCACGACGATGGTTATGAAATTATAACCTCCTACACAGATGGAATTAATGCATACATCAGTGAGGTGAGAAATAATCCAGAATCTTTACCAATAGAATTTAAAATTTTAGGTATAAGACCAGAAATCTGGACACCTGCTGATGTAATCTCTAGACATCAGGGATTACTAGGTAATATAGGGCTGGAACTAAATATTGGAAGGGCAGTATCAAAAATAGGTGTCGATAAGGTAAAAGATCTACAATGGTTCCATCCAAAAGATCCCGAGCTTATACTAGATGAAAAAATTACGGAAGAGGACCTTGATCAGGATATTCTAAAGTTATATAATGCATATAGGAAACCTGTAAAATTTAAAAAAGAATATCTACTAGAGGAGTTCAGAAAAGATGAGGATCTAGAAGTTTCTTTTTTAGAAAATAATAAAAATTTAGAAGATGAATTTAGTATTGGAAGTAATAATTGGGTTATTTCAGGAAAAAAGTCAGAGAGTGGGTATCCCATTTTAGCAAATGATCCTCACAGAACTATTGTAGCTCCTTCACTTAGATATTTAACTCATCTAGTAGCACCAGGATGGAATGTCATTGGCGGTGGAGAACCTGAAATTCCTGGTATTTCAATTGGGCATAATGGTTACGGGGCATGGGGACTTACTGTTTTTAGAACAGATGCCGAGGACTTGTATATATACGAATTAAATCCAGAAAATTCTAAACAATATTTTCATAAAGGTGAATGGGTTGACTTTAATATAATTAAGGAATCAATACCTGTAAAAGGAGGTGAAGATTATGAAATTGAACTATATTATTCAATTCATGGACCTGTGACATTAATTGATGAAAATAGAAATAGAGCCTATGCTGTAAGATGTGGATGGCTTGAAGTAGGTGGATCACCGTATTTGGCTTCTTTAAGAATGAATCAGTCAAATTCATGGGAGGAGTTTAGAGAAGCATGTAATTACAGCAATATTCCAGGAGAGAATATGATTTGGGCAGATAAGGATGGTAATATTGGTTGGCAGGCTGTAGGAATTGCTCCAATCAGAAATACGCATAGTGGTATGGTCCCAGTAATGGGTGATGGGAGGTATGAGTGGGATGGTTACCTACCAATAATTGAAAAACCAAATGATTTTAATCCAGATAATGAGTTTTTAGCTACTGCAAATGAAAATGTAACACCACTTTCTTATGATAAGTGGAATGCGATTGGATTTTCGTGGGCCGATCCTTTTAGAGGAGACAGAGTTGATGAATTCCTTGTAGATTCTAAAAAATTTACCATGCAAGATATGATTGACTTACAAGTAGATTATTATTCTCCTCCAGCATTTTATCTTACTGGTATGTTGAGCAGATTAATTAATTATGATGAAAATTTCCTAAAAGAATATGATGATTACATATGGAGGTTGATAAAATGGGATAATAAACTTAATAAAAATTCTGTAGAAGCTACTATATACGTTAATTGGGAGAGAAACATAATCAATGAGTTTAATAAAGAATATGTTCCAGAAAAAGTAAAAGGATTGATAAGAGTTCAACTATTTAAGATCATGAATAAATTATATAATATGGATGAAAAGTTGAGAAATAACTTTTTAAAAAAAACATTCATATCTTCGATCAATGATTTAAAATCAAAATTTGGAGATAAGACAGATGATTGGGTTTATGGACAAGATGGATATAAACATATTAAAGTGAAACATCCTCTGGAAGAAATAGTGAATGATTCCATCTATAAAATTTTAAGTTTTCAAAAATACCCAAGAGGTGGAAACGGATATACTGTTGGGGCAACAGGTTCAAACTTAAGTCAATCTCATGGCGCAACTTTTAAAGTTATAATAGATACTAAAGACTGGGATAATTCATTAGCATCCAATTCTCCAGGTCAATCTGGAGACCCGAGTAGCCTATTTTATAGAAATCTTTATAAGGATTGGGCAGAAGATAAATACTTTAATTTACTATACTCAAAAGAAAAAATTGAATCCAACCTTCATAGCAGAGAAACATTTTACCCATAATAATTATGAAAAAAATCATTAAAATTCTTTTTTTAAACTTTATAATATTGTCATGTTCAACAACTGAGGAAAAACCTCCAAATGTAATTGTAATAATTAGTGATGATCAAGGTTATGCTGATGTTGGCTTTCACGGAAGTAAAGAGATTTTTACTCCAAATATTGATAGAATTGCAAAAAATGGAGTGGTTTTTTCGGAGGGTTATGTGTCGTACGCTGTTTGTTCTCCTAGTAGGGCAGGACTAATAACAGGACGTTATCAAAATAGATTTGGATATACTAGAAATATATTACTAGCTCCGAAAGATTCTTTGATGGGTCTTCCATTATCGGAGCAAACCCTACCAGATGTACTTAATAATGTAGACTATAAGACTAAGGCAATAGGTAAGTGGCATCTGGGTGCGCACGAATCTTTGGTTCCAGAAAAAAGAGGGTTTGATGAATTTTTTGGTTTCATTATTGGTGGTCATAGATATTTTCCTGAAGATTTAACTCTGAATGACTTGACTGAGGCAAGAAAACAAATGGATGGATATATTACTAAGATTTATGATAACGGAAAAAGGATAGAAACTAAAAAATATCTTACCGAAGAGCTCTCTGACAATGCGGTAAAATTTATTGAGGATAACTCTGAAAACCCTTTCTTTCTATACCTTTCGTATAATGCTCCACACACACCACTTCAAGCTACAAAAAAGGATTTAGAGAGGAATATGCATATTGATATTGAGAAGAGAAGGACTTATGCTGCAATGGTATCATCCATGGATGATGGTATCGGACTAATTCTAGATAAGTTAGATGAGAAAAAATTAACAGATAATACCATAGTAATTTTCTTCTCTGATAATGGTGGGGTTGAGTGGTACAATTTCTCAGATAATGGACCCTTGAGAGGAATTAAAGGGGATTTCTTTGAAGGCGGTATACGAGTACCATTTGTCATGCAATGGCCAAATAAAATAAAGGCTGGTACTACATACGATAAGCCAATTATAGCACTAGATATTTTTCAAACTGTATCAGTAGCCGCATCTGCTGAAAAATATATTAAAAATGATACTGATGGTATTAATTTATTACCATATTTGACCGGTGAAAATTCTGGTTTACCGCATGAATATTTATACTGGAAAAATCCAGATAAAGATATTGATGTTGTAAGAGATGAAAGATATAAATATATAAGAATTAAAGATGATGAATTTATTTTTGATTTGAAGAATGATATAAGTGAGGAAATAAATATTATTAGTTCTTCCAAGCCTATTTATGAAAGACTAAAGTCTCAATTTAAAGATTGGGAGAAAGATATGATAGGTCCAGTTTTTATGGATTTGGGAATGGGAAAAGAATACAATAAAATTAATCCTGACAGGTGGTTTAATTCTAGCCAAGAGACACAGAAATAGGCCAACCTTTGAACTGTTCTGATTTTTTCAGTGAAAGGTCTTGATATCTAGGCCAGCACTCAAATGTCACTTCCTTATTAGGTTTATCAAATTTAATTACTCCAAAACCAGCTCCGTTAGAGTTTGAATCAGGATTAGCATATGCGTGCATTGTAATTTTATTTTCAAATCCATCAAGATACCTACCATTCCAAGGCAATACCTTATTTGATTTTTTTCCTGGTTTACCATCTTTTGGCCACCACCACCTACTGTAATAATTATTTACCATAGCTGGAACAAGAAATGCCCATGGTCCATCCTCATACTCATCTACTCCGTGGTGGATTACTGTGGCAAGGTGTTGATCACCGGCAATATGAACGGCATTTGCTTTTTTTATTAGTTTCAGTGCCTGATTCCTTCCTCTCTGAGGCCAACCGTTAGAGTCAAGGTCTGCATGGAGTCTGTTATCTTCACTTCCGTGAAGGTGGGCTCCACCACAAAAACCAGTTTGAGACAAGACAGCTTTCATAATAGATTTTTTTTGGTTTTTACCCCACTCGCTAAGAAATTTATGTTGTCTTTTTCCAAGAAGGGTAAGTCCATCTAAATCAATTGATTTAGGATCATAATCTGGATTTCTTATGTGATCAGGTCTAGGCCCTTGTTGTGGTATCTTATTTTTAGGCCCAGACTTAAACTTTCTATCCTCAATAATTGCAAAATCAATATTTCCATATACCAAATCAGTATAATAAACTCCAATTCCTTGTTCAATTGGTGTATTATCAAATGGATCAGGAAGATGACTAGTCTGAGCTCTCTCAACCATTTTAACATATTCATTATGGTAAAAATAACCTCCATCATTTCCAGCAGGAGAGGAAGCAATTTTTCCATTTTCTCCCCATAAATTTCCTTGACCTATATCATGATCATCAGGAATTGTTATGCAAGGCCTTTCTCTGAATATATCTCGGAATTGCATACCAAATTTAAGCCAAGCAGCAGTATGTTCCTTATGGTCGTAAGACTGATCTCCTGCAAAAAAAAGAATGTCAGGATCAATATGATTTATATTCTTTACATATTCCTGTCTATCACCTCTGTCTTTATTGCTATTACATGAGAATGCAGCTAATTTTATAATGTCTTTTTCTATTGGGTTTTTTCTTATTTTTCCCTCAAATTCAGCGTTTTTTCCATGTCTTAATCTATATCTTACATTTTTTGTGTCGTCCCAATTTTCAATTTTAAAGGTTGTAGACCAACCGATTTCATTAATTTCCTTTTTTTGAACCTCATTCCAATTTCCACTTTCATAAATTTCAAATTTTATATTTCGTGACTCATCTGGATATAGTGGAAAAAGTTGAGCTGTTAATTTTAAAACATTTTTGGAAAGAGTGTAAATTCCAAATGCAATAACATTATCTCTTTCTACTTTAATATCAATAATTGGATTTTCAGGTCTATTCCACCAATCATTTGTTGAAAGGGTATCCAAATCAGAAAATGGTGATTTTTGGTATTCTTCTGATTTAGCGTTACTTGAAAAAAAAGAAGAAGAAGCAAGTGCAGCACCTGATAATGATGTCTTCTTAATAAAATTACGTCTGTTTAATTTACTCATTAAATAATATCATTTGTATTTTTCAAACCATGTTAAAATTCTGTCGGATACGTCCTTTAAAAACTTCGGTTCCCTTGGACCGTGAGGTGTTCTAGGGTAAACAATCATCTCAGTATCAACACCTAATCTGTTTAGTGCTCTATAAAATTCCTGTCCTTGAGTAAAAGGTACTCTCAAATCATTAGCTCCATGAATTATTTGAGTTGGGGTTTTTGTGTTTTTAATTTGATAAATGGCTGAGTGTTTCTCATATGTTTCGTAATCTTCCCAAAATTCAGATCCCATATGACCAACTAAATAATCCTGTATATCAGTAGTGGTAACCATACTTATTAGGTTAGGAAGACCAGCACCCATACTTGCAGCAATAAATCGATTTGTTTTAGTTACTATAAAACTTGTAAGATATCCTCCATAACTCCATCCCATAACAAATTGTTTATTAGGGTCACCTATTCCCATCTGAATTACTTTATCAACTCCAGATACAACATCTTCATAATCTCCGAACCCCCAATCCTTGTAATTAGCATATCTAAAGTCTTTACCATATCCTGTGCTACCGCGAGGATTTGGTTTAATTGTGACGTAACCTTTCTCAGAAAAATATTCTGTCATGTAGATTCCTGGTCTACCATTAAATCTTTCAGAAAAAACACCTGCTGGACCTCCATGAATTTGCAGTATTATGGGATATTTTGTCCCTTTTTTGTAATTTTTTGGATAAGTTAAAATTCCCTCAATTTCTAATCCATCAAAAGACTTCCATGAAATTATTTCAGTTTTTGATAGTTTAGGATACTCAAAATTATTTATATCACTTAATTTTTCAAAAGATGGTTCCTTTGTATTAGAAATATAGACCTCTACAGGTGAATCTAATTTCTCATAGCAAAAAGCAATATTCTCCGATAATTTACTTTTAACTACTGATGTGATAACACCTTCATTATAGTTAATAAGTGACCATGAGATATAATTATCTCCGTTGACTGGTAAGAGTAATAGCTGTGATGTAGTTTTAATATTTTCTGAAATAATTAACATCTTATTATCGGTAGTCCAAGAGACTATTCTTGAGTCTCTATTAGGAGTATTTGATAGTTTAACAATTTTATTATCTTTCAAATTATAAATATGGACATCCCTTAGACCAATTGGCTCCTCATTACCTCCTGATGATATAAACGCAAACTTCTTTCCATCTCCAGAAAAGATAGGATTTGAATCTAAACCTGGTCTAATCACTAAATTTTTTAAATTATCACCATTGGAATCTATAATAGAAATATCAGTATTTATGAATCCTGTGTTAATATTTGTATCCTCTTGATGTGAAAAAATTATTTTTTTTCCGTCAGGAGAATAGTTATAGTTATTTACTGTAAAACTTCCTTTTGTAATTTGATGTACTGTATCCTCTAAAAAGCTATAGGTATAAATATGAGAATATTTAAAATTTTTATCTACCAATATTACATCCGTTTTATCTTCTTTAGACTTAGTTTCTTCCTCTGTATCATCATCACTTTTCAAAAATGAAATATTTTTTCCATCAGGGGACCACTGAATTGAACTGACGCCTTTCTTTTCTTCTGTAACTTTTCTTGGTTCTCCACCTAGTGTATTTATTATCCAAATTTGATTTTTTCCAGATCTTGAGGATAAAAACGCTATTTTTTTTCCATCGGGAGAAAATTTTGGAGAGTTGCTAGATTTAGAATTAAAAGTGTATTGAGTATTTTCTTTTGTATCAACATTTGTCACCCAAATTTGACTTATATACTCCGACTTTTTACGTTCCATAATCGCTTCTCTAACGACATATGCAACTCGTTTTCCGTCATTGCTTATATCTGTCTGACTTATTGATTTAATTTTCATGCTCTCATCAGGACTCCAAACATTCTGAGAGAATACGGAGATAGAAACAAAATATATTGATAAAAAAATTAGTTTAGATTTTAAGTTCATTGTTGATAATTTTTATTGAATTAAAAATTAATTTATTTAATTTAAAAAAAAATAAATCAATTGATATGAAAAAAATTATACTTTTTATCTCTCTCATTGTTGTTAGTTGTAATACTAACGTTGAAGAGGAAAATCCAATTAAAAAATTTCAAAGGGATCTTGTTGAAAGAGGCATCACTGGTTCAAATGTTGCTATGGTATATAAAAATGGAGAAATTATATATAATGAGATAGTAAATTCAGGAGCTGTTGGAGATTCAGATATAAATCAGAATACAATTTTTGCAATACACTCAATGTCTAAAACAGTTACAACAGTTGCAATGATGATTTTACATGAAAGAAATCTATTTGAGTTAGATGATAATCTATCAAAATACTTGCCTGAATATGAAAATATTCAATGTAAAGGGTCTGAGGGTATTTACCCGTGTAACAATAAAATTAAAGTTGTTGATTTATTAACCCACCGATCTGGATACACGTACTACGCAAAAAGTGGTTTAAATTGGTTAACTACAACACATACAGACCTCTATCCGGATTATATTAATACCTCAAGATTTAACAACTTAGATGATTTTTCTAAGGCTGTTGCAAAACAACCACTTGATTTTGAGCCTGGAACAATGTATTCTTATGGTCTTAACCAAGCTATTTTAGGTAGGTTGGTTGAAGTCTTATCTGGGCAAACTTTCTACGGGTTTCTCAAAGAAAATATTTTTGACAAACTTGGAATGGATGATACAAAATTTCATTTAACAAATGAAGATAGATTAAGGTTTCAGCCTTTAAGAGTAAATATCAAATCAAAATCTGCATTTAATCAGACAGATTACAACTTGAGTGGATTTACTGCTGCCCTGGATGGGTATTCATATGATGAAAAAAATAAAGCTCATTTTGGAGGGGAGGGTCTTGTTTCGACAATGAGTGACTTTTCTAAATTTTGTGAGATGCTTGTCAATGGAGGAATTTACAATAATGAGAGAATAATTACTGAGGAGAGTATTGATATTATGACAGATAAATATACTAATGGTTATCCTGACCCTAATGAACCAAATGTTTTCCCAGATTACATAGGAAATTATTTTGGGTTTACATTTGTTGTATCTGAAGATCCTGAGAAAGATGGATCTGGGGCAGGAAAAGGAACATATGGTTGGTCAGGTTATCATAATACTCACTTTTGGATTGACCCGCAAAATAATACTTACGGTTTATTTATGTCAAGATCAATTGAATTTGATTTTTCAATTAAGAAAAACTTTAAAAAGGCGGTTTATTTACAATAAGAATTTATAATGATTAAAAATATATTGATATTTTTTTTTACTTTTCTTACAGTAATATCATTTATTACTGAGAGTGAATCTTCGGTTGATTCTTCAAAGTTTAAAGAACTTGTCGAACAATTTAATAATAAAACTAATGATCAAACTTTTAACCCAGATAGATCTGGTGAAACTTATATTTTTAAAAAGCTTGAAGAGACAAAGAAAGAGCTTGAAAGTTTAAGATCAATCGATATAAATAAATTATCTGATAAGGATCAAATTGATTATAAATTTATCGAAAGCATATTAGTTGGTAAAGAGATAGAATACGAGGAAATCCAATCTTGGAAAATGGATCCCAGAGATTATATGAATTTTAGACAGATATCAAATAAAATTTATAGTACTAAATCATATGAAGAAATACTCGAGTATTTATTAAAATATTTACCTGTAGTTTTAAATGACTTAAAGTTTGCAATGCAACAAATTGATACCTATGTCCCTAGATTTCAAGAACTAGGATTGTTCATGGCAGAAAATTCAATTCCAATTTTTCGTTTAACTGTAAGTGAAATAACTTATGCTTATCAAGAGATGAATGATTGGGAAGAAGATGTTAGGATTAATAAAATTGATAAACTTAATACTGAGATTAGAAATCAGTTAGAGTTATTTATTGATTTTTTGAAATATGACCTCCCAAAGAAAAATAAATCATCATTTTCAATTGGAAAAGAAACGTATAATAAAATGCTTAAAAATCAGTTTCTTCTGAATTATGATGATGAGACATTATGGGAGTTTGGCTGGAAAGAGTTTAATAATACCCTTAATAAAATGGATGCATTAGCTAAAGAAATTGATCCCAACAAGTCAACAAAAGAATTACTGATTGATATAAAAAATGAATATCCTGACCCAGATAAAATGATTGAAGCTCATCAGTACTGGGTTGATAAGTCAGGAGAACATATCAAATCTAAAAAATTAATCCCAATACCTTGGAAGGAGAGAGTTCGTGTCGTTCCAAGAGAGGAATATCTTAGAAAAACATCATATTACGGTAATTTTTCAAGGTCTACAGGAAAAGATGAGGAGGGTTTCTTTACCTCCAAATGGAAAATAAACCCTTTCGAGGAAAGATGGGATCAAAAGACTAAAGATGAATACTTGGTTGAACACGATTGGGGAGTAATTATAGTAACTGCTCCGCATGAAACATATGCAGGTCATCACATTCAAGGTTTATATCAGATGCATAATCCTAGAGAACTTAGAAGGAATAATGGACTATCATTATTCAGTGAAGGATGGGGACTTTACAATGAGCAGCTAATGTTAGAGACAGGCTTTTATCCAGATAAAAAAATTAAACTTAGACAACTCCAGCTTAGATTATGGCGAAATGCTAGAGTTATATATGATGTTGGTATGCATACTGGTAAAATGACTTATGAAGAAGCTATTAAACTAATGACGGATAAAGTTGGTTTCTTGAGATGGGCAGCACAACTAGAAATAGATTCATCATCATCAAGACCTGGATATTTTATAGGTTATTTTATGGGTATGATTGAAATATTGAAGATGAGAGAAGAGTATAGGAAGCTTATGGGTAACAATTATAAAATCTCAGATTTCCATGAGAAACTTTTAAAAATTGGAAATATGCCACCCTCACTAATGAAGCAAGAATTATTTAATAATAATGGACAATAAGAAAAGGTTACTCATTAAGTATTCACTTGAATTTATTGTAATCGTGGTTGGTATATCTTTTACCTTTTGGATCGATGAGTGGAATAGGAATCGACTTGAAAAAATTCAACATATAAAAGATATAGAGTCAATTATAGATGATTTAGAAAATGATTCACTTATTATTGGAAAGGTAAATGTTTCACTGGATACAGGAAGAATTAGGTCAAAAAGATTAATTGATTTAATTGAGTTAAGATCAGATAAAAAGATTACTTACAAAAAATTTTATGAGGGGATAATAAATGTTGGTTACGTTTGGACATATCAAACTTTCTTCATGACAGATGCAACTTATAAATCCTTAATTTCTAATGGTAGGATTAATCTTTTCCCCCAAAAAATTCATAGTCTCATGAATAAATATTACGAGGCGACTGCTAAAAGAATTAGTGATCATAATAAAATTGTTGATGATATAGCAATTAAATACTATGGTTCATACCATCCTTTTGTCACGCTTTTTAGTTATGAAAATTTTAATAATAACATAGTTCAAGACGTTAGGCTAGGTGTTAGAGGAGGAGGGTTAAGTTTTGATAATTTATCAGAAAAAAAGTTTAAAAAATTTTTTGAAAATCCAGATATGAAAAAGCTTTATTCAAGTATTCATTTCTATTCAAATTCAATAAATCTAAGTAATAGAGTTGGTAACTATACCAGGAGAATTGTTGAATTAGATAGTGAGAGGGGAGAACTTTCAAAGTCAATACATCAATATCTTAATTTTTTGGTTAATGATTAAGATTTGATAAATTTATTTCAATATAAACTTATACTATGAAAAAAATACTATATATATTTTTACCATTACTGATGTTTTCATGTTCTAAAGTGGATGAAAATAAAGCAGATAAAAAGATTATTAAAGACTCTGATTCTGATGATATAACTTTTATTATTGACTTAAAAGTAAACCCAAATTCTAGTGAAAACCTGGATGTATTTGTAAAAGAAATCACACAAAATGTAATTAATACTGAGGATTTTTGTCTTGAGTACGGATACTATCTTTCCGAAGACGGTATTTCTGTTACTTTATATGAAAAATATATTGATAGTGAATCTGCTGTAAAACATGGGCAAAACTTTATGGAGGGTCCTTTTTTTGATAGATTTTTTAATCTTTTTACACTTGAAAAATTTATTGTAACAGGTCCTGCCTCAGATGAATTTAAAAACTTCACACGAGAAAATGGTTTTGTAATAGAATATAGAAATTCTGTTGATGGTTTTATTAGATAGTATTATGAAAAATAACATTCTTTTAATTATAGTTTTTTTATTTTCAAATAATCTTTTCTCTCAAAATACCTTTGAAAATCTTGACGTCTTTAATTTACAATATGTTCAAGATCCCCAGATAAGTCCTGATGGTTCAAAAATAGTCTATGTTAGAACGAAGATGGATATCATGAAGGACGGTAGGTCCTCATCTCTTTGGATTATAAACACGGATGGTTCTAATAATCAAAAACTAACCTCTAATGATAATAATGAGAGAACACCAAGGTGGAGCCCAGATGGGAGTAAAATTGCATTCGTCTCTAGCTCCGAGGATGCTAACGGTTCTGAAATATATGTTTACTGGTTAAATAACAATCAGTATTCTGTTATATCACAACTTGATAATTCTCCAAGAGGTTTAAGTTGGTCCCCTGACGGAAATTATATTGCATTTTCAATGTTTGTTCCTGATCGAGTTTTAACATTAGTTAGACCTCCAGCTAAACCTAAAAACGCAAAATGGGCAAAAAAAGCAAGGATTACGGATAGAGTTAAACATGAAGCAGATGGATCGGGATATATGGAAAAAGGATTTTCACATTTATTTTATATAAATGCGAATGGAGGAGTTCCAAAACAAGTAACAAAAGAAAGCTATAATCATTATTCTTTTGATTGGACTAAAGATAATAATAGTCTGATTTTCACTTCAAATTATAATGAAGATTGGGAATATGATTTTAGAAATTCTGAAATATATTCAATATCGACAGATGGTTTGAGTTTTTCTCAACTCACTGATAGAAACGGTCCAGACAGAAACCCTATAGTGTCAAATGATGGAACAAAGATAGCTTATATTGGTTTTGATGATAAGGTTCAAACCCATCAGGTTTCTAGATTATATCTTATGAATATTGATGGTTCAGATAAAAAAGAAATAGTAACTAATTTAGATAGGAGCATATCATCAATAAAGTGGGCTGGAGATGATTCTGGAATATACTTTTCTTACGATAACTATGGAAATACAAAAGTCGCATTTGTTTCACTTTCTGGCAGAGTTGAGACTCTAGCTAACAATTTAGGTGGAACCTCAATAGGTAGGCCTTATGGGGGTGGATCTTTTTCTATATCCAAATCAAAAAGTTTTTCTTACACTATAACCTCTCCATATCATCCAGCTGATATTGCTTATTATGATGGAAAAAAAGTTAAACGACTAACAAATTTAAATAAAGATCTTCTAGACATTAAAGATCTAGGATCAATAGAAGAAATATGGTATAAATCAACTATTGATGGAAGAAAAATACAGGGATGGATAGCAAAACCACCAGGATTTAAAGAAAATATGAAATATCCACTTATTGTTGAAAATCATGGAGGACCAATAAGTAATTATGGAGATAGATTTTCTCCAGAAATTTTGCTTTACTCATCGGCTGGTTATGTAGTGTTTTACCCTAATCCAAGAGGCAGTACTAGTTATGGAGAAGAATTTGGAAATTTGCTTTATAGAAATTACCCGGGAGATGATTATCATGACGTTATGGATGGTGTTGATGAAGTTTTAAGTTTGGGATATGTTGATGAAAATAAGTTATTTGTAACAGGCGGTAGTGCCGGTGGTATTATGACTGCTTGGATAATTGGAAAAACAAATAGATTTAAAGCTTCAGCTGTTATTAAACCAGTAATGAATTGGATATCAAAAACACTTGTTGCCGATAACTATTTTGGATATGCTCATTCAAGGTATGAGGGTCAGCCATGGGAAAACCCTGAGCACTATTGGAGTTTTTCTCCAATTTCATTAGTAGGTAATGTAGAGACACCAACCATGGTTATGGTTGGCACCAATGACTTGAGAACACCCCCTTCAGAAGCTAAACAACTTTATCATGCTTTGAAACTGCGAAAAATTGAAACAGTTTATGTTGAAATTCCAGGAGCTTATCATAATATTTCAAATAGACCAAGTCAACTTATTTCAAAAATTGATCACATACTATACTGGTTTAATAAATACTTAGATTGATATTTAACAGTTTTTTAAATATATTTTGATTTAAATTTAAAATATATGAGAAAATTAATATTAATACTTATTACTTCATTTTGCTTTGCATGTACAAATAACCAGGGAGTTATGGTAACATTTGATGATGAAAAGTCAAATTTAATCAGAGCTCATTATCAAAATTATCTTAGTAATGATATCGAAGGTTTAAAGTCTTTGTGGTCACCTGATTTAAAAATTTATATGAATAATGTTGAATCTGCAGGTGTAGATGACATTGTATCATTAATAACAGCCCAACATGAAAATTTTAGTGACATATCTATGAGTTTTCAAGATGATGAAGGTGGTGAGGATTTAGGAATTTGGGTTCAAACTATAACATATCCAGCAAATAATGGATATCCTGAGACAACCATGACACAAACATGGTTTACATGGAATGCTACAGGAAAAACAAGTGGCAATAATCTACAAGTACCAGCACATATTGGTTTCCAATGGGGTGATGGTAGGATTGTTAAAGAATGGCATAATTTTGATCCAAGTTCGATGATGGCTGAACTTGAGTTAGCTTCAGCACAGTCTGAATAATAAGTAAGTTTTAAAAATCAAAAACCCTGCATGTCAGGGTTTTTTGTTATTAAATATTATTATTATTTTTTAGATGTTAATTTTTATTAGTGCATAAATGAAAAAAATTATTTTAGGAAATTTATTCTTTTTGATAATATTATTTTCAGTTAAACCTATTTCATTAACTGCCCAAGAAAATCAATTTTACTCCTCATCTAATATTTTATCAATGTTAGAAAAATTAGATGTATTTGGTAAAGTTCTATATGTTGCAGCACACCCAGATGATGAAAATACAAGACTAATTGCTTACCTATCAAACGAAAAAAAATATGAGACTGCTTATTTATCATTAACCAGAGGTGGAGGAGGTCAGAATTTTATTGGTACACATCTTAAAGAGAATCTTGGACTTATCAGGACTCATGAACTTTTAGAAGCAAGAAAAATAGACGGTGGAAAGCAGTTTTTTTCTTCAGCAATTGATTTTGGTTTTTCTAAGGGACCAGAAGAAACTTTAAAATTTTGGGATGAGGAAAAGGTTTTATCAGATTTTGTTTGGATTATTAGAAAGTTTAGGCCTGATGTGATAATTACTAGGTTTAATCAAACCCCTGGTATTACTCATGGTCACCATACAGCTTCTACAATTTTAGCAAATAAGGCATTTAATTTATCTGGTGATCCTTCAGCTTTTCCAGAGCAACTTAAGCATGTTAAAATATGGAATCCAAAAAGAATTTTTTGGAATGCTTCATTAAGGTTTCAGAGTATTGATGGGTTTGATAAGGATAAAATACTAAAAACAGATGTTGGTGTTTATAATAAATACCTTGGTAAGTCATATAATGAAATTGCTTCAGAGAGTAGGTCTATGCATAAAAGTCAGGCTTTTGGATCACTAAGAAGAAGAGGTAGTGAGCAGGAATTATTGTTATTAATTCAAGGAAGTACTGTTAAAAAGGATATGATGGATGGTATTAAAACTTCATGGGATCGAGTAAACACAAATGAAATTCTAAATAAATATATTAATAATGCAAGAGATTCCTTCAACGTAAAAAAACCATATGAAATAATTGATAATCTCTCTCTTGCTTACAGAGAACTTAATAAAGTAATCGATAGACATTGGAGAGAAATTAAAAAAAATGAATTAAAAGAAATAATTAAGGCTTGTTCTGGCTTATTTTTTGAGTCATTATCCAACGTAGAAATTTCTGTGCCAGAAAAAGAAATAGAAATTTCTTTTGAAGCAATAAATAGGAGTCCGTACGATATTAAATTGGAAAAAGTAGAAATTATTGATAAAGAATATGTTATAAATAAAAAGCTTGAGGATAATATTTTTTTTCAATTAAATAAAAAAATAAAATTACCCAAATCAATGAATGTTTCAGAGAAATACTGGCTAAAAAATAAATCTAGTTTTGGAAATTATTCTATTGAGAATCAATTGTTAGTTGGAAACCCTGAAAATGAACCAACCTTAAATTCAAAGTTTACATTTAGAATTAATGGGCAGTTATTAACGTACAACTCGCCTGTTGTTTTTAAAATTAATAATCCAACAAAAGGAGATGATTATAAACCATTTAATATCGGAAATCCTGTTTATTTAAATCCTAAAAATAATATGGAGTTATTTATTAACTCAGAAAAAAAAGATATCAGTCTAGAAATTAGATCCGGTATGGATTCCTTAAGAACAAGAGTTTTTCTAGATGTTGATGAAGATATAGAAGTTACACCAAGTTTTTATGATTTAAATTTTGATAAGGTCGGAGATGTAGCTTCCGTCAATTTTAATATATCATTACCTAATGATAAAAATTATACGAATAAAATTACTGCAAAAGCAGAATATGAAAAAAAAGAGTATGACAGGGGGATTGATATAATTTCATATGATCATTTTCCCACCCAAACAAGATTTCCAAAATCTGAAATTTCTCTAGTGAAATTTGATCTAAATATTAAACATAATAAAATTGCCTATCTGATGGGTTCTGGAGATAAAGTTCCTGAATCCTTAAGATTAGTTGGTTTTGAAGTTGATGTTTTAAAAAAAGATAAGATTACGGTTTCTAATCTTAATTCATATGATGCTCTAATAATTGGGGTAAGAGCATTTAATTCAGATAAGACTTTAGGCAATATAAAATCAGAAATTATGAAGTATATGAACGAAGGCGGTAACGTAATTGTTCAATATAACACTTCCAGAAATATTGATGTAAATACATTTGCACCATTTCCATTTAAACTTTCAAGAAATAGAGTCTCTCAAGAAAACTCATTTGTGAAAATTTTGGATGATAAACATCCTGCATTAAACTATCCAAATAAGATCTCTCTTAATGATTTTGATGGATGGGTACAAGAAAGAGGACTATATTTCTCAAATAATTGGTCAAAAGAATATCAAACTATTATTTCTTCAAATGATGAGGGAGAGGATCCCAACGATGGAGGTATTTTAATTGCAAAAGTAGGGAAGGGGCATTTTATTTATACATCTTATTCGTGGTTTAGACAGCTTCCTGCAGGTGTTGGTGGTGCTTATAGGATTTTCACAAATTTAATTTCATTTGGTAAAAAGTAAATGCTAAAAAATTTCATTAGACTATCTATATTTCTTATAATATGTAATATTTTTTCTTGTAATGATTCCAATAAAATTAATTACAGAGATAAAAAAATTAATAAATCAATTTATAGCTATTCTTATAAATCTGGAAATTGGGATCACCCAAATTATAGAGAGCCTTTTAACTTCTTAGGTAACCATAGAGTAGTTGTGGAGTTACCTAAAAAGTCAGATGAAATACATCAAGTTAAAATTCCTTGGAGGAGAAGAGATGATTTACCTAGTAAAAAAGATGTAATAATTATTAATTCAGAAACAGGAAAAGAAATTAGTGAAAAATATTTTTTAGATATTAATAATATGGAAGGTCATATCCTATTCAGGCCTGAGATAAATTCGTTAAAATATTTTTTTTATTATCTCCCACATAAATCAACAGGTGGTTATTATCCTAAAGTTGAATATAAAAAACCTATCACAAGTAATAATTTGGAATGGAATAATCAAATAAGAGATGTTTTAGGTAATATATCTTCAATTAAAAATGCACAAATAAAATCTTTTGAATCAATTGACGACTTCCATTCATTTTTTCCAATGGAGGTTATATCTTCTGATGATGAAGTCGGTAGATATGTAAATAATTTTGATAAAGAAGTATTTATGTTTCCAGAATACAGAAACTATCCAATCAGGATGATGGATTTCTTGCCTTTGAGATGGACTAATAATTTCAAAAATATTAATGGTTTAGAAGATAATGTCTCTATTGGAGAGTATTATACATTTCAAATTGGTTTGTTTTCTCCAAATATGGATATAGATGATATTGAAATTTATTATTCAGATTTAAAATCAAATGCTAAACAGTATATATCAAAAGAAAATTTTACATGTTTTAATAAAGGTGGTACAGATCTTTTAGGAAATAATTTTATAAAGAAAGTTTCAGTCCCAAAAAATAAAGTTCAATCTCTTTGGTTTGGTCTTCAGGTACCAAATAATACTGTAAAAGGAAAATATAAATCTTATATAGTTGTTAAGCCAAATGGAATGAAACCTGATACTATTCATCTCAAGTTAAATGTCCAAAATAAATTACTAAAAGACTTCGGAGATAGTAATCCAAAAATGATGAGTAGACTTAGATGGTTAAATTCTAAAATAGGATCAGAAAATGATTTAATTATAAAACCATTTGATAAAGTTGAAATCCAAGATAAATCTATTAAAATTCTTGGACGAGAAGTAATTTTAAATTCCTTTGGTCTTCCAGATAATATATTATCATATTTCTCCCAGGAAATGACATATCTCAATGATAAGCCAAATGATATTTTATCTGGTGGTATGTCTCTAGATGTACTTGGAAATAATGGTAAAATTGAAAAATTTAAAAATCAAAAATTTGACCTGACTCAGAGTTCAGCAGCTAATGCTCAGTGGCAATCAAAAAATGTTTCTGAAAATTTTCTTATGGATATTTTTGGTTTAATGGAGTATGATGGTATGCTAGATCTAAAAATTAGACTGATAGCAAAAAATAATAAACTGCTTGATGATATTAACTTCAGATTTTCAATGGTTAGAGATGCAACAAAATATATGTTAGGGTTGGGTAGAAAAGGAGGAGAATTTAATAAAAATATTAGTTGGAAATGGGATATTACTAAGCATCAGGAAGGGATTTGGTTAGGAAATGTTAACAAGGGATTACAATATGTCTTAAGAGATAATAAATATGAGAGGCCTTTAAATACAAACTTTTATCAGTCAAAGCCACTTAATTTACCTGAATCATGGTACAATGACTCAAAAGGTGGAATATTAGTAAATATTGATTCGGATGAGGTATTAATAAATAATTATTCAGGAGATAGAATGGTTAAGGAAGGGGATACTTTACATTTTAATATTAGATTTTTAATTACGCCTTTTAAACTTATTAATATTAAAGAACACTTTAATACTAGGTTTGTACATAAATTTCTTCCAATTGATTCTGTTGAAGCACTTAATGGAACTATTGTTAATGTACATCACGCAAATGAAATCAATCCTTACATTAACTACCCTTTTTATAATCTAGAAAAGCAAAAAAAATATATTGATGACGCTCATGCCAAAGGCATAAAAGTTAAATTGTATAACACCATAAGAGAATTGACCTACAAAACCTATGAAATATTTCCATTAAGAAGTCTCGGAAATGAAATTTTTAATAGTGGAAAGGGAGGTGGCCATGGTTGGCTTCAGGAGCATTTAAAAAGAGATTATCACTCAGCTTGGCATGCTGTCAATGTTAATGATGCATCAATCCTAAATAAGGGAACATCCAGGTGGACAAATTATTATATTGAGGGAATAAATTGGCTTGCTAAAAATAATGATATAGACGGACTTTATCTCGATGATATTGCTTTTAGTAGAAGTACGGTGAAGAGGATAGCAAGCGTCCTCAATAGAAATAGAGAATCTTTTGTAATAGACTTGCATTCTGCTAATCAATTTAATAACAGAGATGGATTTATTAATAGTGCGTTATTATATATGGAACATTTTCCTTATGTATCTCGGCTTTGGTTTGGGGAGTATTTTGACTATAATCTAAATCCAGATTTTTGGATGGCTGAAGTTGCCGGTATACCTTTTGGTTTAACAGGAGAAATGCTTGAGAAAGGTGGAAGACCATATCATGGATTAGTTTTTGGAATGACAACTAGAGTTTATCATAATTATAATCCAGGAAATTTGTGGAAATTATTTGAAGATTTTGGTATTGCAGACAGTAGGATGATAGGTTATTGGGTAGATGATTCACCAGTAAAAGTTGATAATGAAAAAATTAAATGTACCATATACCAAAAAGATGATAAAGTTATGATTTCGATTGCATCCTGGTCAAATAAAGATGAATTTTTAAAATTAAATATAAACTGGAATAAATTAGGATTTGATAAATTTAAATCATCATTAACTAGTCCTTTAATTTCTGATTTGCAGGGTAAATATAAATTTGAAATTGATGAAGAAATAAGGATTGAAAAAAATAGTGGAATTGTGTTAATACTATCTGAAAATTGATTTTAAATTATTTTTCACTCAATATATTATCAATTGATTCTACAACTAGTTTTACATCCTCCTTATCAAAACAAATTGGTGGTTTACTTTTAATAACGTTATTATGAGGTCCATCTGTACCAACTAGAATATGTTTCTCCCTCAATCTATTTTTTAATAAATGTGCAAGTTTTCTATCAGGTTTTAAATTGTTTTCATTAATAATTTCTATTCCTAAAAATAGACCTTCACCTCTTACTTCACCTATTACTTTATGTTTATTTTTAAGCTTTTCTAATTCTTTTTTGTAGTATTTTCCAACAATTTTTGCGTTTTCTTGTAATTTTTCTTCTTCTATGATGTCTAGAACAGATGAGCCTACAGAACAAGAAACGGGGTTACCACCAAAAGAGCTAAAAAACTCAACGCCTTCACTAAATTTTGAAGCAATTTTGTCTGTAGTTATCACTGCACCGATTGGATGACCATTACCCATTGACTTTCCTAAAATAACAATATCTGGAACTACATTATATAATTCAAATCCCCAAAATACTTTACCAAGTCTTCCAAAACCTGTTTGAACCTCATCACTAATACAAACACCACCATTATCTCTTATTTTTTTATATACCTTTTTTAAATAGTTTTTTGTTAATGGAACCTGGCCTCCACATCCAAGAATAGGCTCACAAATAAATGCAGCAATATTTTCAACTTTTTTTATCGTATGATTAATCAAACTATTATCATTTTCATAATCTTTTTTTTTTGGCATAGGTACTACTGTTACATAGTCTTTTTTCCCTTGTCCTCTTACATGATTAAATTTATACGCACTTATGTCAGTTCCTCTTTGGGTATGACCATGGTATCCATTTTCCAAAACCATTATATTTTTATTCTTAGAATAGGCAAGAGCTAATTTTATGGCTAAATCACTGGCTTCACTTCCAGAGTTTACAAAGTATACTCTATTAAGAGATTTATTAAATTTTTTGAGAAGTTTCCTTCCGTACCTATTAATTATATCATAAAGATATCTTGTATTTGTATTTAATTTTTTCATCTGTTTTGATGCGGCTTCTATTACTCCAGGGTGACAATGACCAACATGAGGGACATTATTATAAGCATCTAAATAACTATTTCCTTCATAGTCAAACATATACTGAAATGCTGATCTCTCCATCGCAATGGGTTCATCATAACTGAGAGAAAAAATTTTACTAATGACTTTACCTCTTTCTAACCTAATTTTTTTTGAATTGAGAGTTTTTTTTGACTCTATATTTAAACAATTTCTAAATTTATTCTCAACAAATCTTGGGCTGTATTTAATAAACTTTTTAAGCGTTTTCCATGCATTTTTTTCACTAATAAACGCATACTTATTATCAGGATTTATTTTTCTGGAGTGGGCTGAATTACATACGCTCATGCATAATTTAGCAGTGATTAGATAATAAAGTATAGAAATTTCATCATTATTTAGAGGAAGCTTTTTATGATATGAACTAAGTATATATGATGAGTTAGTAATAGGATCATCTTTGTCGTAAGCTCCATAGGTCATTGCTATGGCAACTTCGTTCACTAATTGAGTGTGTGCTATATCTCCAAAGTCTATTACTCCAGAAACACCCTTATCATTACATAAAATATTCCACTCATTTAAATCATTATGGATTATGGATTTTCTAAGATTAGGAAGTATTGGAATTACAACCTCATCAAACTGTTGGAGAAAATAATTTACTAATTTTCTATCTCGAAAACTTTCAATATCCTTGATGAACTTTTTATTTAGGTGTATATGTTGAATATCCCACTGCCAAACTCTTGATGAGATATATAAATCTTCGTAGTCTAGAATTGCTTTATTCATCTCAGCTGTAAAACTACCAAGTGATTCTAAAATTTTTTTTGTTTGATTTATGTCTCCAAGAAATGTACCATTAAGAAATGATAAAAGTCTTACTACATAAGTATTCTTTCCACTATTATAAATTTCGAAATATTCACCGTTCTTATTTTTTATTGGATTAGGATAAATTGAATTCTTTAAGTTTAGGTGTGCGAGAAGGTTATTTTCAGAATTAATCTGATTGATTATATGCTTTGTGTATGGATACTTTTTAATTATATATTTAGAATTATTACAACTCCCTAAAAAATTTTCAGTATCGTATCCAGGAAGGTTAACTAACTTATCGAAGTTTATATTATAAGTTTCTCTTAAAAAAGATTTCATTATACTAACCTACTATTATAGGTTAATATTTCAAAGTTGAAATTTGTTTAAGATAGTGCGAATTAGTTGTAGCTATTCCAGACGTCTGTTGACCCATCATTTCTGACGTATAAGACATCATACTCAGCATTAGTATCAACAGTCTCCATGCCAGGAACATTTTGTCCAGCAGGCATACCTGGGACTGTTATTCCAGCAATATCAGGTTTTTTTGATAGTAATTCTCTAATATCACTTACTGGAACATGTCCTTCTACAAAATATGAGTTTATAATTCCAGTGTGGCAAGATCTATCTCCCTCAGGTATACCGTATTTAGTTTTGATAGGCCCCATGTCATCTAACATGATAGATTCAACTTCAAAACCATTATCCTTCAGGTAAGAAACCCATTTTTTACAACATCCACATGATGGGGACATATATACTTGAATCTTTTCGTTTGAAATTCCGCATGAAAAGTTTAATGAAACTAAGACTATAAATAGAAAAACATTTTTCATAATTTTATATTAAATTTTTTACAATAATAAGCTCTTATCAATAAAATAAGTTACTTTTAAATATGTTTTTTTCTAAACGTTTTTTTACTTCAATTGTTATAATTCTTATAACTATATCCTGTGGTAATGAAAAGAATATAGAAAATGAAAAACCGACCGAATTAAAAGGATATGTTGAATATCTAAAAAAGATCAAAGAAAATCAAGATGGAAACAATTATTATGCAGGTTATAAGGAGGTAGAGCTCAAAAAAATGCTTAATAATAGGTCTTCAAATCAGATAAACCTGAAAAAAGAGGATGGTACCAAGTTTAGTACTTCTGCTGCTCAATCTGCAACATTTACTGAGAGAGGTCCTCAAAATGCATCTGGAAGAACAAGAGCAATTATCATTGATAATGCTGATGCTTCAGGTAATACTTATCTCGCTGCTAGTATTGGTGGTGGGATTTGGAGAGGTGTTTACAACCCTTCCTCAATGGAGATGACTTGGAGTAACCTGACTACAGATATAGAAAATCTGGATTTTGTATCAATGGCTCAATCCCCAAAAAATCCTTTAGTCATTTATGCTGGAACTGGGGAAAGATCATTAAGTGGTGATGACAATGGAAGTGGTATATACAAATCATCAGATGGTGGAGCTACTTGGAATAATATATCACCAAAAATAGGATTAAAAATTGACCCCTCATTTGCAAATGTTTACAGGATTATTGTTGATCCAAACGATGAAAACATTGTAATTATTGCAGCAGAGAGAAAGTATTACAGTTATTCAAAGATCTTCAGATCTTCTGATGGCGGTGCTTCATGGGATAAAGTATATGAACCGACAGGGACTAGTGCTATCACTCAGGTTGTTGCCGCTCCATCTGATTTTAATGTTCAATATGCAGCTGTTAGAGGAGGAAATGCTTTGAGATCTAATGATGCAGGTATTACTTGGAATGAGCTTGGAGATTTTCAAGGGACATGGTCTTATCACAGTAGAAACGAGCTGGTTGTTTCACATCAAAGCACTGAAATTATTTATGCTGGACTTAAAGTTGGTGGATCTTCGACGCCATTTGGTTTAAATGTTTCGTATGATGGAGGCGTTAATTGGCATCATGTTGTCGAAAATGATAAATTTGGGAATACTGATTATAATGACGATGGATGGATTGGTCAACAAGGAAACTACAATAATTTTATAGCTATAAACCCTTATAATGATAAAATAGTATATGTTGGAGATATCAATATTCATAAATTTACAATACTTGATGATACAACAAAATCTTCTCAGGCGATTACTGATGTTTACAATGATATAGATTCGGACGGTGTACAGAAAATTAATGGCTATGTCCATCCAGATCAGCATACGATGACAACTTTTTCTGATGGGTCCGGTAATTTTAGGTTAATCGTTGGGAATGATGGTGGGCCAGCAATATCTGATATGAGCGCTGACCCTGGAGTTAATGACAAAAGTTGGCAAGCGACTGAGTTCATGTGGGCATGGACACCAAGTGGTTCATCTAAACCCCAGATTGATATTGGGTATAGAACAACTCAATTTTATCATGCAGCTAAGGTTAAAGGAAAAAATCAATATATAGGAGGTACGCAAGATAATGGCACATATCTAACAAGAGAGCCGTCTATTTCAACACCACAAGAAGCAACTAGAGTTGGGTCAGGTGATGGGTTTGGTGTTATTACTCATTGGGATGACCCACTTAAAATGATGCTCACATGTCAATATAATGGTTGTAGTAAAATTACAACAGATGGTGGGGCATTTGGTCCTTGGTCTTTTGTATATTCAGATGGTTTTAAACAAGATCAATCTGAGGGTAATCCTTTCTTCTCAAAATTGGCAAATTCAAAGCAAGATCCAGATATGATATATGGAATAACTACAAATGGAGTGATAAGATCTGATAATTTTGGTAATACTTGGACTTATAACAAGCTAAAAGGTAGTTCACCAATTCATGATTATTATGGTTCTGACATTGAAGTATCCGAGGCCAATCCAAGGTTTGTTTGGGCTGGAGGTTGGGTATCTGAAACCTATAATGAAAGTATTTTCTTATCTAAGGATTGGGGGCAAACATTTGAACCGGTTAAAATTCCAAAAGGAGTAAGTGCTAATACATCAGGAATTTTTTCTCATCCAACTGAAGATTCAACTGTTTACATACTTTTTTCTAATTATGGAAGGTCTAAAATTTATGAGACGAAGGATCTTGGTGTTACATGGAATGATATTTCTGGATTCTCATCTAATTTTCAATTTAGTGAGGATGACTCCTCTACAGGTTTCCCAAATGTTGGAGTAAACGCATTAGTTGTTATGCCATACGATTCAGATATAATCTGGGCCGGTACTGAGATTGGTCTTGTAGAGACTCTAGATAGGGGGAAGACATGGAACCTAGTAAATTCAAATTTACCATACGTTAACATACATGATCTTGAATTAGCAGATCAGGGTCAAGTTGTTATTGCGACATACGGTAGAGGAATTTGGACAGCTGATGTGCCAGATTTAATGAGTTGGGTTCCTAAAGAATCAGGAATTACTCTCTCATTAGAAAAAAATTCTATAACAGAAAATGAAGAAAAATCTAAAATTAATATCCAATTAACAAGAGATCTATCCCCATATAGTCCTGCAAAAATAGTCTTCTCAGCATCTGGTTCTGCTTCGGTAGCAGATTATATCTTATCAAGTGACACTCTAAAAATTACAAACCAGACCATACCCGATTTCTATATAACTTCTGTACAAGACGCAGAAAATGAGGGAGATGAAACTCTTACATTGTCAGTTTCATATATTGAAAATGGTAAAATTGTTGCTGGAGATAAGTTAGATATAATAATTGAAGATGATGATAATGTAAATTCGCCTCCATCACTTACTTTTAATGTTGATAAAACATCAATTAATGAGAATTCTGATGAAGCAAAAATAACCGCTACTCTTAGTAAAGAACCAAATTTAGGGTCAGTAAAAATTAAATTTAAATTTGAAGGAACAGCTGAATCATCTGACTACAGTGTAAGTAGTGAAGAGATTACTATAAGCTCTGGAAAAACTGCTGATATAGTAATTACATCTATTCAAGATTCTAAGGATGAGTCAAATGAAGATATAAAAGTAATTGTTGAATCAGCTGAGAATGTATCAGGTTCTTGGAATAATGTTACTCTAACATCAATAACTATTATTGACGATGATGAACCTGCACCACTATCTGTTGAAAATTCTTTTGATGATGTATTTAAAGTCTATCCAAATCCAACTGAGGGTATAATAAAATTAAAACCTAATCGATCCTTGATAGGTGAATTAGATATAAAAATTTTAGATATTTTTGGTAGAGAACTAATAAATAAAAATATTTTTGGGGACGAAAAAATTTATACACTTGACATAAGAGATAGAGATGATGGTTTATATATTATAAGGGTTTTACGTGGAGATAAAGTTTATTCTAAAAAAATCATTAAGAAGTAATCCTGCATAAATGCGAATTGTAAATTATCTCTTACTATTTAAAATAATCTTTCTTTTTTCTTGTTCTGATAAAATTTCTAATAATCCATTAAAAGACTATGTTAATAAAGTTGATGAATCCTTTAGATACGAGGTTATTGATTCAATTAGGGGTGATGATTGGTCTGAAATCAAAATTAAAATGGTATCTGGAAATTGGATGGATAGCGATCTAGTTGAAAATAATGAGTGGTGGCATATGCTAAACGTAATTATTCCAGACGACTTGATTCATAATGAATCTATGATGATAATTTCTTCAGGATCAACAGATAATTACGATGATAAAATATCAGTACCAAAACATATTATAGATGCTGCAATTTCAACCAAATCGATAATTTCTATAATTAATAATATCCCATTTCAACCAACAGTATTTTCAAAAGATAATAATAAGAAAAGGTATGAAGATGATTTAATTGCATATGGTTGGAGAAAATTCTTAGAACGTGGTTCTAAAAAGCAGGATGAAGAATGGCTCGCAAGGTTTCCAATGACAAGAGCGGTATCTAGAGCAATGGACGTAGTTCAAGAAGTAGGTAATAATAATATTGTAGTTGACAGTTTTTTTGTTACTGGAGCATCTAAAAGAGGGTGGACAGCATGGACTTCAGCAATTGCTGATGATAGGGTAATGGGTATAGCGCCTGTTGTAATTGATATGTTAAATGTTTACCCCTCCTTTAAACATCACTGGAGAGTTTACGGTGACTGGTCTCCAGCAATTAATGATTATATTCACCATGGTATAATGGATTATATGGGATCTAATGAGTACAAAAGATTGACTGAAATAGTTGAGCCATATTCATATCGTGATATACTCAAACTTCCAAAATATATTGTAAATGCATCAAGTGACGAATTTTTTGTCACTGATTCGTGGAAGTTTTATTGGGATAATTTGATTGGAAAAAAACATATTCGATATGTCCCAAATGCTGGCCATGGACTTTACGGTAGGTATGTGACTAATGACATAATTAGTTATTACTCGAATCTAATTAATAATTATAATTTACCTGAATACTCATGGGATGTATCTGATTCTTTAATATCAGTTAAGATATTTGGAAATGAAAAGTATTCCATAAAAAAGTGGATGGCAACAAATGAAAAAGATAGAGATTTTAGAAAACCAGTTATTGGTGAATCCTGGATCTCTTCTGATATTGAAATTAATGAATCTGGATCTTATACCTTTAATCTAGATATGCCCCAGAATGGATTCAGTGCAATATTTTATGAAATTGTTTTCAATGAGGAAACTGAATTTCCCATTTCAATTACAACCGGCACGAAGGTTTTACCCGAAATATATCCTTTTGATGATTTTGTATCTAAAAACCCTTTAGGAACAAGGTGAAATCATCCATCTTATAATAATCTTGATTGTAAAGATTTAGAAATAGTTGTAGATTAGTTCTGTGAGATTATATACTTTATTTCTTCTTTTTGTATTTTTCAGCTGCTCTAAAAATGATAATGATAACTTTTCTCTTGTTTTAGATATTAAAAAAGTTGATCCAGAAAATAATACATCCACTGTAAATTTTATACTAAAAAATAACTCTAATAACTCAATTGTTTCTGATGAGTGGGGTATGTACTGGAGTCAGATGTCAGGATCTTTTAATAATAACTCGTTGCCAAAAGGAATAAGTTATGAATCAATTAATGGTGACTATAAAAAGTTAAGTTTTAAGAATTTTAAATTAGAGAAAAATTCATCTATAGAATTCGAATTTTTAATGAATGGTATACTAGAGAGAATAATATTTGGTCCAATAGGTGTATTTATAAGGGATGATTCAAAAAATCTAAGTTATGATGTGCAGACCAAAATTAATTGGAAGAATGCAGAGGGTATTGAAAACTTAGACTTACCAAACTCTATAACTAGATATAAACAAAATAAACCTACAAAGCATCTTCACGGAAACATGATAGGTCATATTGTTCCAACACCCAAAACCATTGAAAAACTTGATGGGAAATTTGAAATTAGAGATACCCTTATACTTAAGCTTCCTGAGGAAAATCATGTCGACTATAAAGAAGAAATATTTATGTATTTTGAGAAAGCAGAAAATTTTTTGGATATTAAACATGTACTTCATACAACTGGAGTAGAACTTCCTGATATTGAAGTAATTAACCTTTCTGATGATTCTTATGATGTACGGAAAGAGGGATATATATTAAATATTTTCGAAAATAGTGTTCAAATTAAAGTTAAAGATAAAAGTGGGTTGTCGCATGCACTTACAAGTTTATCTCAACTGTTTATGAATGCAAAAAATGAAGGTTCTAATTATATATCTAACTTTCATATTAATGATTTTCCTAGATTTAGTTATAGAGGTATTCATCTAGATATATCTAGAAACTTCTATGGACCAGAGAAGATTAAACAACTTATTGATTATATGCATTATTTTAAATTGAATAAATTTCATTTGAATATAACAGATGATGAAGGTTGGAGAATTGAAATTCCTGATTTACCAGAACTAACGGATCTAGGATCTAAAAGAGGCTACACAATTGATGAGAGGGATCATTTAAATCCTGCTTACGGATCAGGTTCATCTGTTAATCGTTTACATGGTTCTGGATTCATTAAAAGAGAGGAATTTATAGATATTATTAAATATGCTAATGATAGAAATATTGAATTAATTCCTGAAATAAATTTTCCTGCTCATTCGAGGGCAGCAGTGAAGTCAATGGAGTCTAGATATTTTAACTATTTAGAAATGGGAGATACTTTAAAAGCAGAAGAGTATTTGCTTTCAGATATTAATGATAAGAGTATATATGTTTCTGCCCAGGGATATAATGATAATGTTATATCAATTTGTAGAGAGAGTAGCTTTAAATTTATTGAAAAGGTGATAGATGAGGTTTCTACAATGTTCGACCAGGCTGGAGTGAAACTTAAAAATTTTCATGTAGGTGGTGACGAATTACCTTATGGCGCATGGGTAGGTTCTCCTGTTTGTCAGGAATTTGTCGATAGTAATTCAATGGTATCATTTAATAATTTAGTTGAGAATGCATTTAGAAGAATAATAACTATACTAAATTCTAAAAATATAAAAGTGAGCGGATGGGAGGATGTCTTGCTTGTACATGGAGAAGATGAGCAAAACTCTACCGAAATAAATAGAAATTTTGATGGTATAGAATTTAGACCATATGTATGGAATAATTATTGGGGAGGGGGCAGAGAAGATATGGTTTATAAATTTGCTAATCTTGGATATGATGTCGTTATGAGTAATTCCTCTGCGTTCTATTTTGATATGACAGACGACTTGGATCCAGAAAATTATGGACTATCATGGTCTGGAATTGTTAATTATAAGGATTCTTGGCTGACAGAACCTTTAAACGTTTATTCAAAAACATATCTTGATTCCCCATTTAAAAAATATAAAAATCTCAATTCAGTTTCGCTTGATGAAAAAATGATTAATAATTTTCTTGGAGTACAGGGTCAGTTGTGGACTGAAACCGTTCGGAATGAGAAAATATTTGATGAACTAATGTACCCAAATATTATATTTCTATCTGAAAAGGCGTGGTCACATCAGGATAAATGGACTGAAGATCTGCTAAATCCTGAAATAGATAATTTGATGAATAAAGAATGGAGTTATTTTGTTAATACTTTAGGTCACAGAACTCTTCATCATCTACCGGTATTATTTGGTGGAGTTGATTTTGATTTGCCAAAACCTGGAGCTATAATAAGTGATGATACACTTTTTGTTAATTCAATCTTTCCTGGTATGGATGTGAGATTTACTAGAGATGGTTCTGTACCATCTTCAGATGATGAATTGTATATAAAAGAAATCTACATTTCTGAAAGTGATAATGTAATATTAAGACTTTTTGATAAAAAAGGTAGGGGTGGAAGGCATATTGTAGCATTAAGGGATGAAAACAATTAAAAGTATGCTATGAAAAAGGATAGATTAATAGCTTTGGATGTTTTTAGAGGGTTTACTATCGCTTTAATGATAATAGTAAATAGTCCTGGTAATTGGGAAAATACATTTGCTCCACTACTTCATGCTGATTGGAATGGAATAACATTAACTGATTTTGTCTTTCCCTTCTTTATCTTTATTGTTGGAGTATCTATTGTATTATCTCAACAAAAAAAAGGAACCTCATCATCAATTCAATCAATAATATTAAGATCAATAAAAATATTTTCACTAGGAGTTTTCCTAGGCTTCTTTACTGAATTTATGTACCACGTCATAGGTGAAGGAGAATCATTTAGTTTTTCAGATATTAGAATTCCTGGAGTATTACAAAGAATTGGAATAGTTTATCTTTTTTGTGCTTTAATGTATAATTATAGTAATTGGTTTCAACAATTGGTTGTTATGCAAATATTATTAATATTTTATTACTTATGCATGCAGTATATTCCAGTTCCTGGGATAGGACCTGGAGTTTTGGAGCCAGGTAAAAATCTTGCTGCGTATATTGATAGTATTCTCATCCCCGGATCAATGTGGGAGGGAACATGGGATCCTGAAGGTATCTTAAGTACTTTTCCCGCTATTGCGTCAGGTATTGGAGGAATGTTAGCTGGATATATTTTAACAACTAAAAAAACTTTAGAGAATAAAGTAATTCTTATGTATTTTGTTGGTGTAGTATGTTTATTGGATAGTTTTATTTGGGAATGGTTAATGCCAATTAATAAAAATTTGTGGACTAGTACATACGTAATGCATACTACTGGATGGGCATTTTTAATTCTTTCAACATCAGTATTGTTATGTGATATTTTGAAATTACACTCATGGTTTAAAGTCGCTATAATTTTTGGCAGTAATTCAATAGCAATATATGCTCTGTCTCAAATGATGACATATTTTGCTTATGGTCTCCCAATTTTAAATTCTAGTTTTAACGGAATTATATATGGAGGAATGGTTGATATGGGTATCTATCCAAAGATAGCATCGCTTTTTTGGGCCATTTTATATGCTTTGATATGTTTTCTTGTAGCAAATTATTTATATCAAAAGAAAATATTTTTTAAGCTGTAGAGAGGATAATATGAAATATTATATTCTTTCTTTTCTATCTATTTTTCTTATTTCTTGTCAGATTAAAATAAATAATAAAAAAAATGAAAATGTAATTTCCATAATTCAATACAAAGAAAAGTTGAAAGGATTCTGGTTAGGACAGTGTATAGCAAATATGACTGGATTAGTAACAGAAATGGATAAAATAGGAAATATTGGCGAAATAAAAACAGGTAAATTTTATACATCTGATGACTGGGGAAAACTAGATCAGCCTAGTATATTCGATCCTTCAAAACCTAGTCAATTATCAAAAAATATTGATTTTGTTTTTGAACAGAATGGTGTCTGGCCTGCTGACGATGATACCGATATAGAGTATATGTATCAGGAATTACTTTTTACTAATAAAACTGCTTTTTTAACTTCATCTCAAATAAAAAATGGGTGGCAGAAACATATTAAGTTGGAGGAGGAAAATTTTCTTTGGGTGTCAAATCAAAGAGCATTTGATCTCATGAATGAGGGTATACTCCCTCCCGAAACTAGTAATCCAAAACTAAACGAACATTATGATATGATAGATGCCCAATTGACCACAGAAATATTTGGTTTATTATCGCCATCAAGGCCAGATATTGCACTTAAAATGGCTAATTTGCCAGTATTAACTACAGCTAGAGATAATGCAAAATGGATATCTGATTTTTACATTTCCATGCATTCATTAGCTTACAACATTGATTTTTCAAAGGATATTAAGAATGAGATTTTTTCTCTAGCTGAAAATTCAAGGTATTTGTTACCTGATTCATCGTATTCATCTAAAATGTATGATTTTGTTAAAAAACAATACGATAGTGGTGTTTCGTGGGAGGAGGCAAGAGATAAAATATATGAAAGATATCAAGTAAATGAAGATGACGGTTACGATATAACATCTAGAAATCTTTATTGCAATGGATGCTTTGCAGCAGGTATCAACTTTGCAGCAAGTCTTATTAGTTTATTTTGGGGAGAAGGTGACTTAAAAAAAACTATTAAAATAGGAACTCTTATGGGTTGGGACTCAGATAATCCAACATCAACATGGGGAGGGTTAATAGGATTTATTTTAGGAAAGGAAGGAATAGAAGAAGAATTCGGCAAAAAATTTTCTAATGAATATTTTATTCATAGAACTAGACAAAATTTTGAAAAACCCATTGATAATTTTGATAATATGGCAGATAAGGGAATAAGAATAATATCAAGATTAGTAATAAATGAACTTGGTGGGAGTTATGATATTGATAATCAATTGTGGTACATACCTGTCAAATAATGAAAAAAATATACATTGCGAGTGAGATGATTAGATTATTGCCCTTTGTTTTATTCCTTTTTCTTATAGGTTGTTCTGAACCTAAAGATGATAGTTTAATTGATGATTTTGGTGAAAATGAGGTTGAAAATGCAATTCAAGGTTTCGAAGAGTATTCTTATAATGAATCACATTCCTCTGACTATATATATGATCAGTCCAAATTACATAGATTCGATATTTATATTACTGATAAAAACTTAAAAATATTAAATGATGATCCAGCAGCTGAGAGGTATGTAAATGCCCATTTAGTGTTTGATGGTGAGGTGGTGAAAGATATTGGATTACGATACAAGGGGTCAATAGGTGCCTGGGTTGGATGTTTATCTGGTAATGATTGGACTAATCCAAGTGGATACAAAACATGTCCAAAGCTATCTTTTAAGATTAAAATAAATAGAAATTTAGATAGGAAGTTCTATGGTTTAAAGAAGCTTCAATTTCATTCTCAAAATCTTGATAAGTCAAAAATGCATGAACGTCTTGGTTATCATATGTTTAGAGAGTTTGGGGTCACAGCATCAAGATCTAATCATGTTGTAGTTTATATAAATGGAGAATTTAATGGTGTTTTTGCTAATACTGAAAATATTGACGGGCCTTTTGCAAATCATAATTTTACAAGTAGTGAAGGTAATATCTATAAGGAAGTCTGGCCAATTAACAGTTTTGGTAAAGCTAACTCGTCAGCTTACTTTATCGATGGGTTAAAAACCAATGAGGAATTAGGTGATGTCTCTAAAATTTTAAGGTTTGGTAATCAGTTAGAGCTTTCAAATGAAAACTCAATAAATAATATTATTGGTACTTGGATCGATAGAGAATTATTTTTGAAGACACTTGTTGTGGATAGAAGAATTGCAAATGATGATGGATTCATGCATTGGTATCATGATGGAGGTAATTTCTATTCTAATCACAATTACTATTGGTATGAGTACCCTTCAGAAGATAAAATTCAATTAATTCCTTGGGATCTAGATAATGCATTTGAAAATTTAATATCTGATTTAAATCCTGTAACACCCATAAAAGATAATTGGAATGAGATAACAAATAACTGTAACGGGTTTCCTTTTGGTGCACTTAACATCAAACAAAAATCGGCTGCCTGTGATAAAATAATTGGATCTTTTAGACCATTAAGTTCAACATATGACAGTTTAGATCTTTTATTTAAGACAAGTCTTTATAATATGACTAATATAAATAATTTGATTGATCAATGGTCTTCACAAATTGAATCCGCTGTAAAACAAGCCTCTTTGAAGTTTGGTGACCAAGAACCGAGTGTAGAGGAATGGAAAGATAATATGGATTTTCTTACGTATAGTATTGAACAATCTTTAAATTAGATATATGAATAAGTTTATACTTTTTTTATCTCTTTCCTTATTTATTTTCTCATGTGATGAAATAGATATAACTCTTAATGTAAGCAGAGGATTAATAATTAATGAATTTTTGGCTAGTAATGATGCCTGTTGTTCAGATCAAAATGGAGATTTTGATGATTGGGTTGAGTTCTATAACGATACAGATAGTCCTATAGATTTAGGCGGTATGTATTTTACAGATACTCCGGGTGATGATAAACCATATAAAATTCCAGATAACGACCCATCATCTACAACAGTACCCTCAAAGGGTTATATTGTAGTATGGTGTGATGATGATCAAGAACAAGGTGCCCTTCATGTTAGTAAAAAGCTTAAGTCGGGAGGAGAGTCGATAATATTATTGAACACTGACGGAATTTCAGTTGTTGATTCTCTTACATATACATCTCAAACAACAGATATATCAATGGGCAGAGATCCAAATAACGAATCTGAATGGATCTTCTTTAATAATCCAACTCCTGGGGCTGCAAATAAATAAATTACTACATTGGAAAAATACGATTACAAAAAACATTGGGATAATGCGTACAATACTGCTTCTTCCAATCTAGGTTGGTATGAAGATGATACAAGTTCTTCTATAGAATTAATACAAAAAAGTGATATTTCAAAAAACTCTATAATTTTTAATGCTGGAGCTGGAAGCTCACTTCTAATTGGTAATTTATTAGATATTGGTTACAAAAATTTGATAGTAAATGACATATCTTCCAGAGCTTTGAGTTATTTAAAATCTCAGATAGGAGAAACAAAAAATATAAAGTATATAATAGATGATTTAACAAATCCAACTCATCTTAATGATATTGATATGGTTGACATGTGGCATGATAGGGCAGTACTACATTTCTTTATTGATCCATTGAAACAAAAGATATACTTTGATTTGTTAAAAGATAAAATTAAAGTTGGTGGATATGCTGTATTTTCTGAATTTGCAATTGGTGGAGCAAGTAAGTGTTGTGGATTAGATATTTTAAACTATAGTGATCAAATGTTCAAAGAAAGATTGGGTAAGGATTTTAAATTGTTGGAGTCAAAAAATCATTTATTCAAGCACCCATCAAATGGTAATACAAGAAAATATATTTATACTATGTATAAAAGAATTAGATAGATTAACAAAATCTAATGAAAAACATTTTGATCTTATTTTTTTTAATTTTTATTCCATTTTTATCCTTTTCACAAATTGATATAATTTCCGAACGCCCTTCTTTTGATGCTAACTATATAGACCAATCACCGGAGATAGATGGTAATGTGCTTAATGACAATATATGGAAAAGTGTTCCTTCAATTGGTCCTTTTACTCAAACTAAACCATTAATAGGAAACCCTTCCTCAGAAGAAACCGATTTAAAAATTGCTTTCACAAAAGACTTCATGTTTATAGGCGTAGTTTGCTATGATTCTAGTCCAAATACTTTGGTAGTTTCTGATTCTAGAAGAGATGCAAATCTTGATAATGATGATAGTTTTTTATTTATAGTTGATACTTATAATGACCAACAAAATGGATTTCTTTTTGGCACTAATTCTGCAGGAATGGAATACGATGCTCAAATTGATAATGAAGGTGTTGGAAATAGGACTGCCCAAAGACAACAAGGAGGTGTTGTAGGTGGTACTAACTTAAACTGGGATGCGTCATGGATTGTAAAAACTCAAATTGGTGAATATGGTTGGAGTGCTGAATTTGCAATACCATTAAAATCCTTACGATTTAGTACTGGTGATAATAAAATTTGGGGAATTAATTTTCAAAGAAATATTTCTAAAACAAATGAAATATCCTATTGGGCACCACTTCCTCTAGGTTTTAACTTCAGTATTAAAAGAGTTTCTTTAGCAGGTAAAATGAATAAGGTATCTCTAAAAAAGCCTGGAAATCTTAAACTTTTACCTTACGCACTAACACAATTAACAAATTTTAGTGATAAGAAAGACCTCAAAACCAATATTGATGGTGGTGCAGATTTAAAATATAGTATCACTCCTTCACTTACACTTGACCTCACATATAATACAGATTTTGCTCAAGCTGAGGTTGATAAACAACAGGTTAATCTTGATAGATTTAATCTTTTTTATCCAGAAAAAAGAGCATTTTTTTTAGAAAATGCAGGGCAATTTTCAGTAGGAAGTCCAGGTGAAATTGATCTTTTTTTTAGTAGAAAAATTGGAATTTCATCTAATGGTTCAATTGTACCAATAAAAGGAGGTGGTAGATTGTCGGGTAAGGTAGGGAATACTAATATTGGCTTGCTTTCAATGATAACTGACGCTTCTGATCAACTAAATTCTAAAAGAAATAACTATTATGTTACAAGAGTAAATCATAATTTCAATAATTCCAGATCATCAATTGGAGCTGCATTTATTGGTAAAACAATATCTAAAGATTTAAATGAATTAAATTATAATAATAACGTTTTTGCAGTTGATGGAATATGGGGTATTGGTAAAAAAGCTAAAATTTCTGGTTTTGTCTCGAAGAGCTCTACTCCTGGAATCAATAATAATAATCATGCTTTTAAATTTTCAGCTAATTATGATTGGAACAGCTGGAATATATATGCTCAGTATTCAGAAGTGGGAGATGGTTTCAAACCTGAGGTTGGATATTTAGAAAGATCTTCATTTAAAAAACCTTCTTTTCTGATTTTTAAAACTATAAGGGTTAATGATAATAGTAAACTTCTTGAGTATAGACCTCATATATCAGGTCGATATTATTATGATTTTGAGGGAAATATTGTTACAACATATACACATATTGACACACATTGGGCCTGGAAAAGTGGATTTGAAGTACATACTGGATATAATATCAGAAAGGAATGGGTTTCAGAAAATTTTGATATTTCTAATTTACAAATTAAAACAGGAGAATATAATAACAGTGAATTTCAGTTTGTTTTGATGACTAATAAATCTAAGAATCTGTCCTTTAATTCAAGAAGTTATTTTGGTACTTACTTTGGTGGCTATAAAATTTCAAACAATGCAAGTTTAAATTTTAGATCTGGTGATAAATTTAGCACTGCAATTTCTATAAATGCAAATAACATAAAAATAAAAGGAGAGGTTTTAAATGCTGTTATAAGTGGATTGAATTTAACGTATTCTTTCACTCCTAGAATGTTTTTACAGAGTTTTATCCAGTATAATAATGTTTCTAATCTATTCTCAGTGAATACTCGTTTTGGTTTGCTTAACGATGCAAATACTGGATTGTTTATTGTTTTTAATATTTTAAAAGATAGTGACATAATTGATGAAATTAATAACCAACAAATAACTATTAAGTACACTCATTCGTTTGATCTATTAAAATAAATTTTAGAATTGCGAATTAAATCTTATTTACTTTATATAATAGTAGGTTTCTTATTATCGTGTGAGGATCCAAACTATAAATTAACAGTTATAGTTTTTCCTGAGGATGGTGGATATGTAAACAAGTTCAATGGTGTATATCAAGTTGGAGATGAAGTTTTTTTAGAAGCTACACCAAATAAAAATTATAGGTTTTTAGGGTGGGGTGGTAATATATTCGGCTTGGAAAATACTTATAATCTTACTATCAGTAGGGATGTTACTGTTATAGCTGAGTTTATATTACTTGATTCTGATGGAGATGGAGTAACCGATGACATAGACCAATGCAATAATTCTTTGCCAGGTGATAATGTTAATTCTAGTGGTTGTGTAGATAACGATTTAGATAGTGACAATGATGGTGTTATTAATCTTATTGATGAATGTCCAAATACTCCTGATAACACTACCGTGAATGAAAAGGGTTGTCCATTAATATATTTGGCTGAGAATGGTGTTACCTTGATAGCCTCTGAAGATGCCAGAGACTCAATTGGTAAAATCGTTTTATTTCAAGGAATGGAAGTCGAAATAATCAGTGATTGGAATCACATGAGAAGTTTAATACCTTCAACATATTCGAGCGAAAAAAAAATAGTCACTACGTTTTTAGAGGAAACACAAGAATTATGTTCACTCCCATGTCAAATTGATAATAATTTTGATATGACATCATGGGATATGAGTAATGTTAAAACAATGTATTTTACATTTTGGAATTTAATTAATTTCAATCAAGATCTTTCTCATTGGGATGTAAGTAAAGTTACTAGTATGGAGGGAGTTTTTTTTCATTCGTATAACCCTAAAGTTAATCTTGCAAAATGGAATGTATCAAATGTGAAAAATATGAAAAGACTATTTAGAGGTGCATATTTAGCAAATCCGGATGTATCAAACTGGGATGTGAGTAATGTTGAAAATATGCAAGAAATGTTTTATGAAACCAAAATAGATAGAGATATTTCCATGTGGGATGTAAGAAAAGTGACTAATATGGAAAAGATGTTTTACAATGCTAGTAACTTCAATCAAGATCTTTCTATTTGGGAAGTAGATAATGTTGTAGAGTGCTCCTCATTTTTTAAAAATGCTGATGCATGGGATTTACCAAAACCATCCTTCCTAAAATGTGATCCAGGTGAATAAAATTAATTTTATTTTTTAAATTACTTTTTTTTAAAATTTTAAACTTTAGTTATGAAAAAATATATTTTATCAATATTGATTATAATATCATTTTCATCAAAGTCTCAAACACTTGTATTTGATCAGATGTTTATAAAGGCTGATGATATAGATTTATATGATGATTATATCACCAATCATTTTTCCAATATTATGGGAAAAAGAGTTGAAAATGGAACTCTTCATGCTTGGGACGTGTGGAAGGTTATTGAAAATCCTCAAGAGGACTTTACTCATATGATTACATTTATTCATGATTTTGATAAGGAGGAGAGTGAATGGAATAATCAAGAATTATCTGGTTTACCAGAAGTCGTTGGAGAGGCAATAATGAAGGACGTTAATGTTATTAGAGAAAGAGTAGGCAGATCAAAATTAAATGATTTGGGTTCTGTTAGAAAGAAGGGGGCTCCTGCTGTACCAAATATAATGGTATTAAATTTCATGAAAGTGAAAGACCATTTGTATAAATCATATGAAACAGCTGAAATTGAGGGTACGAAAAAAATGTCAGAGAATGATCTAAGAGTAGGATGGAATTTTCATAGACGACTTGATGACTACGGTAGTGATACCTATTTTTCTCATATTACTATTGACTGGTATGATACGTATAGAGATTATCTTAAGTCAAATATGGGAGATGTTTACGATAGTAAAGACAGTGAGTGGAATAGGCTTAGAGACTTAAAAAAGAGGGTTGTAATGAGACAATTAGTTAGTATAACCAAATAATTATATTTATAAAAAAAACCCTTCATTGAAGGGTTTTTTTATAATTAAAAAAATTTTAATTTGAAGTACCTGTCATTATTTCAAATATTCCTCTACCATCCCATCCGTCAGGCATATTTTCAAAAAATTCTTGAAAGTCATCAGGATTAATTGTTTCTAATACTCCTTGATTCATCATATGCTTAAATGCACCTTTCATAGAATCATAAATATCCCAAAAGAATATTGTGGATTGATCTTCTCCTTGTGGTAGAACTTTTGAGGCTACTCCCCATTCTGTCATACCCTCTTTTTTCATTGATTTTTTAAAACCTTCTGAAATATCATCAGCAAGTGATATTGCTTTGTTTAAATCTTTTGGAGTAGCCCAGTTCATAATTATATACTTGCCAGGATCAGCTGTTTCTATCTGTTTTTCAGTTTTCCAGTAATAGTATCCGCTTTTCGTAAGGTCACCCATACTGTATAAAACAGATGGATCTATACCATACTTTTCTTTTGATCTCATCCACCACTGATTTCCTTTTAACATCTGGTCTACATTTTCAAAAACATGAACCCAAACATAATTATACTCCTGTTCTGTCATTTCACCTACATTATCAATAGGTTTAAGTAGTGCCCAGCCCTTAATTTCGCCATTATTTTTAGCGTCTTGAGCCAGACCTGTGACATAATCCATTTGAATCATTTCGAATCTCTCAACTTCAGATTCTGCAATTTTTACAGCATGAAGATAAAATACCTCCTGGCTGAATAATAGATTAGTATTGATAAATAATATCATTAATAGTATTATCTTTTTCATTGATTTAATTTAGTTTAAACATAAAGTGATAAATATATTATTATATATTAGAACTAAATTAAGACAGGAACATATCATTTCATATGAAAAAAGCAATAATTATAGGTGCATCATCAGGTATCGGTAAAGGTATATCTATGGAATTACTAAAGAAAAATTATAAAATTGCTATAACTGCAAGAAGGAAAGATAAATTAGAGGAAATTAAAATTCTATATCCTGATAATGTGATCGTTTATCCTTTTGATTCTTCTAATGAGAAGAATGATGAAATGTTACAATATTTAACTAAAAAACTTGGAGGACTTGATTTATTAATTTACTCTTCTGGTATTGGAATAGTTAATAAAGATTTGGAATATGGTATTGAAAAAAAGGTAAATAATCTAAATGTCAATGGTTTTACTCAGGTGATCGGATGGGGATTTAATTATTTTAAAAATCAGGGTTATGGACAAATATCAAACATAAGCTCTGTTGCATCAGAAATTGGAAATGGTATTTGTCCCTCTTACAATGCTTCTAAAGCCTATCAAGCTAATTATTTACAGGGATTAAGGTTTAAGGCCTACAGGTTAAAGTTGCCAATAAAACTGATAGATGTAAGGCCAGGCTTTGTTGATACTGACATACTACAAGGAAATAAAGATAAACTATTCTGGGTTTCAACTGTTAAAAAAGCATGTAGACAAATAGTTGAAGGAATTGAAAGAAATAGGAAGGTTATCTATATCACAAAAAGATGGAAAATTATTTCTCTACTTATTAAAATTTTCCCAGAAAGTATTATAAGAAAATTTTTCTAAAATATATTCCAAACATATATCCTGATTGTATTTTAAATATTTATTTTATTATTTATTTTGTCTACAAATAAAAAACCAGATATCATGAGACATACCTTTATTTTATTTCTTTTAATTATTATATCCTTTTTTGGTAACTCTCAGATAATTGATCAAAAATCAATATCAGATTTAAAATTTAGGCATATTGGCCCTAATGGTAATAGGTTAACTTCTGTAGCCGGTGTTCCTGATAAACCTTTGATTTATTATGTTGGTGCTGCATCAGGAGGAGTTTGGAAAACAACTGACGGTGGTCTAAACTGGTCCCCAATATTTGATAATCAAGAAGTCCATTCAATTGGTGCAATTGCTGTTGCACCATCAGATCCAATGGTTGTATACGTAGGTACTGGTGAAAGCTCAATTAGATCTAATGTCTCGATAGGAGATGGGGTATATAGATCCAATGATGGTGGAATGACATGGGAACACATTGGTTTAAAAAATTCTGGTAGAATTTCTAGAATTGTTGTCCACCCTGAAGATTCAGATAAAATATATGTTGGTGCCCTTGGTCATGCTTATTCACCTCAAAAAGAAAGAGGTTTGTACATAAGTAGTGATGGAGGTAAAACTTGGGATCATTCACTATTTATTGATGAAAATACTGGAATTTCTGATATTGTAATGGATACAGATAATCCAAGAGTTCTTTTAGCTGGTGCTTGGCATCTTGAACTAAAACCTTGGCAGAGAATTAGTGGAGGTAAAGGCAGTGGTATCTTTAAATCAAGAGACGGTGGAGAAAGTTGGGTAAGGCTTAAAAATAATGGGCTACCTATAAAAAATGTTGGTAAAATTGCCCTGGCAATGACTCCTGCTGCTCCTGATAGAGTATATGCTCTTATTGAAACAGGTGATGGTGTCCCATATAACGGTGAGGAAACAGAATCGGGTGAATTATGGCGTTCTGATGATAATGGAAATACATTCTCATTAATTAATTCTAATCGAGAGCTTGGTTCCAGACAAGCCTATTACACTAGAACAACTGCATCTCCAGATAATCCTAATGAGGTGTATTTTATAAGTTATAGATTTTTTTCGAGCATAGATGGCGGTGTTTCATTAGAAAACCGATCTCCAATATCTTCTCCTAATTGGGATCACCATGAAATGTGGATAGATCCAAATGATGGTAATAGGATGGCTGTAGCAGGAGATGGTGGTATTTCAATATCCCAAAATAGAGGAAAGACATGGCTTAGGACAATTCTGCCCATTGCTCAGTTATATCATGTAACCACAGATAATAATGTTCCATATAATGTATTAACAAATAGACAAGACGGTCCATCTATGAAAGGCCCAAGTAGAAGTAGGACAGCTAATTGGTTCGGTCCTGGAATGATTCAGTCAGGTATGTGGAGAGAAGTTGGTGGAGGTGAAAGTGGTTTTGCTACTGCAGATCCAGAAAACCCTGATATCGTCTGGTCCAGCGCATCTGGTTACGGACCCTTGGGAGGAATAGTAACTAGATATAATGAAAATACAAAACAGTATAGACAACTAGAAGTTTGGCCAGAATTTACTGCAGGTAGTCATGCTTCTCTTCTTAAATATAGATTTCAGTGGACATTTCCATTACTTATATCACCTCATGATAGTAAGACTGTTTATGTTACTAGTCAATATGTACACAGAACAACAAATAATGGACAAACTTGGGATATAATTAGTCCTGATTTATCATTAAATGATAAGTCTATGCAAGGTTTTTCTGGTGGATTAACAGGAGATAATATTGCTGTTGAATATGCAAATGTTATATATGCATTTGATGAGTCACCAATCAAGAAGGGATTATTCTGGGCAGGAACAAATGACGGACTAGTTCATATTAGTACTGATAATGGTGCTAATTGGACAAATGTTACAAACAATATTCCTGATTTACCAAAATTAGGTATAGTAAGAAATATTGAAGCTTCAAAATGGGATGAAGGTAAAGCATACATAACCGTTGACCTACACCAACTTGGAAACTTTGAACCATATGTTTATAGAACAGATAATTATGGTAAATCATGGAAAAAAATTACTAATGGAATAAAAAATAGTAATTTAAGTTATACAAGATGCCTAAGAGAAGATCCAGTTAGGGAAGGATTACTTTATCTTGGTACTGAGAATAAACTTTATGTTTCATTTGATGATGGTGGCGAATGGCAGGAAATGATGTCAAACCTTCCCCACACCCCAATGTATTGGATTGATATTCAAGAACATTTTAATGACCTTGTTTTAGGAACTTATGGTAGAGGAATATGGATATTAGATGATATTTCACCACTTCAGCAACTAAATAAAGAAATTGTTAAAAAAGAATCATATTTATTTGATATTAAAACATCTTACAGGTTTCATAATGTAACAAGTACACTTCAGATATATCCTGAGGCTTCTTCCGGTATGGATCCACCATCTGGTGCTTCAATAAACTACTGGTTAAAAAATAGTGATAAAGACGTTAAATTAATTATTACCAACTCTGATAATGATACTGTTAAAACTATTAATGATAAGGGTAATGTTGGAATTAATAGGGTATGGTGGGATTATAGGGGAGAAAACACTGATGATATAGTTTTTAGAACTAAACCCCTCTACGCAGATTGGGTATCAATTGGAGATGATAGAATTAGAAAGTTACCATCCTCAGTTTCAATTATGCATCCTCCTGGGGTTTATAATGTCAGTTTAGTTATTGATGATAAAATTATTTCTACAAAAAAAATGGATGTTTTAAAAGATCCACACTCTGAGGGGAGTCTCGAGGATATTGGACTTCAGATTAGTTTAATGAAAAAAATATATGATGACTTAAATATAACTGCAAAGTATGTTAATTCGATTGAAAAAGTAAGGAGGCAGCTACTGGATTTGAAATCTATTCTATCTAGTTCGGAAAATAATCAAAGTATAATATTGAAAATTAATGAAATTGAGAATAAGTTTTTAGAAATAGAGAAAAAACTATTACAGCTTCAGACAACAGGAACAGGTCAAGACGAGGTGAGGTATGAGAAAATGATTGGAGAGAAGCTTGCTTACCTTGCTAACAACGTACCAAATGCTGACTTTAAGCCAGCAGACTCATATTATGAGGTATATGAAATTCTACACAAAAGATTAGAAAAAGTTGGTGTAGAATATGATAATTTAATGGATACAGAGCTTAAGGCTTTTATTCAAAAATTAAATAGTGAGGGTTTAAATACGATTGTTTTAAAATAGTTATGTTATCAGTTAAAAATATTAGTAAGTCTTACGTAGGACATAAAGCTCTAGATAATGTTTCTTTAGAAATTAAAAAGTCTAGTATTTTTGGCCTTTTAGGACCAAATGGTGCGGGAAAAACCTCTTTAATTAGGGTCATAAATCAAATAATCAATCAGGATGAAGGAGATATTCTTATAGATGGTAGGAATATTACCTATGAGGATGTGAGAAAAATAGGATATATGCCAGAGGAGAGAGGGTTATATAAAAAAATGAAAGTTGGTGATTTTTTACTTTTTATGGGAAAATTAAAAGGTTTGAATAGAAATCAGTGTATTGAATCTGCTGCGGATTGGTTTGAAATGTTAGAGGTATCAAATTGGTGGAAAAAAAATATAGAAGATTTATCTAAAGGAATGAGTCAAAAAGTTCAATTTATATCTACTGTTTTGCATAGTCCTGATTTAATAATTCTTGATGAACCTTTCTCTGGCTTTGATCCGATAAATGCTAATCTTGTTAAAAATAATTTATTGAGACTTAGAGATGAAGGTAAAACAATAATATTTTCGACACATAGAATGGAATCAGTAGATGAAATTTGCGATCATTTAGCAATGATAAATAATTCAAAAAAAATTTTAGATGGAAATACAGAGCAGATAAAGATGGATTCTAAGTCCAATAATTATATGATTACTCATAATAATGTACTAAAAGAAAATAAAAATATATTCGATTTAGTTGCCTCCTCCAAGATTACCGATAATATTTTTGAGTCTGAGGTTACCTTGAAAAAAGGAAAAAAATCTAGAGATCTCATAGTCGATGTTTCTGGAAAAAATAATATTATTTCTTTTAATCAAAGGGTTCCTAATATGAATGATATTTTTATAATGAAAGTAAAAGAAGAAGAAAAAAATGGATAAAATTTTTATAATTTTTGAAAGAGAATATCTATCTAGAGTGAAGAAAAAATCATTTATTCTTTCTACTTTATTAACACCTCTAATATTCCCTATTTTTATTGCTATTGCTGTTTTTTTGCTAGGAAGCGATGATGAAGATAAAAGGATTATATCCCTATTAGATGGAAAGAATCTGATAGAAGACACATTAAATATTGGTAATAATATTATAGTGCCAACCGAAGCAAGTTTGGAAGATTTACAATCAAAAGTTACAAATGGAGATATATATGGTGTTTTATTAATTCCAGAGTTTGATATTTATGATCCAAAAGGAATTAATTTTTATTCAAAAAATATTCCAAGTAGTGAATTTGTTTACGACATAGAGTATATTATAGAAGAGAGGATAAGAAATCTAAAAATTCAAGAATTAAAACTAGATAAAGAATCCCTAGATAAATTAGATACAAGAGTATCCATGGATACTTATAGTGTTGAAGAAAGCTCATCATCTGATTCCTCAGAGGTAGATGTCAAAAAGTCTAGTTCTGGTCTTGCCTGGGGTTTAGGATATTTTAATGGTTTTTTAATTTATATGTTTGTATTCATATATGGTAGTTTTATATTACAATCAGTATTAGATGAAAAAACTAGTAAGGTTGTAGAAGTTATTGTTTCATCTGTTAAGCCAACTCATCTTATGATGGGCAAAGTTCTTGGGGTTGGTGCTGTTGCTTTTACTCAAATATTTATATGGATAGTTTTAGTTTTTTCTATTTCAACTTTTACTAGTATTTATTTTGGTATAGACTCAGTAGAAACATCTCAAATAGTAGCTTCAGAACAAGAAATTGATAAGTCAAAGGAGATGGTCATGGGTTTTTATGAAATGTTTGCTTCTGTTGATATCAAAAAAATTATAATTGTTTTCTTAATCTATTTTATGGGTGGATTTTTTCTATATGGTGCATTTTTTGCAGCAATAGGATCTGCAGTTGATAATTTACAGGATGCAAGCCAGTTTACACTTCCAATATCCTTACCTATAATTGGTAGTTTAATGTTTATGGCTGTCATATTAGAGAATCCTGAAGGCAATGCATCTATATTTTTAAGTATGTTCCCTTTAACATCTCCTATACTTATGATGGCTCGTTTATCATTTGGTGTCCCTGACTGGCAATTATTTTTATCTATCATCTTTTTAATAATGACAGTAATATTTGCTCTATGGTTTGCTGGTAGAATTTATAGGGTAGGAATTTTAACATCTGGATCTAAAATAACCTACAAAGTCCTTTGGAAGTGGTTTTTGATGAAAAATTATTAATCTTACATGTTTTATTCATTCAAAGAAATAGGATGCAAAATATTGGTTTTATTAGTTTTAATATCCTGTAGTAAAAGAACAATTGATAAACCCAATATATTATTTATTTCAGTAGACGACTTGAATGATTGGACAGAGGTACTGGATGGGAATAATCAAGTTTATACGCCTTTCCTAAAAGAATTTTCAAAAGAATCTGTGAATTTTTCTAAGAATTATTGTACCAGTCCCGGATGCAATCCATCGAGGGCTACAATGATGACTGGAATACACACATATAATTCAGGAATGTATTCTAATTATCAAGATTGGAGGAAAGTCCCTAAACTATCAAATGCAATTACAATACCTGAATTCTTCAAAAATAATGGATATTTTACGGCTGGTGCTGGTAAAATATATCATTACTCACAGGTACATCCAAATAGTTGGGACGAATACTACCCGTCTCAATCTCAAAATATGCCAAAAAACTATATACCTGATGATGCACCAGTTAACATGAAACCATTTAAATACATGTATTCAGCATTTGACTGGTCAGAAATTCCAATTAATGATGAAGAGACTGGTGACTTTAAAAGTGTTAATTACATATCCTCACTGCTAAAAAAGAAACACGAAAAACCATTTTTTCTTGCTTGCGGTATTTACCGTCCACATTTACCATGGTATGTACCAAAAAAATATTTTGACATGTATCCTATTGAAGAAATAAACTTACCAAAATTATCTCAAAATGACACTACAGATCTTGGAGATAGGGCAAAAGAATTAGTATCTAGAGGTGGAAACTACCATAAAAATATAATAAAAAATGGGAAATGGAAAGAGGCTATAAGAGGCTATTTAGCTTCAATATCTTATGCTGATGCAATGATTGGAAGACTGCTTAAAAACCTTGAAGAGAGTGAGTACAGTGATAATACAATTGTTGTTTTGTGGTCGGATCACGGATGGCAATTAGGAGAAAAAATGCATTGGCGAAAATTTTCTCTGTGGGAAAATGTTATCAGAACATTACTTATGATTAAAGTGCCTGAGAATTTGACTTACTTACCTGAAGGAAGTTATTCAGGTGGAACTGTAACAAGTTTAACTTCATTATTAGATATATATCCAACTCTCTTAGAGTTATCAGGACTAAGTAAAAAAAATCTTGACGGGACAAGTTTAGTTCCATTTCTAAAAAACCCAAATAAATTTCAAGATAGGTCAATTATTACAACTTACGATTTTGCTGATTATTCTATTAGAAAAAAAAATTGGCACTATATAAATTATGTTGATGGAAGTGAGGAACTTTATGATCTCAATAATGACTCTGAGGAATGGTATAATTTGGCCTATGAGCAGGATTATAAAGAAATCATAAATGAACTAAAAAATGACATCCCTGATAATCCAATTAAATTGCCTGAGGAGTCTTTGATTTCACTCTCTGAACATCATATCCCACCAGTCATTTCTAGAGAATATTATTTTAGTGATGAGAGAAAAAATTGGTTAAAAAGATTTAAAAATTAAATAAATGATTCATATACTGATTGTAAACCTATTTTTTAACTACTTATTCTATGAGAATAATAATGGGTGGAAACGATTATTTAATGGAAAAAACTTAGACGGTTGGGAAATAAAAATAAAGGGTTCAAAACTTGGTGAAAATGTTAATAATACCTTTAAAGTTGATAATGGTACTATTAAGGTCTCCTATGAAAATTATGATACTTTTAAAGATAGGTTTGGTCATATATTTTATACAAAAGAGGAATTTAAAAATTATAGGCTAAAGCTTAGTTATAGATTTACTGGTAACCATTTAGAAGGGGCCCCTGGTTGGTCTATCAAAAACAGTGGAATAATGCTTCATTGTCAACACCCTAAAACAATGTTATTAGATCAAGAATTTCCTGTTAGTGCTGAAACACAATTACTTGGAGGACTGGGAGATGGAGAGAGGCCTACAGCAAATATTTGTACTCCAGCAACAGATGTTGATATAAATAATAAATTAGCAGAATATCATTGCATTAATTCAAATTCTAAAACGTTTAATGATGATCAATGGGTTCAGGTTGAGGTAATAGTTTATTCTGATTCAATTGTACATCATTTAATAGGGAGAGATACAGTTTTAACCTATACAAATATTAGAGTTGGTGGGAACGAGGTCCCTGATAATTACCTTAATAAGATTGATCAAAAATTGTCTAGGGGATACATTTCCTTGCAATCGGAAGGTCATCCTGTAGAGTTTAAAGATATTATGATTAAGAAATTAAAAGATTAAAATAATTTAAATATTATTCTTATTTGAAATTATATGAGTTTTTTAAAAAATTCCCAAAGCATTGTACATCTTTCTCTCAATTTACCGTTTAGACCATGATCACCATTTTCTATTCTCTTAAATTTAATGGTATTATTATTTTTACAATTATTATATGTGAAAATACTATCCAGGCCAACTAAATTTACAGAATAATTCAAATTACAGTTAAAAGCTTCTGCCCAACTTTTAGCACTATCATGAGCTGATTTGAAGGTGTGTCCCACTTTTGAAATACCTCCTTCATAGGGTATTGTATCATCATTAGAACCACATATTTGATATACAGACATCGGATTAGTTGCGTTTGATGGATGTTGTCTAGTCAGTAATTGTGATGAAAGGGGCGCTATACCTTTAAAAAAATTAGTTTTTAAACCAAGTTCATTTACCATAGCCGAGCCATTTGATGTTCCAATCGCAAAAATATTTTCTATATCTAGATTTGAGTATTCTTTTAATTTTTCTATAATCATATTTACGAATTCAACATCATCTGCATCAGATCTCTCTGCTCCCATATTCCATGATTTTTTATAGCCCTGAGGATATACTCCAATAAATTCTTCACTATTAACTAAGTTTGACAGAACAAAACCACTTTCTGCATCATTTCCGCTCCCGTGGAAGAAAAACATAATAGGATACTTATTATTTTGTTGCTTTTCAGGTGCATGTATTATCACTTTTCTAGAGATACTATTTCCACTAATATCTTGGGTAATAAAAATTTCTTTGACTCCAATAACTATATTATTTTTACTTATCTCCTCTGCATTATTTTCTTTGCAAGATTGAAATAGAAATAGAAAAAATATAATTAAAGTATTTAATTTCATTGCTCAATTTTCATTTTCATAATTTAATAGAGTTTAATTTAAAATTTTTTTTCATTTTTCAGTAACCTAGTGATTAATAAATTGTTTAAGTGTTTATAACATTAAATAATTGGATAAAGAGAAAATTAATATTTATTGGTTTAAAAGAGATTTAAGATTGATAGATAATGAGGCACTTTATAATGCTACTAAAGATAGTCATCCTATTTTACTAGTCTATTTTCTTGATTCAGACCTAGTAAAAGATAAACATTATAGCGACTTGCACTGGAATTTTGTTAAACAGTCTATTTCTGATATTAATAAAAATTTTAAGAAAGATATGGTCCTTTTTGTAAAGTGTAATACTTTAAAAGGACTAAAAAAATTAAATGATTTATATAATATAAATGCGATTTATTCTCATTATGAATCAGGTATAGATAAAACATATTCTATTGATAAAAAAGTAAAATTATTTTGTGAAATTGAGGGTGTTAAATGGTTTGAATACTCTAAAAATGGAGTAAAAAGAGGACTCAATAATAGAAAAAACTGGATTATAGAATGGAATAAATATGTTAGAAGTGAAACTTGTAATCTAAAAATAAATGAGACTAAATTTATTGATCCTGATCTTATAGAATTGCCATTTGATAGACCATCGCTAAAAACACTTTCAAGCCCTGATATTCAAAGAGGTGGGACTGAGGTGGCATTAAAGTATCTTGATTCATTTCTAGATAATAGAATATCACAGTATACAAAAAACATATCTCGTCCCTATGAGTCCAGAGTTTCTTGTAGTAGGTTATCTCCTTATATTTCGTGGGGAAATCTTTCGAGTAGATATATTTGGCAGAGAGCAAAAAAAGTATGTGGTACTGGTAAAAATAAGTTTCAAGTCAATTCTTTCTTATCTAGACTAAGATGGAACTCACATTTTATACAAAGATTTGAGATGGAGCCAAGAATTGAATTTGAAAGTGTAAATAGAGGATATAAAAAATTAATAAAGCCTATTAATGAGGTTTTTATAAATGCATGGGAGAGAGGGTTAACAGGTTATCCTCTAGTTGATGCATCGATAAGATGTCTTAGAGAGACAGGATATCTTAATTTTAGAATGAGATCGATGATAGTTTCATTCTTTACACATCATCTTTGGCAGCCATGGCAAGAAGCATCTCATTTCCTTGCTAGAAATTTTTTGGACTTTGAACCTGGGATTCATTATTCTCAGTTACAAATGCAGGCAGGTGAAACAGGAGTCAATACAATTAGAATATATAATCCTTCAAAAAATGCAATAGAGAGAGATAATAATGGATTATTCATAATTAAGTGGTTACCAGAACTTTCAAAAATTCCTATACCTCTTATTTTTGAGCCATGGAATATGTCTGAAATGGAGGAGAGGCTTTACCATTGTAAGCTCGGAAAAGATTATCCTAAACCAATAGTTAACATCATTAAGACTAGAAAATATGCCTCAGATAATCTCTGGAGTATGCGTAAAGATGAGAAAGTAAGGACTGAGAGGAATAGAATTTTGTCGAAGCATATTAACAAATAAAAATTTTCTTTACTCATCTAAACATTCAGGTAGAAATTTCTGTATGATATTTATTAATTGTTTAGTGAAGATTTAATTAGTAAAGATTGAAATATTTAAATTCAACATTATATATTTTAACTATTTTTCTACTCTCGTGTGAGGATAATTTTAATAATAGAAATAATTACCTATTAACAATCAGAAATTTACCTGAGGGATCTGGATCCACCATAGTGAAATCGGGTTTTTATGAGAAAAATTCTGAACTTTCGATAGAGGCAGTTCCAACAGAAGATTATACTTTTTTAGAATGGACCGGATCAATTAATGGAAGTAAAAACCCTATAAAATTTATTTTAAATAGTGATTATGAGATAGACGCAAATTATTCACTTATTGATGAAGATGGAGATGGTGTAGGTGATAGACTTGACCAATGCCCAGGCACAAAGTATCAAAATCCTGTAGATGAATATGGATGTTGTGTGGAAGCTGATGAAGTTTTATTTAATAATCTTACTGACTTACCACAACCTGCTGCCTACAATTCATCAGCATCATCAGGCTCCTATATTTATTTATCAAAAGGAGTTGTTATTAATTCTGATAATATTATTGAGAGAACTCCAAATGTTTATAGATATGATATAATCAATGACTTTTGGGAAACTTTTGTATCAGATGCATTACCTGTTTCGTATGGTGCAAGTGAGATTATTGGTTCCAATTTATATTTATTTAATGGTAAAAATTATCCAATAGTTGATGATAAAGTATTAAATGACACAGTTGAAATAGTTAATTTATTTGATAGATCTATAAGAAGAGATGTGATAAATCCATATCCTGTTGTCCAGAGTGGGAGTACAGTATGGAATTTTACAAATATTATATTTTTTGGTGGTAGAAATTTGACAGGCTGTTCAGATAATATTGTTAAATATGATGTAAACACGAATTCGTTTGATATTATAGGAAAAATTCCTTTCCCAATTTGTAATGCAAAAGGAGAAGTTTTTGGAGATAAACTATACATTGTCGGTGGTGATTTGGACTATGATTCATCTGATAAGATTTTAATATTTAATCTTAATACAAAAGAGTGGGAGGATGAAATTATTTTGCCAATGAAGATCTCAGATCATACAACATCAATTTATGAGAATAAAATTTTTATTAAGGGTGATTTTAATCAGTTAAATCTTTTTGCTGTATTTGATGTTGAATCTCTATCATTCCGTATGATTGAAAGTAATGTAATTGGTTCAAGATATTTAACATCTCAGATTATTAATGATATTTTCTATGTAATGGGGGGGAATGAAACTTCAAACTATTCCACAATGATTAATAATTTTCAGTCTCTAGATTTAAAAACAAAAGGATATTTCTGTTATTAAGTAATAAATTAATTTTATAATCAAAAAATTACTTAGATTAGAAATATGAAAAAAATTATATTATTACTCTTTATATCAATACCATTATTTTCACAAGAATATAAAAAACCTCCCGAGGTAATAAGTTCAATGATTGAGGCTGATCCTCAACCAAATCTTAGTTTTAATAATAAGGGAGACTATGCTTTGGTTATGGTAAGAGATGGGTATAAACCAATTGAAGATCTTGCAATTGAAGAGTTAAGAATAGCAGGAACAAGAATTGATCTAAAAAGATACACATCATCAAGAATGACATATTATAAGTCTTTTTATTTGATTGACATTAATTCGGGAGAAAATATAAATTTAGATTATCCAAAAGATGGAAAGTTTTCTTTTTTTAGTTGGTCACCTGATGAGACTAAGATAGCTTACACTAACACAACTGAAGCTGGGGTTGAGTTATGGGTTGTTGATCTCAATACAAAAAAATCTAAAAAACTTTCAGAAAAATATATAAATGATATCCTGATTTCTCCCTTTCAATGGTTTAATTCAGGTTCAAGCCTACTTGTTAGTTACAGATGTAATTCAGATATGCCTTTAATAAAATCTGTCCCTTCTGGACCAATAATTCAACAAACTAATAATCAAAATGCTCCATCAAGAACATACCAAGATCTTATCAAAAATAAGAATGATGAGATACTATTTGAATATTATTCATGTGTAGAATTACATAAAGTTTCTATCAATGGATCCGATTCAAAAATTGTTGACAGAGGAATGATAAAAGATTATGATATTTCTCCAGGTCAAGACTATTTGTTAGTGAAAAAAATAAAGAAACCATTCTCATATCTTGTGCCATACTACAGGTTTCCTTACGAAGTAAAAACGATTAATATTGATAATAACATTGAAAATATTATAGCTGATATACCCATTGATGAGGTTAGGCCTATTGGTTTTGATGCAACTAGGGTTGGAATTAGATCTGTCAGTTGGAGAGACGACAAGGCGAGTGAATTATATTGGGTTGAGGCTAATGATAATGGCGATCCAAAAGTTGAAGTTGATGGAAGAGATATTGTTTACACTCTGGAAAGTCCTTTTAATGGTAATAAAAATGAACTTTTGAGAACAAATCTAAGATTCAGTAATATACGCTGGAGTACAGGTAACTATGCGTTTTTAACCGAAAGATTATGGAAAAATAGAAATGAAGTTATTTCATTAGTTGATTTAAAGGCTAGGTCTATAGACAAAGTATTATTTGATAGACAATATGATGATATATACAGCAACCCAGGAACGCCAGTTTACAAAAAAAATAATTTTAATAGGAACATAGTTGATATCAAAAAAAATTCAGTTTATATGGTTGGTCAAGGTGGATCGCCGGAGGGATATAAACCATTTTTAAGTATGTTAGATTTAAAATCATTAAAAAATAAAATTTTGTTTAGATCAGAGGCACCTTATTACGAAACACCTGTCAAAGTTTTTACAAATAAAATTAATTCATTGGTAACCTCCAGAGAATCAAATTCTGAAAACCCTAATTACTTTTTAAGGGATTTACAGAATGGTACTAAAAGACAGATTACATTTTTTGATAATCCATACAAGAAACTTGAACAATTGAAAAAAGAAGTTATTAATTATAAAAGAAAGGACGGTATTGACTTAAGTGCAGTTGTTTATACGCTTAATACCTATGAAAGTGATAATGAAGGAAGACTACCTGTTCTTATATGGGCTTATCCAAGAGAATATACATCAAAAAAGGTAGCTAGTCAGGTAAGAAATTCTCCTTATAGATTTACTAGAATTAATTATGGATCACCAATATTTTGGGCATTAAGAGGATACGCAGTTATGGCTAGTACTGAAATGCCTATTGTTGGTTTTGATGGTGATCAGCCAAATGATTCTTTTCGAGAGCAGTTAATTATGAATGCTGAGGCTGCCATTGATAAGATTGTTGATATGGGTATTGGAGATAGAGATCGAGTTGGTTTAGGGGGACATTCCTATGGTGCTTTTATGACTGCAAATCTTCTCGCTCATTCTGATTTGTTTGCTGCAGGTATTGCAAGAAGTGGTGCATACAACAGAACATTTACTCCTTTTGGATTTCAGAGAGAAGAGAGAACTTATTGGGAAGCCCCTGAACTATATAATTATATGTCGCCATTTATGCATGCTGATAAAGTAAATGAACCTTTACTTCTAATTCATGGGGAAGAAGACAATAACTCAGGAACCTTTCCAGTGCAAAGCATAAGATTTTTTAATGCAATCAAAGGACATGGTGGTACATCTAAATTGGTTATGTTACCTAGGGAAAGTCATGGTTATAGAGCTAAAGAATCAATACTTCATATGCTGTATGAGATGGATTCTTGGTTAGAAACTCATGTTAAGAATAAAAACACTAAACCTGACGATACTACAATAAGAAAGAATTAATAATATCTCTTTTTTTACAATTAGAAATTCATTAACTAAATTTGTAAAAAATTAATTTTAAATTATATCATTATGAAATCATTACTATTTATACCATTATTTT
>CAZKLB010000003.1:0-43114 GCA_964553685.1 uncultured Marinoscillum sp.
TGATCTTGTTTTGATACTGATTGAGTATCAGATCCCTGTTGACATGAAAAAAGCATAACAAGAGGGATTAAAAATAAAAATTTGTACATAATAAAAATTATAAATTAAAAAAATAACCTATTACTAATCTAATTTTAAATATTTATTAATTGTATAAATTTGATAAAAATATAATATCATGGATTACGTCAAAGAAAAAATAGATTTCTATAAAGATTTCCCAATAACTGGTGTTGAATATATAGACCTAAACCCAGTTTACAAAGATCCAAAAGCTAGAAAAATTATAGTTGAGAAATGTATTAGTTTAATTGAAAAGGTTGAATTTGATTACTTGGCACTAATAGAATCTAGAGGTTTTCTAATAGGGTCAATTATTGCTGATAAACTAGATAAAGGTATAATTTTATTAAGAAGTAAAAAGGATAGACTACCAGGAAAAATACAAACTGTACGACATAAGTTAGAGTATGGCGAAGCAATTATGCAAGTACAAGAGGGAAAAGGAAGAGTTTTGATATTTGATGATGTATTAGCAACGGGGGGGACAGCTAACGGAGCATATAATGTTTTAAATAAAGCAGGATACCAACCTATTTTTTCATTATTTCTTGTTGAATTATCTCAATTTAAAGTTGCTTGTGATACTGACCATAAAAGCGCAATAGTACTTTGATTGCGGAGAGAGGGGGATTCGAACCCCCGGTACGCGTAATTACGTACGACAGTTTAGCAAACTGCTGGTTTAAGCCACTCACCCACCTCTCCTTAAGAATGGCAAATATATAAACATCATTTTCACCAAATAAATATTTTAGATTTTTTTCTAATTGTGAAAAAGAGTTAAATAGAATAACTAATCACACTAAAAAAATTTCATTTTTATAGCTTTGTATTATGAATTTAATAAGAACATTTTCAAATATTGAAATAATACTTATCTCCCTATTCGTTATTTCATATATGATTTATATGTTTAGATTATATAGAATAAACAAACATATAAAAGTACATACTCAGAGTGTTTTTATAAAGTTTATAGTCAGATCCATTTATTTTTCTTTAATGATAATTTCTCTACTTGGACCAACTTTTGGTGTTGATAAAGAAGAAATAAAAGTAGTTGGGAAAGATATTATAATATCAGTAGATCTTTCAGAATCAATGAATGCTTTTGATATTCAACCATCGAGACTTGAAAAAGTAAAGTTTGAGATGAAAAAAATTGTAAATGAATTTTCATCAGATAGAATTGGAATAATTATGTTTTCAAGCGAAGCCTATACACAGTGCCCTTTAACATATGATAGGAATGCATTAAATCTATTTATTGAAACACTTAATACAGGTCTTGTTCCTAATTCAGGAACAGATTTTGGTCCTGCACTAGAACTTTCTCTGTCTAAACTTAAAGATGATAACTCAGAGGGCCCTGATTCAAATTCGAAAATTATAGTCTTAATTTCAGACGGGGAAGATTTTGGTGATAATACAGAATCTGCATTAAATGAAATTAAAGATGCTTCTGTGAAATTATTTACTATTGGAGTTGGAACCTTAAAGGGTAGTAAACTTATAGAAAGGAGCGGAGTTTTTAAAAAAGATAGAGAGGGCATTGAAATTATAACAAAATTAAATTCTGAATCACTAATAAAAACAGCAAATTATACTAATGGAAAATACTATGAGATATCAAATGAAATTAATAGTGTTGATGATATGATATCAGAAATTAAAAATATAAAAGGGGAAGTCAAAGATGTTAGAACTGTTGACTTAAGCAATAATAAATATTTTTATTTTCTCATTTCTGCACTAATTTTAATGACACTTGACTTTATCTTCGGATTTAAAATAATATCTATATGAATTTAATTTTAATAATTTTTATAGCATTTAATAATTTAAATGTGAATAGAGTTGATGAAATAAATAAATTATTCAAATCAGCTGAAAAATCTTTTATTAATGAGGATTATAAAAATGCTATTGAAGATTACAAATTACTAATAGACAGTTTTGAAATATCTAATGAAAAAGTTTATTTAAACTTAGCCCATTCTTATTATTTACTCAATGATACTGCTAATGCAATAGAAAATTATAATTACGCTTCAATAACAGATGATGAAAAAATAAAATCGATTGCATATCAACAACTTGGAAATATTAATGAAAGTAAAAATAATCTTGAAGATGCCCTGAATTACTACAAAAATTCAATCATTTCAGATAATATGAATAACGATTCAAAATTTAATTATGAATTGGTAAAGAAAAAAATAGAGAGTAATAAAAATAATAAGGAAGATAAAAAGGAAAAAGAGAAAAATAAATCAGAAGAGAAGAATAACGATAAAAAAGAAAATCAGGATAAGAAGGATAAAAATCAAGATGAGGAAGGGAAAAAAGATGATGATAAAAAAAATCAAAAGAATGACGACCAAAAAAATGATGACAAAAAGAGTGGAGAGAAAAATAAAGAAAAGTCTGTAGAAGAAAAATTGAAAGAAATTAACATGACAAAAGAGAAAGCAGAAATGATACTAGATGCTCTAAATAATAATGAATTTCAGTATATTCAACAGTTAAAAAGAAAACCTTCTAAGAAAAAAGATAAAAATAAACCTGACTGGTAACCACTGTGATAGAAGCAATTAAAAAGACTGATTTTAAATTTGAAAATCTAGATTATAAGTACTCAGGAAAAGTAAGGGATGTCTATCACTTTAAAGATAAACTTGTAATGGTTGTAACAGATAGGATAAGTGCATTTGATGTTATTTTACCTAGACCAATTCCATATAAAGGTCAAATATTAAATCAAATCGCTAAAAAGTTTTTAAAATTGACTGAAGATATAGTACCAAACTGGGTTATAAACACACCTGATCCAAATGTTACAATTGGTAAAAAGTGTAAGGCTTTTCCTGTTGAAATGGTTATTAGAGGATATTTAACTGGTCATGCATGGCGAGAATATAAGTCAGGAAAAAGACAAATATGTGGAGTTGAAATGCCAAACGGAATGAGAGAACATGATAAATTTCCAAATCCAATAATAACGCCAACAACAAAAGCACAAAAAGGGCATGATCAAGATATATCAAAAGATGATATCATATCTTCTGGATTAGTTGATAAGCATGATTACTTGATACTTGAAGACTATACAAAAAAACTTTATTCAAAGGGAAGTGAATATGCTAAATCAAAAAATTTAATTTTGGTTGATACTAAATATGAATTTGGTAAGTTGGATAATAATATAATTTTAATTGATGAAATTCATACCCCAGATTCCTCTAGATATTTTTATGCAAATAACTATCAAAATCTCCAAGATAAGGGTGAAAGTCAAAAACAACTTTCAAAAGAATTCGTCAGAGAATGGCTCATAAAAAATGGTTTTCAAGGAAAAGAAAATCAAAAAGTACCAGAGATGACTGATCAAATAGTAAATGACATATCAAAAAGGTATATAGAACTATATGAAAATATTATTGGAGAGAAGTTTAAAAAAAGAAAAACAGAGAATATGTTGAATGATATAGAATCAAATATTAAAATTGTGCTATGAAATACGAAATAGAAAAAAATGACCTTTATTACATATTAACCCCGTCGGAAGAAAAAATCGACTCTGTGGTGTCGCCTGCCCTTAAAGCAGATTTAGTTACTTTTGATGTTGAAGGAGCTAAAAATTTAATTATTGACCTGAAAAATGTCAAGTTCATGGATTCATCCGGAATAAGTGCAATTCTTGTTGGAAATAGAACATTTAAGGATAAGAGCTCATCATTCATCATTTGTAATATCAATAATCATATAAATAAGATTCTAAAGATTTCTAAATTAGATACTGTACTAGATATTTTACCATCTTTACAGGAAGCAGTCGACTCAATACAACTTGATGAGATTGAAAGAGGTATGCTTTAGATCTGATATCATATGAAATCTCTTAATGTTGATGAACAGTCTAAACTAAATAAGATTTTCATATTTCTAACTGGTATTTTTATCACAAATGCCATTATTGCTGAAATACTTGGCACCAAAATCTTTGATATATCAATTTTTAAAGACTTTAGTTTATCCGTAGGTGTACTTATATGGCCTGTAGTGTTCATTACAACAGACATAATTAATGAGTATTTTGGAAAAGAAGGAGTGAAAAGAATTAGCTACTTCACAATACTTTTAATTTCATATGTTTTTATTATTATTTTTCTATCGACAAAACTTACACCAAATACTTACTGGCTTAATATTAACCAAGTTGATAATAACGGAAATCTTTTTGATATAAACTATGCATATAATACAATTTTCCTTCAGAGTACTGGAATAATCATTGGATCAATATTTGCTTTTTTAGTAGCGCAAATTTTAGATGTTTATGTCTTTCAAAATTTAAAGAGGCTTACTGGTGGAAAATTTATCTGGCTAAGAGCTACTGGTTCAACTTTAATATCCCAACTTATTGACAGTTTTGTTGTCTTGATGATAGCATTTTATTTTTTAGCACCTTCTGGAAAGTCCTGGTCAATTTCTCAAGTAATAAATGTTGGTATAGATAACTATACATTCAAATTCTTTGTAGCGATTATGATTACTCCACTAATCTACTTAGCACATTATCTTATAGATAAATACCTTGGCAATAATTTGTCTAAAAAAGTAAAAGAAATTGCTCTTTCGAAGTAAAAAAAGATATTTATATATTTGCACCCATGATTATAGCATTTAGAATTTTATATAAGGCTATTATCTTCATAGTACTCTTTTTTCTTTTGGGTACATTGTTCGTATACTTTGAAGATCTAGCTGTTCGAGGAAATAACATTTCGTTAGTTGACGAGTCAGGAATTGATGGGGATTGGATTAACTATGGAACTGAAAATATTGATGAAAAAAGCTATATCCCCCTAATAGCCTCTCTAATTTCATCCTATATTATTGCATTTTATATTCCATGGTTCAAAAAAAAGCAGTAATTAATTAGATCTTATTTCGTTTAAAATTATTCCAACTGATACCGAGACATTTAAAGAGTCAGCATCTCCGTATTTCTTAATACTAAGCCAATTATCTATATTTTTTTTGAGTTTTGTACTAATGCCATTAGCTTCATTTCCGAATACTATTATCCCATTTTTAGCATTGGAGAATTTATTAATATTTTTTCCTTCTACAGAGGTTCCAAATACCTTTGCCTTATTACTTTTTAGTATATTATCTAAATCAGTGTAATAAGTATTAACTCTAGTAAAGGATCCCATGGAAGCCTGTATTACTTTGGGGTTATAAAAGTCAACTGAATTTTTAGAACAAATAATATTTTTGATATTATACCAGTCAGCGATTCTTATAATAGTCCCCAAATTACCTGGATCACTGATATGATCTAAAGCAATTGTTAAATCATTAAAATTTAAATTATTAATATTATTTTTTTTGACTTCTACAACTGCAATTCCACTATAATTATTTTTTAAGCTACTAAGCTTTTTAATATCCTTCTCAGGATGAACGAAGACGTTATCATTAATAAATTTTTTATCTAAATCGTCATATGCATTTTGAGATAAAATAGTAAATAGTGCATTATAATCTGAATTTAAAACTTCTCTTATTCCTTTAATCCCCTCTACAAGAAACAATTTTGAATTGATCCTGTTTTTCTTATATTTAAGTGACTTAACAATTTTTATTTTGGACTTAGATAACATAATTAAATTTAGTCATATTGTTTGAATACATAAATTATTTAGATAAAGAGATAACATTATTCATCAATTCACTTTCAGGTGATACACTTGATATATTCATGATTTTTTTTAGTAATAAGTACGTATGGATTCCACTATATTTATTTATTATTTACAAATTATACCTGAGCAACAATAAGAGATATTTAGTACATGTTTCAGTTTGTATCATTGCTGTTTTAATTTCGGATTTTATAACAAGTTCATTAATGAAACCATTTTTTGAAAGACTAAGACCCTGTCATATTAAAGATTTACAAGGAGTAATTGATGTTGTCTCAGGTTGCGGTGGAAAATTTGGCTTCGCATCATCACATGCATCATCGACCTTTTCTTTGGCAACAATAGTATTTTTAATTTCTGATAAAAAAGTCAAATATTTATTTTTTTGGAGTTTAGTTATTGGGTATAGTAGAATATACCTAGGAGTTCATTTCTTTACTGATGTTATAGTTGGATTTATTGTGGGGGCATTAACATCATATGTATTATATCGTATATTAAATTCTAAATTATGAAACATCATATTACATTATTTTTATTACTCATTTCTATGTGTTGTACTAATTCTGAAGTAAGAGAATTACCAATTTATGGTAGGAAAGAAATAAAAGAAATATTAATTAATGAAAAAATTAGTTATGATACAATTGATCACAAGGTAAAAAAATTTTCATTTTTGAATCAGGATAGTTTAAATGTAGATAATAATACATTTAAAAACTCTATTTATGTTGCTGACTTTTTTTTTACAACATGTCCAACGATCTGCCCTATTATGAAAAATAATATGATTCAGGTTTATAATTATTTTGAGAATGACTCAAACGTTAAATTTCTATCTCATACAATAAATCCAGATTACGATGACGTTAAAAGATTAAATATGTACTCTGATAATCTTGGAGTGAGTTCAGATAAATGGCATTTTGTTACAGGAAATATCGATAGCATTTATAGTATAGCAAAAAAAAGTTATATGGTTACAACTATAATTGATCAAGATGAACCCGGAGGTTTTTTACACAGCGGAACTTTTTTGCTAGTTGATAAAAAAAGAAGAATAAGAGGGGTTTATGACGGAACTGATAAAGCAGAGATGAATAAATTAATAAGTGATATTAAAATATTACTGAATTAATTTTTAATCATTTTTTCAATATACTTCCCAATTATATCATATTCTATATTCACTATGTCTCCTTCCTTTAATGATTTAAAATTTGTTTTATTATATGTGTGAGGAATTATTACAACGGAAAAGTTGTTTTCACCAACATTAAAACAAGTAAGACTTGTTCCATTTATACACACACTACCTTTCTCTACTAAATATTTTGATGATTTTTTATCAATGCTAAAAACTAATTCCCAACTATTTTTTTCATTTTTAATATTGACACATTCTGCAACCTCGTCTACATGGCCTTGAACTATATGACCATCAATAAGATCATTAATTTTCATACACCTCTCAAGATTAATTTTAGATCCTTTTTTTATTCTGGAAAAATTAGACTTTTTAATGGTTTCATTAACTAGCGTAACTTGGTGTGATGTACTATTTTTCGATGTAATTGTAAGACAAACCCCATCATGAGATACGCTTTGATCTACACTCAATTTATCACTGATTGAACTTAAAATAGTTAGATCAAGATTCTTTCCATTTTTTTGAACAGAGTCAACAATTCCTTGAGTTTCTATAATACCGGTAAACATTTTATAAATTTGTAATTAATTTTTGCAAACTTAAAAGTTAAATTTTAAATACAAAGTTAATTTATGAAAGATAAAATAAAAGATTGTGGAGATACGAAAGTATCTATTAATGAAATGGTACTACCAAATCATACTAATAATTTAAATACCTTATTTGGTGGTAAATTAATGTACTGGATGGATATGGCTGCAGCGATATGTGCACACAAAAACACTAAATTAATTGCAGTTACTGCATCTGTAGATAATATCACTTTTAAATCTCCAATATATAAAGGTGATATAGTTACAATAAATGCATTTATAACTAGAGTGTTTAATACATCGATGGAAATTTTCTTGGAAGTATCATCACAAAATTCTCAAACAAAAAAATCAATAATTAGTAATAGTGCGTTCTTTACTTTTGTAACTCTTAACGATAAAGGTAAACCAACAAAATCAATAGATGTCAAACCAAAAACTGACGAAGAGAAAAAATTATATGATGGTGCTTTAAGAAGAAGACAGCTTAGATTAATTCTTGCCGGAAAGATGAAGCCTGAGGAAGCAGATGAGTTAAAATCTATATTTAATTAAATATCTCACTTAATTTTTTTGTTAAATTAATACCTCTTAACTCAATATTTTTTGCAATAATAATTCCGTTAGGATCCAATAGAAATGCACTTGGGATCTTATTAATGTTATATAATACTGCTGCTTCTGATTGATAATACTTTAAGTCAGAAACATTAATCCAAGGTAGTTTGTCTTGCTCGATACCCTTCAACCAATCCTCTTTATTTCTATCTAAGGATACTTGATAAACCTCAAATCCTTGATCTTTAAACCTATTGTAATTCTCCAAAATATTTGGATTTTCCTCTCTGCACGGCCTACACCAGGCTGCCCAAAAATCTAATAGGACATATTTACCCCTAAAAGAAGATAATGAAATTGGTTTACCATTAGTATCATTTAAAATAATCTCAGGAGCAATACTTCCAACAGAAACAGCTTTAATCTTTTTTAACTTATTTTCAAAGTTGATAAAATAAGAATTGCTCTTAAATTCATCAAAATAACTATTATAAATTCCTTCCCAAAAAACGACATTTTCATCAATACTCAGGTAGTCAGAAAATATCAAAACTGCGAGAGACTTATCAACACTTCGTAAAAATTCTTTTAGTGATAACTCAAATTGATTTTTCTTGAATGAAACACTCTCTCTTATGCTATTAATTAATTGAATATTTCTTTCCTCATTTGCACTAATAAATTCGATATTTAACTCTCTAATCTCTGATCGATAGTCAGATATCTTACTACTTATTGATCTTAAGATATTAGTATCAGGCGACCCTTCAATATCATATTTGAAAAGGCCTTCGTTATCATTGATTAAAACGCTGACATCAGTATCATTAAGTATTATATCAATACTTGATCTACCAATAAAATCTAGTCTATAAAGTGTTGATTCTGAAACGAAAATTTCAAATTCTAAAGTTTTATCTTGAAAGTTACCTGTCTTAACAAGCTCGATCGAGTAATCAGAATTTACTTTTTGTAGTCTAACTTCATCGTACTTATTATCTCCACTAATTTCTATAGAAAGAGTAATCTTATTTGCTTCTTGTGTGTAATTATCACACGAAAACATAGTGATTAGAAGTATGAAAAGGGCAATTGTATTTGATGATCTTTTTGTAAGCATATTGTAGTAAGTCAAAGTGTTGTGCATTTAAGGAACGATAAAAAATATTAATTGTTTATTACTGAATTAAAATAAGTCCTTCCATCTCTAATAACTTTATCAATTCCTTTTGTATTTTTTCCACCGGCAGTAGCTAAAAAATCTTGCCCACCCCCAGCTCCATCAATACTAACAGTAAGTTTATTTATAACTTCATTAGCTTTTAATCCATATTTTTTAATGATATTCTTTGATATTAGTAATAATACGAGGGGTTTACCTTCAACAACAGAGGTTGATAGAAAAATTAAATTTTCATATTGACTATCAAACTCGAATGCAATCTTTTTAAGAGTTTCTACAGGTTCACCATCAAAATGATTAAAAATAAGGTTACAGTCATTTATTTTTTCAATATTATTTTTAATATCCTCTTTTATTAGTTTATGTTTTTGGACATTAAAATCTGAAATTTTTGATTCTAAATTTTTATTAACTTTTAATAGATTTTTTACTGTTTTTATAATGTCATTTGATCTAAGAATATCCTTTAAGTCTGCTAAAATATTTGATTCAGAATTAGTAAAATTTAATAATTCTAATGATGTTATAGCTTCAATTCTTCTAACACCAGATGATATTGAAGACTCAGACATAATTTTGAAAAGACCAATTTCAGAAGAATTATTAACATGAGTACCACCACAAAGCTCAACTGAGAATTTATTATCAATTATCACTACTCTTACTTTATCTCCATATTTCTCACCAAATAATGCCAATGCTCCCATTTTCTTCGCTTTATCTATTGTCATATTTTCTTTAGTTTCAACAGAAATACTTTCAGATATTTTTTCATTAACAATCGTATTAATAGTTTCAATTTCCTCTGGCTTAATTTTTTTAAAATGAGAGAAATCAAATCGTAAACTTTTTTCAGTAACTAATGAACCTTTTTGAACGACATGCTCCCCAAGAACCTGACGCAAAGCAGAGTGAAGAAGATGGGTTGCTGAATGATTTTTAGAAATAAAAGACCTTCTTTTTTGATCAATTTCTAAATAAAACTTACTATTTAAGCTTTTTGGTAGTGAATCTGTCTCATGTATTATAAGGTCATTCTCCTTTACAGTATTCGATACATAAATTTTTTCTTTTGAGGTTTTAAAATAACCGCTATCACCAATTTGACCACCAGATTCAGCATAAAACGGAGTTTCGGAAAAAACGATTTGATATAATTTTTTATTATTTCTTATTATCTGCCTATACTTAATAATACCTGAAGTCGTTTCAAATTTATCATACCCTTTGAATATAGATTTTGGATTCTTATTAACTATTTTCCAATCATCTGCCTCAATAGTTGATGATTTTCTTGATCTATTTCGTTGCTGATCCAATAATGAATCAAATCTATTTTTATCTACCTGCATATTATCCTCCCGAGCAATTAACTCTGTTAAATCATAAGGGAAACCATATGTATCATACAATTCAAATGCTAAATCTCCAGAAATCATTTTCTTTTCAGAATTTTTTTTCTTTAGATCTTTAATTTTTAAAAGTCCCTTCTCTAATGTTTTTAAAAAAGTTTTTTCTTCCTCCTTAATTATACTTTTTATAAAATCTTTTTGATCTTTTAAATTTTCAAAAGTGTCATAGTACTCCTCCACTACCGAATCTACCAGCCGAAAAAGAAATGGGGAAGTTAAATTTAATCTTGAATAACCATATCTTATAGCTCTTCTTAGAATTCTCCTTACAACATATCCTGACTTATTATTAGATGGTATTGCACCATCGGAAATTGTGAATACTATAGCTCTAATATGATCACATATAACCCTGAAGGCTATATCTGTATCTGATTCACTATTATATTTTTTATTTGAAATTAATTCCAAGGATTTAATAATATTTTTAAATATATCCGTGTCATAAGTTGATTTCAAACCCTTTAGAGCCATTGATAATCTCTCTAAACCCATGCCAGTATCAACATGTTTATTTGGTAATTGTTCTAACGATCCATCTTTCTTTCTATTAAATTCAATAAATACTAAATTCCAGATTTCAATAACTTCGGGATGATCTTTATTGATCAGTTCACTTGTTGGTAATTTATTTATTTCAGATTTATCTCTTAAATCAATATGAATTTCTGAGCAAGGACCACACGGTCCGGTCTCACCCATTTCCCAAAAGTTATCTTTTTTAGAACCTTCAACTATTTTATTTTTATCAACTATTTTAAGCCACAATTTTTCAGAATCAATATCTTTTTTAAGACCCTCATTCTTGTCTCCACCGAAAATTGTAATGTATAACCTATCATCACTAAGTTTATAAAATTTTGTTAGCAACTCCCAAGCCCATGATATTGCATCTTCTTTAAAATAGTCCCCAAATGACCAATTACCTAACATCTCAAACATAGTATGGTGATATTTGTCTATTCCAACTTCCTCAAGATCATTATGTTTACCACTAACTCTAAGGCATTTTTGGGTGTTTGCTAGTCTTTTAAAATTTGGCTTCTCGTCACCTAAAAAAATATTTTTAAATTGATTCATTCCAGCATTAGTAAACATCAATGAAGGATCATTTTTAACAGTTATGGGAGCCGAGTCAACTATTTTATGTTCTTTTAACTTAAAATAGTCAAAAAATATGTTTCTAATTTTTTTGGTATCCATTTAATAGATAAATCAGTGAATATTTTTATTTTTGTAAATTAAATCACAAAATTAGGCTATTTTATCTAATTATAGGCATGGACAAATATTATTATAACCCTAAAACTTGTAAATACGAAAAAATAAAGAAAACCAAAAGAGAGATTTTTTTTAGAGCTAGTGGTTTCATTTTAATCGTTCTTATATCCAGTTTTATTTTTCTAAATATTTATGATACTTATTTTGAATCTCCTAAAATAATTGAACTGAAAAGAGAGAATGTTGAACTTCAAACACATTATGAAATACTAAATAAAGAAGTAAATGTCGCCTACAAAATGCTTGAAAATTTAGAAAATAGGGATGATAATATCTACAGAATTATTTTTGAAGCAGAACCTGTTCCATCTTCTATTAGGCAAGCTGGAATTGGGGGTATAAATAGATATAAAGAACTAATTGATGGAAATTTAAAGAGGGAAGATCTTCTTATAGACAATTATACAAAAATTGATGAGCTAAAAAGAAAGTTATATATTCAAACAAAATCTTACGATGAACTCTTTGAAATGGCTAATAACAAAGAAGAATTAATAGCTGCAATTCCTGCTATTCAGCCTGTATCTAATAAAGATCTAAGAAGGTTATCGTCAGGTTTTGGAATGAGGATTGATCCATATTTAAAAGTTAAAAAAATGCATTTTGGACTAGATTTTTCTCTTAAAATTGGTACTCCGGTTTATGCAACTGCAGACGGAAAAGTTCGAGTTGCAAAGTCATCTTTTGGTGGATTTGGTAAACATATTTACCTAGATCATGGAAATGGTTACAGGTCAGTATATGCTCACCTAAATAATTTTGTTGTTAAAAAGGGACAAAAAGTAAAGAGAGGAGAGCTTATTGCATACAGCGGAAATTCTGGAAGATCAACGGCTCCCCATCTTCATTACGAAGTTCATAAAAATGGAAAAAAAGTTAATCCAATTAACTTCTTTTTTGGAGATTTAACACCTGCTCAATATGAAGAAGTAATTAAATTAGCCTCAGTAGAAAACCAAGCATTAGGTTCAACATTCTAGAAATGCCCTATAAAGAAAAAGAAATAACAAAAAAATATTTTACAATTGGAGAAGTTGCTTTAAAACTAAATGTGAATACATCTCTGATTAGATTTTGGGAGACAGAGTTTGATTATATAAACCCAAAAAAAAATAAAAAAGGATTAAGAAAATATACCTCTAATGATATCAAAAAGTTAGAAAAAGTATACTCTTTATTAAAAGAAGAAAAGTTTACAATTGATGGTGCTAAAAAAATTTTAAAGAAAAGAGATCCACAAAAGAAAGAGATTGTTATTTCTAAACTTGAGAATATAAGAAAAAAATTGATCGAGCTAAAAACAAAAATTTAATTAATACCTAGAATATCATTTAAAGTCTCATCATTAGTACCAGAATCAGCAAAATCATCAAAATTTTTATCAGTTACCTGAATAATATGATCGGAAATAAATTTTGATCCTTCTTTAGCTCCCTGCTCACTACTTTTAATACAACATTCCCATTCTAAAACAGCCCATCCATCAAAACCATACTGAGTTAATTTTGAAAAAATTGATTTGAAATCAATTTGACCATCCCCTAAAGATCTAAATCTACCAGCTCTATCTATCCATTCCGCATATCCACCATAAACTCCAGCTTTTGCTGATGGATTAAATTCAGCATCTTTGACATGAAACATCTTAATAAATTCATGATAAATATCTATGTGATTAAGATAATCAAGTTGTTGTAAAATAAAATGGCTTGGATCATAGAGCATTTTTACTCTTTTATGATTATTGGTTTCTTCTAGGAACCTCTCGAAGGATAATCCATCATGCAAGTCTTCACCTGGATGAATCTCATAACATAGATCAACACCATTATCATCAAACTCATCAAGTATAGGAGTCCACCTTTTTGAAAGCTCTTGAAAACCTTTTTTAACTAAATCATTTGGTCTTTGTGGCCATGGATACATAAAAGGCCATAATAATGCTCCTGAAAAGGTTACATGAACATTAATACCAAGGTTATTACTGGCCTTTGCAGCAAGCATTAATTGATTTTTTGCCCATTGAGTCCTTTCTTTTGGATTTTTTCTTAACTCTTCAGGTGCAAACCCATCAAACATAGTATTATAAGCAGGGTGAACAGCTACAAGTTGTCCCTGGAGATGTGTACTTAACTCTGTGATTTCTAAACCTAAAGAATTAATTTTTGATTTATATTCATTTGCATAAACTTTATCATTAGCTACTTTTTCAAGATTTATACATCTTCTATCCCATGTTGGAATTTGTACTCCTTTATACCCTAACTCTTTTACCCATTTGCAAATTGATTCTATATCATTGTAAGGTGGCTTATCGTCCATAAATTGAGCAAGAAATATAGCTGGTCCTTTAATTGTTTTCATATTAAATTTTTATCCATTTTTTCTTATCTGAGGATTCAATAACTGCATCAATAAATCTCATACCTCTATGTCCCTCCCTAACTGTTGGATAATCGTACAAAGGATTATCTTTTTTATTAGAGTAAAAATTATTTACAGAGTAAGCAAAATTTCTATAGATATTTGCAAAGGCTTCAATAAATCCTTCAGGGTGACCAGATGGTGTTCTACAATTGGCTAGGGCAAAATCCGAAAGATAGGAATTATCAACCCCTGCTCTAAATATTTGATTTGGAGAACCATTTAATTTTAAAATTAATGAATTAGGATCTGAGTGCTTCCACTCAATTCCTCCCTCTTCTCCCCATACCCTAATTTTTAAATCATTTTCCTCACCTGTTGCAACTTGACTTGTCATTAAATTTCCTTCGATATTGTTTTCTAATGATATTAGAACATTTCCGTCATCTTCGAGAGGTCTTCCCTCAACAAAAATATTTACTTTAGAAAATAATTTTAAAATTTTTTTACCAGTAATATATTCCACCATATTAGCTGCATGAGTGCCAATGTCACCCATACTTCCAGCTTTACCAGATTTTTTTGGATCAGTCCTCCACGAAGCCTGCTTATTATCAGTTGATTCTAAACGTGTTGTTAACCATCCCTGAGGATATTCGACAGCAACTTTTCGTAACTTTCCAATTTTCCCTGATTTAATTAAATATTTTGCCTCTTTAACCATTGGATAACCTGTATATGTATGAGTCACAGCAAACGGAAGACCTGTTTCATCTACTTTTTGAAGTAATTTTTTTGATTCGATTGAATTAAATGATAAAGGTTTGTCAATTATTACAGGAAATCCTTTTTCTAGAGCCATCATTGCAGGATTAAAATGTAGATGATTTGGAGTAACTATTGAAACAATATCTATTCTATCAGATTTTGAAAGGTTACTTTCTTTTGATAGCATTTCTTCGAAGCTTTTGTAAACCCTATCCTTATCTAAATAAAGATCATTTCCTGTTTGAAGAGAATTTTCAAAGCTTGAGCTAAAACAACCTGAAACGAGTTCAATTTTATTATCAAGAAATGCAGCATTCCTATGAATGGCTCCAATGAAAGAGCCTATTCCACCACCAATCATTCCCATTTTTAACTTTACCATGAATAAATTTACAATTAATTAATATAAAAGTGATTCTTAATTATAGAATTATACGGTCATTTATATTTTCCTTATTGATTTTATAAAACTCCTCAAATACATTAAATCTAGACTTTTTTGAATAGGATTTCTTGTTATAAGTTCCATCCTCCTGTAGTACATAGGAGTTACAATTATCTCTAAGATTATAATTCAAAATTGTAATTGCTTGTTTTTTTATTTGATCATCATTTATACTAAATAATGATTCAATTCTTCTTTTGTAACTTCTTATCATAACGTCTGCACTCCCTGAATATATTAGAGGATCCCCCAGATTATGAAAATAATAAATTCTACTATGTTCTAAATAATCCCCCACAATTGATATAACTTCAATATTTTCACTTAATCTTTTCCTATTAGGCCTCAAACAGCATATTCCTCTAACAATAAGACAAATTTTCACTCCTGCATTACTAGCTTCATATAATTTTTTAATAATTTTTTTATCCTGTAACGAGTTTATTTTTATACAAATTTTTGCTTTTTCACCTAATTTTGAATTATTAATTTCTTTATCAATAAAATCCAAAATTTTATTTCTCATATAAATTGGAGCAGTAATTAGATTTTCATAATCCTCTGGAATTGAGTGCCCTGTTATAACATTAAAAAATTCAAGAGCATCTTTTGTGTAATTTTGATTAGAAGTCATAATACCAATATCGGTATATAATCTAGAGGTTGTTTCATTATAATTTCCTGTACCCATATGAGCATAATTTTTTACCTTTTTCCCTTCCCTCCTTACAACTAATAATAATTTGGTATGTGTTTTTAGGGCTCCTATACCATATATAACATAACACCCCGCTCTCTCTAACTTATAACCATTTTTTAAATTATTTTCCTCATCAAACCTCGCTTTAACTTCAAAAAGAACAGATACATGTTTACCATTTTCTGCTGCTTTCAATAGTGCATCTATAACTCTAGAGTTTTTTGCAGTTCTGTAAAGGGTAATCTTTATAGATAAAACATTAGGATCTTCAGCAGCTTCATTTAAAAATTTTATTACTGGATCAAATGAGTTATAAGGATGATGAAGAAAAACATCTTTTTCTGATAATATTTGAAATATATTTTTTCCCTCCATATCAAACATGTCCACGGGGGTTATAGGATCTGGAAACTCAGGCAAAATATCAGAAAATTCGTCATAATCGACTATTTGATTTAAGCACGTTAAATCAATTAATGAATTATCTGGGGTTTCCATTAAATTATATTCATCAACCTTTAATATTTCCTTTAATTTATCAAGAACATTTTTATCAAAATTTTTACTGATTTCAACTCTAACAACTCGACTAAATTTTCTATCCTTAAGTTTTTGCTTTAACTCCTCTAAAAAATTCATATCTATATCTTCAGACTCTTCTAGGGTATAATCACCATTCCTGATGATTCTAAATAGACTTACGCTTTCAACTGATATTCCCTTAAAAAATTTTTTAATATGTTTTTCTATTATTTTTTCTATTGGAATAAAACATATTTTATCATCTACTTTATACTCAAAAAATCTTGGAATATTTTGAGGTATTTGAATAAATGATATTTTTTTCTTTTTTTCATCTGACTTTGACCTTGTAACAACACCAAAAATTAATACCTTATTCATTAATATTGGGAATGAATGTAAATTATCAAAAACCATAGGCGTTAACATAGGGTATATGGTTTTTTTAAAATATTTTTTGGCTCTTTTGATACCTAGATCATCTAAAAGATCGATATTACCTATGAAGACATTTTCTTTCTGAATTATTGATATTAGTTTTTTAGAATAATAATTATTGAAGTCGTCAAAAAAATCTTTACACTTTTTTAGTAAATATTCTCGAAATGGATTTTCTCTAAGGCCAGAATAATCTATTCTCTTTTTATTGCTATCAATGTAGTTGTATAGGCTACCTACTCTGACCTCAAAAAACTCGTCAAAATTAGAAGCTACAATTGATAGAAATCTTAATCTGTCAAGAACATTCCTTTCTTTATTTTTAACTTGATCTAATACTCTCAAATTAAAATTGAGCCAACTTAAATCTCTACTAATTAAATCGCTTTTGTTAATATCACTATAATCCATTATAGATTATCAAGAACAGACATAACTTCCTTAACATGCAATCTAGACTCCTCTAATAATTTCATTTCATCATCATTCAATTTTAACTGAATTACTTTTTCAATCCCATTAGAACCTAAAACTACTGGTACACCTAAGTAGCAATCATCAATACCATACTCACCTGAAAGTTTTGTACAAACAGGAAAGATTCTTTTTTGATCTTTAATAATTGCTTCAACCATTTGTGCAGCAGCAGATCCAGGTGCATACCAAGCAGAAGTACCCATTAATTTTACTAATTCACCCCCACCAAATTTAGTTCTTTCAATAATTGCATCAAGTTTTTTATCATCGATAAGTTCTGTTACAGGTATTCCAGATACTGTAGTGTATCTTGGTAAAGGTACCATTGTATCACCATGACCACCTAAAAGAAGTGCCTGAATATCTTTTGTAGAAATATTTAACTCATCTGCAATAAATGCTCTGAATCTAGCTGTATCTAAAATACCGGCCATACCCATTATCTTTTCTCTTGGAAATTTAGAGGTAAGATGAGCTTGATACGTCATTACGTCAAGAGGATTAGAAACTATTATAATAATACAATCTGGAGAATATTTAATAATATTTTCGGTAACAGTCTTTACAATCTTTGCATTTGTACCTATAAGATCATCTCTAGACATTCCTGGTTTCCTAGGAAGACCGGATGTTATTACAACAACATCAGAGTTTTCAGTTAGAGTGTAATCATTAGTAGATCCAATTGTTTTGGTATCATACAAATTAATTGACGATTTTTGAAAAATATCTAATGATTTTCCTTCGGAAAGCCCATCTTTTATGTCAACAAGGATTATCTCATTGCAAATTTCTCTGTAAGCAAGGACGTCTGCACATGTAGCGCCAACGTTTCCAGCTCCTACTACTGTTACTTTCATAATTATATATTAATATTTTAAGAAAATTAAAGTTAAAATGTAAAAATTAAATTATTTCAAATTCTAAAATATTTTTGGTTTCACTATCAACTTTAAATTTATTAGAAATCTGATGACCAACCACCCATAATACTGAGTCTGTTGAATCAGTTATCACACATTGTCTTAATTTTATTATATAATTAATTTTTTTATCAGATAGAAAGTCCGATATTTTTTTATTCTTTCTCATTCCCAATGGCAGAAATTTTTCTCCTTTTTTATAATTTCTTATACATATTGGATACGTTATTTTATCAAAATCAAGCTGCGCATTATTATTTGATTTATTCAATGTGAATAATGATTTTTTATATTTTTTTACGCTTAAATTAAAAAATGGCAAAACAATATTTTCAATTTCTTTTGACTCATATCTAGTCTTTACTAAAAAATCTTTTGTTATAATAAAAATAGATTTTCTTTCAATAATTAATTCATAATTCAAGGATATAAATTTTTTTTGATTTTTAGCTTTTAACGATTTTATAATATTTTCAATTTGAGAATAATTAAATCCATAATCCTGAAAAAAATCAAATAATAGTATTTCATATTTTTCAATATCATCAATAAAATCTTTTTTGATATTAATATAATCATCTTTAAAATCAACAAATTTTTGAATAAAAAGATCAATTCTAGGCTTAATATCATGACTCAACTTTTGAATTCTTTTTAATGATTCAGTTAATGATTTTCCTAATGATGGATTTATTTCTTTTAAAAGCGGGATAACTTCATTCCTAATCTTATTTCTTGAATATTTATTTGAGTTATTTGATTTATCTAATCTCCATGAAATATTATTAGAAACCGCGTAATCTTCAATTTCTTCTTTTGAAGTATTGATAAGGGGCCTTAAAATTTTATTCTTATTGAAAGGAATTCCAACCAATCCTTTGTATCCAGTGGATTTAATAAAATTAAAAATAATAGTTTCAATATTATCATCAAGATGATGAGCAGTAACTATATATGAATATTTATGTTTTTCTAATATCTTTTTAAAAAAATCATATCTTAATTCTCTTGCCGCCATCTGTGTAGATATTTTTCTCATTGTAGAAAATTTATCAACATCCAATACTGTAGAATAAAAATTAATACTGTTTTTTATACATATATTTTCAACAAATTTTAAATCGTTATCTGAATCCTTTCCTCTTAATTGAAAATTACATGAGGCAACAGAAAAATTAATATTGTTTTTTAGGAATAGATCAAAAAGAACCATAGAATCTATTCCACCACTAACAGCGAGAAGATATTTATCTTCAGCCAAGTTAATATCATTTTCAATAAAAAAATTTTTAAAATAAGATTGAACACTATCCGTTTTCATACCACAAAAATAAGTAATTGAAAATTGCATCATAAAGAAATAAGATCTATCTATTTTTGTACAATGAAAATTTTATTGAAAATTTTAATAAGTATCTTATTCTGTACTGAAATTTATGCTCAGGAAAAGGTTAAGTACAAAGCAGAAGAATTAAAATTCAGAAGAATCAATAAAGAACCGGTCAGGAAGTTAATATCAAATGTAATATTTACTCAGGGTGAAACTCAGATTTCATGTGATTCCGCAAATTTTTACAATAGAAAAAACTTACTAGAGGCATTTGGTAATATTGAAATTATAAATAGTGATTCTTCAGTTATTACAGCAAAAAGTTTAGTTTATGATGGAAATAATAAAATAGCTAAGCTAAGAGGTAATGTTATTTATAAAAAAAATGATGATATCATAAAAACTGATATATTAAACTACTTGGTAGATTCTAAAAAAGGTGAGTTCTTTGATGGAGGTCAATTAGAAGATGGCGTAAATACATTAAAAAGTAAATTCGGATATTTTTTTGGTAATGATGACATTTCTATATTTCATGTTAATGTTGAATTTATAGGTGATGATTATTTACTTAAAACTGATTCAATGAAATATAATAGTAAAATTAAAGAAGCTACTACTTATAGTTTTACTGAAATTTTTTCAGATGATAGTGTTTATGTTGAAGCCTCAGGAGGAAAATTTAAACAATCAAAAAGCGAATCTAGTCTCAAATCAAGTACAATTGAGAGTGACGATTATATACTAAAAGCAAAATTTATAGATTTTGATAATGATGAATCGTTATATGAAGCTTTTGATGATGTATCGCTTTTTATAAAAGATACTGAATACACAGTTTCTGGAGAAACTGGAATATATGATAAAAAAAATAATTTCATAAAAATTTATGATAATGCGTTACTTAAAAAAAATATTGAGAATGATACATTTTACCTTTCTTCTGATACAATCTTAGCTATTGAAAATAATAAAGAAATTAAAACTCTACTGGCTTATAACAGTGTTAAATTTTATAGAGATGATTTTTTAGGAAAATCTGATTCAATTTTGTTTAATGTTGATGACTCATTATTATTTATGTACAATGATCCCATAATATGGAACGGTAATAATCAAATCACATCTGATACAATTAATTTTATTTTAAACGAGGATAAAATTGATAATATGAACCTGATTCGAAATGCTTTTATTATTTCTAGAGATACAGCTGAAAATTTTAATCAAATTAAAGGGAGAAATATGATCGCTGATTTTGATGAGAATAATCAAATAAAGAGTATTGATGTAAAAGGAAATGGAGAAACTATTTATTTTGCTTTAGAGGAAGAAACTTACAATACAATTGGATTAAATTACATCATATGTAGTGATCTGTTACTAAATTTTATTGATAACGATATTGATAATATTATTTTCTATCAAGATCCAAAAGCAAAACTAATCCCTCCTCACGAAATTAAGGAGAAAGATCTTTATATTGAGAAGTTTAATTGGAGAGAAAATGAGAGACCTCAAATTAGTGATATAGTTCATTATTTTAGAAAAAAGATATATTTGCGAAATGAATTTCAAAATAATAATTAGTATAATTTTATTTTTATCAACATTAGTATCATGTAATGAATACAGAAAGATATTAAAAACTCCAGGATACGAAAAAAAGCTTACAGCCGCACTTAAATATTATGATGATGAAGACTATTTTAAAGCAAGTACTCTTCTTAAGGATATAAAACCTCTTGTTAAGGGTAGCGATAGCTCTGAAACCGTAGATTTTTATTTCGCATATTCTCTTTACAACCTTAAACAGTATGATTTAAGTGCCAAATATTTTAAAGGGTTTATTGAACTATTTTCAAGAAGTGAAAGAGCAGTTGAGGCTGAATATTTATATGCTTTTTCACTTTACAAAGGATCCCCAAATTCTAACCTTGATCAATCTAGCACAGTTGAGGCAATATCAGCAATGCAAAATTTTATTAATAAACATCCATATAGTGAGTATTCTAGTGGTGCGAATCAAATAATAAGTGAGCTTCAAATAAAGTTAGAAACCAAAAATTTTGAAAATGCAAAACAATATTATAAGACAAGAAATTATAAATCAGCAATTATCGCACTTAAAAATTTTGAAAGGGATTTTCCTGATTCATCGTTTAATGAAGAAGGATCTTTTCTTCGAATATTATCTCAATATATTATTTCTGAAAATAGTTTTGAAAGTTTACAGGAAGAAAGATTTAGAGAGGTTATAAAATTATATATAGAATTTATAGACAAATATCCTCAAAGTCCGTTTATAATAGAGGCAGAAAAAATGTATGTTGAAAGTTTAGATTTATTGACTAAATTTGCAGAGTAAAAATAAAAATATGAAAATTAAATCCAAAATAACCCATCTTAATGTAGATGAAATAGCATCGAAAACTGGAAATGTTTATAAATCCGTTAGAATAATTGGAAAACGAGCTAGACAACTTTCTGCTACTCAAAAAGAAGAGCTAAGTGAAAAACTGGCTGAATTCGCCTCAGATGTAGATAATTTAGAGGAAGTTTTTGAAAATAGAGAGCAGATTGAAATATCAAGATACTTCGAAAGATTACCAAAGTCTAGTACGGTAGCTGCTGAGGAACTTATCAATGATGAGCTTTTCCATAGAAAACCAGATAAAGAAGAAGAAGAAGAAGACAATATCTCTTTAGACTAAACTTTCTTTAAAATTGATGAAAAAAGTACTTTTAGTTCTTTTTACTTGTCTCTTTACTGAATTCAATACATATTCTCAAGAACTCAATTGTAAAGTAATTGTCAATACTGATAAGCTTCAATCTTCAGAAACTTTTATATTTGATGAGTTGCAAAATGGAATTGAACAATTTCTTAATAATCAAATATGGACAGATGATAATTATGAAAGTGCTGAAAGAATCAATTGCAATTTTATTATTAATATATTGAATGAACCTTCTTCAAATCTTTATGAAGCAACAGTTCAAATTGTTTCATCAAGACCAATATATAATTCATCATATGAAAGCGTAATATTTAATCATGGAGATAGAGAATGGATATTTGAATATTTACCATCTCAAAATATTGAATTTGTAGAAAATGGCTACAATGATAATTTATCATCTTTATTATCATTTTACGCATACTTAATTATTGGAATTGACTATGATTCATTTGAAAGTCAAGGAGGGGATGAAAATTTTCAAAAAGCATGGAAAATTATAAATGAATCACAGAACTCAGGCTTTAAGGGATGGGATCAATTTGGTTCAAAACAAAATAGATATTGGATTTGTGAGAATTTTTTAAATCCCGAATTTAAGACTGTGAGAGAAGAAATCTATAATTACCATTTAAAAGGCATGGATGTATTCTATGAAAAGCCAGATGAGTCTAGATCTGTTATATTATCAAGTTTAAATAATATCAACGATGTAAATAAAAAAAATTTTAACTCATCAATTCTTAATATATTTCTAAATGCAAAGGTTGATGAAATTACAAATATTTTTAAGGGAGCTACATTAAATACTAAAAGAGATGCTTTCAATGTTCTCAATGAATTATCTCCATCTAATAATGACCTTTTCAATAAAATACTTGAATAAAAAATGTCTTTGAAAAATCTTTTTTTTCCAAAATTTATGAGAAAGTACGTGGAGTACTATAAAGAATATGGACTAAAAAAAACAATAAAAGACCATGGGTGGAGACTCTTTGTTATTGTATTTTTTTTTTATTTAGTTAGAGATGGTTTACTTTATATAATAATTCCTTATTTTGCTGCCAAAGGAATTTTTAATTTTTAAGTATGTTGCTAAAAGGTAAAAAGGGTATAATTTTTGGTGCTTTAGATGAAAGATCTATTGCATGGAAAGTTGCTGAAAAGTGTAAAGAGCATGGAGCTGAATTTACACTTACAAATGCTCCAATAGCTCTCAGAATGGGTAAAATAAATGAGTTAGCAGAAAATTGTAATACTAAGGTTATTCCGGCAGATATCACAGATATTAATGATTTAGAAAACCTTTACTCCGAATCCCAAAAAGAACTAGGTGGAAAAATAGATTTTATCCTTCATTCTGTTGGTATGTCTCCAAATGTCAGAAAAAATAAAGAATACGGCGATTTAAATTATGATTGGTTTTTAAAAACACTTGATGTATCAGGTTTATCATTTCATAAAGTGATGCAGATTGCTGAAAAAAATAATGTTTTAAATAATTGGTCATCTATCGTAGGATTATCTTATATAGCTGCTCAAAGGACATTTCCATTTTATAATGATATGGCAGAAGCAAAATCACTATTAGAATCAATAACAAGAAGTTATGGACACAGACTTGGAAAGTTAAATAAATCTAGGGTTAATACTATCTCTCAGTCTCCAACAATAACAACAGCTGGAGCAGGAATAGAAGGTTTTAATGCATTTTTTAAATATGCTGAAAAAATGTCACCACTCGGAAATGCAACAGCAGAGGAGTGTGCTGACTATTGCATTTTTCTATTTTCAGATATGAGTAAAAAAATAACTATGCAAAATCTTTTTCACGATGGTGGATTCTCCAATACCGGAATATCAGAAGAAATCATTGATCTACTTGATAAATGATGTTTCTATTTCCAAATGCCAAAATAAATATTGGTTTAAATATTAAAAAAAAATTAAAATCAGGTTACCACGAAATTGAATCATGTTTTTGCCCAATATCACTCCATGATATTATAGAAATTAAAGAATCAAATGAAAATAAACTTTCATTATCAGGAATTAAAATAAATACACCCAAAAAAAATAATATTATCAAAAAAGCACTAGAATTCTCTGAATCTCAAAAAAAATACAAAATACATTTACATAAAAAAATTCCAATTGGTGGAGGATTAGGAGGAGGTTCCTCTGACGCTGCTTTTCTTCTAAAATTTCTTTATAATAAACATGGTATTAGTAATCAAGACTTAAAAAATAAGGCTAAAGAAATTGGAGCAGATTGTCCTTTTTTCATAGAAAATTCAATGAAATTTATAACAGGGGTAGGTGAAAAAATGGAAAATATACATATTGATATTAAAGATAAAATAATTTTAGTTGTAGATCCAAAAGAAGGGATTTCTACTAAAGAGGCTTATGACAACATCATTCCAGAAAGCCCAAAATATGATTTAAAAAAAATATTAGAAAATGAAAATATTGAAAATTGGAAAAAATATATTAAAAATTCATTTGAAGACTTTGCTATGAATAAAATAAATGATCTAAATAAAATAAAAAAATATCTTTACAATGAGGGAGCAAAATATGTTAGTCTTACCGGTAGTGGATCATGTATTTATGGAATATTTGAAAAAAAAAATATTTCAACGAAAAATTTAAAATACAATACATTTTTGGTTAATCCTATTATGTAAAATGGTTCCACCCATCTGAATTTAAATCGATTTCACTCTCATCATTTAATACTAAAATCTTTTCATTTTTTTTTGTAAAAAAGCCAATAGGTGATATGTCAAAATTTTTTTTCTTAATTTTTTCATAATCCGATGGATTTAATGAAAATAATAGTTCATACTCTTCTCCCCCATTCAGAGCACACGATACCACATCCATTTTTAATTCATCAGATATTTTATAACAATTTTTATCTATTGGAAGTTTATCTTCAAATATTTTAAAGCCTAAGTTAGAGTTTAGACTTAGATGTAATAAGTCTGATGATAATCCGTCTGATATATCAATCATAGAATTTGGAGTAATTTTTTCATCTTTAAAAAAATCAAAAACGTCTTTTCTAGCTCTTGGTCTTAGTTGTTTTTCAATTATATCCTTATATTCATTTAATGAAGGCTGTATATTAGGATTTCTAATAAAATTAACTTTTTCCCTCTGTAGAATTTTCAAACCGAGAAAAGACCTTCCTAAATCGCCACTTACACATATTATATCATTATTTTTAGCTCCGTTTCTTCTGACTATTGAAGTCTCCTTTGAATAGCCAACTACTGAGCAAGAAATAATCAGACCTGATACTGATGATGTAGTATCTCCACCAACTAAATCAACTGAATATTCATCACAGGCAATTGAAACTCCCTCATAAAATTCATCAATAGCTTCTACTGAGAATTTACTACTGATAGCAATGTTAATTAGGATTTGCTTTGGCTCAGCATTCATAGAATATATATCAGATAAATTAACTACTACTGATTTATATCCTAAATGTTTAATTGGAGTAAAAGATAAATCAAAGTGAATACCCTCAACTAACATATCTGATGATAACAAAATTAACTGACTTTCTGAATTCAAAATTGCGCAATCATCCCCTATCCCTAGAATGGTTGATTTTCTCTTATTTTTAAATTTTGATGAGATTTTATTAATTAATCCAAATTCACCTAATTCTTTAATATCCATATAATTGAAATAAAATATTATAAATAATTTTCTTTGATATATTTTTGTAAAATACTTTTATAATATGATTAAAGTTACTGACAAGGCAGCAAAAAAGCTTAAAGAATTAAAAGAATCCGAAAGTTATTCTAATGATTATAATATTAGGGTAAAGGTTAAAGGAGGAGGTTGTTCTGGATTACTTTATGACCTAAACTTTGATAACAAATTAACATCAGAGGACCAGTCATTTGAGGATAATGGGACAACAATAATTGTTGATAAGAAAAGTTTATTTTATGTTCTTGGAACGGAACTCGACTTCAGTGATGGTTTGAATGGAAAAGGATTTCAATTTAAAAATCCAAATGCAACAAGAACTTGTGGGTGTGGTGAAAGTTTTGCTGTTTAGTAAGCCCTATCTTTGTTCCCATCACAATAATTTATAAAGGCTCTATTTGCTACTTTATTTCCTCCACTAGTTGGATAATTTCCAGTAAAATACCAATCCCCTAAATGATTAGGACATGCCTTATTCAAATTTTCAATATTTTGATAAATTATTTCAAGATCAGAATTGAATTGCTTTGGTTTTACCAATCTAGATATTGATTTTGAAACCTCATCATAACTAAACATATCATATAACTCTTTTACATAATTCTTTGGGTTTTCTTGGCTCATTGATTTTAAACACTTCTCATAAATCTCATGAATTTTTTTATCGGACTTCTCTTTCTTTAATAATCTTATTAGCCCCCTGAATGCAACAAATTGATGCATTTTACTCATATCAATTCCATAACAATCAGGATACCTAATTTGGGGAGACGATGAGACAAATACTACTTTCTTTGCATTTAATTTTGATAGTAAGGTTAATATACTTTTCTCTAATGTTGTTCCTCTAACAATTGAATCATCAACAGCTACTACTGTATCTTTTTGGCTAACTATACCACTAGTAGTATCATAAACATTCGAAACTAATTCATTCCGACTATTATCATCAGTTATAAATGTTCTCATTTTCACATCCTTACTAATTAGTTTTTCCATCCTAATCTTAGTTGTAAGAATGTCATTATTATCATCAAATTTATTGTCGGCTAAGAATGTAGTTTTCTTGATTTTTATAAGATGATCTTCAAGACCTTCCATCATACCATAAAAACATGTTTCGGATGTATTTGGAATATATGAAAAAATAGTATTCTTTAAGTCATTATTAATTGAATGTAAAACCTGAGGTATGAGAAATTTACCTAGGTTTTTTCTTTCGCTATAAATTTGAGGATCATTACCTCTAGAAAAATATATTCTTTCAAAAGAACAAGCTTTCTTTTGACTTGGTTCAATAAATTTATTAATTGAATAAGTTCCATCTTTCTTTACGATCAATGCTTTCCCTGGATCAACTTCATTAATTTCATCAAACTCACAATCAAATGCTGTTTTTATCGGTGGTCTCTCGCTAGCTGCAACAATAACCTCATCATTAGCATAATAATAAAGTGGTCTAATTCCAGATGGATCCCTTGCTAGAAAAGAAGATCCATGACCAACCATACCTGCCAAAGAATATCCACCATCAAAATCTTTAAAGGAATTTTTTAAAACATTTGTAAGATCTAACTCATCCTCAATCTTTTTTGATATGTCTTTTTTTGGTACTTTATCAACATACTTATGATATAATCTACTATTTTCTTCATCTAAAAAATGACCAACCTTTTCTAAAATTGTTACAGTATCAGACTTTTCTTTAGGGCTTTGACCAAGGTCAACAAGGACTTTAAAAAGTTCATCAAGATTTGTCATATTGAAGTTTCCGGCAAATATTAAATTTTTAGTCTTCCAATTATTTTGCCTTAGAGTTGGTGCACAATTTTCTATTGAATTACCCCCGAAAGTTCCATACCTCAAATGACCTAGCCAAGATTCACCAGTAAAAGAAACATTTTCTTTTAACCAGTTTTCTTCAAGCTTAAAATTTGAATTTTTTTTTGCCTTATTTATTTTTCTATTGATTTTAGAAAAAATATCTTGAATTGAATCTTTTTTTACTGATCTGTATCTACTTATATATCTTTTCCCAGGATTTGTGTTTAGTTTTAATGAAGCGACACCAGCACCATCTTGACCTCTATTTCTTTGTTTATGCATCATCAAAAACATTTTACTAACAGGATATGCAGGAGATCTGTATTTATCTATAAAATATTGAAGAGGTTTTCTTAATCTCAAAAATGCAATACCACATTCGTGCTTTATTTTATACTTCATTTTCAATCGTATATTTCAAGCTTTATCCTTTTGGATTCGTATTCTAAGCCTTTTAAATTCATTCTAGCTTCTTTTACCATGTTCCTCCAACCACACAAGTAAAATAGTGGATTATTAAGATCATCCTCATTTATAATTTTTAAATATTGATCGTGAACATAACCACTTTCTCCATCCCATTTCTGACGGGATAATACAGGTATATACTTGAATCCATTTATTTTATCTTTAAGATTTATCATTTCCTCATAACAAATTATGTCACCTTCTTTACGAGTACCAAAGATCAGATAAATTTTTTCATGTGGAATATTATTTTGATCTATGTGGTGGAGCATACTTCTGAATGGAGCTAAACCAGTACCAGTACAAATAAAAAGAATGTCGGAATCAATTTTTTCAGGTAATGTAAACCTACCTATTGGGCCCTTTATCTCAAAAATATCGCCAATATTTATTTCTTCGAATAATATTTTTGTCATTGCACCTCCATCAAGTTTAACTATTAATAGCTCAAAAATATTTTCAGAAGAACTATAAGATGCAATAGAGTAACTTCTTGTTATTTCATTGATTTTAACTTGTACAAATTGACCTGGTATATAATGAAATTCATCGACAGGTTCAATTATAAATTTCCAAGTCAAATCTGTTATTTTTTCTATGTTTTTAAAAGATGCTTTCTGCCACATTTTTTTTTTTTAAACCTCAAATGTAATCCCTATGTCATAAGAAAAAAAACTTATTGTATTTTTCAAAGATTAATAATTATAAATATTCAATATTTTAATATAAAATCATATTTTAAAAAGTCAATAGAAAAAAAATTTTTTTAATTAATAAAAATGATTAATATTTGATTCCCTATTTGAAATAATAGCAAATTTTATAAACCACTTAAATAAATAAAATGCATATAAAGCATTGGGAGAAATGTTTGTCTCTAATCAAAAAAGAATTAAGTCCTCAAAGTTATAAAACCTGGTTTAAACCAATTAAATCAGTTAAATATAAAAATCAGACATTAATACTTGAAGTACCCAATAAGTTTTTTTATGAGTGGATTGAGGATCATTATTTAAATATTTTAAATAATTCAATTTTAGAAGTTCTTGGCGTCAATGGAAAGATTGAATATATAATATCAAGTGAAAAAGAAGAAATTGATGAGAATAAAAAAACAGTTGAAAATGAGAATCAAAAGTCTGAAATAACAAGGTTTAATAATCTAAATGAGAGTTTTAATTTCAATAGTTTTATCGGGGGAAAATGTAATAGTGTAGCTAAGGCTGCTGGGGAAAGAATATGTGAAAACCCTGGAAAAAATCCTTTCAATCCTCTTATGGTTTATGGTGGTGTTGGATTAGGAAAAACACATCTCATACAATCTATAGGAAATAGAATATCTAATCAAACTGACTTATCTGTTTATTATGTTACCTCTGAAAAGTTTGCTAATCAATTTATCGAATCACTAAAAGAAAATAAATTAAAAGATTTCACAACATTCTACAGTAATATAGATTGTTTAATTGTTGATGATATTCAGTTTCTGAGTGGAAAAGAGAAAACTCAAGAAGTATTTTTCAATATTTTTAACCAATTAAACCTTAATAAAAAACAAATTATATTATCTGCCGATAAATCACCTGTTGAATTAAATGGATTAGAGCAAAGATTAGTTAGTAGATTTAAATCAGGTCTTACGGTAGAACTTGAAATACCTGATTTTAAAACTAGAATTGATATTTTAAAACATAAAATTTCAGCCGATAATATCAATATATCAAATGAAATTATAGATTATATAGCACTCCAAGTTGATACTAATATAAGAGAACTTGAAGGTGTACTTATTTCTTTACTTGCACACTCAACTATAACAAAATCCGATATTGATTTGAAATTAACAAAATCAATTATAGGTAAGATTGTAAAAGATAATACAAGAGAAATTAATATAAAGTATATTCAAGAAACTGTCTCTAAATATTTCAATATATCTATAGAAGATATGAAAGATAAAGCGAGGAAAAAGGAAATAGTTATTGCTCGTCAAGTTGCTATGTACTTTTCAAAGGATTTTACAAATAACTCTTTAAAATCTATTGGATTTCATTTCGGTGGGAGAGATCATAGTACTGTCATTCATGCAGTACAATCCGTTAATGATATGATTGATACCGATTCAATATTCAAAAAAAATATTCATGAAATCAATAGAAGAATTACAAATAATTAATTTCGTTCTCTTTCTTAAACAGTAATTTTTTAGGGTCCTTATTGTAATTTTGATTTACGCAATTAATATAATATTTTCATTTATATGTTTAAAAAAATATTATTTAAAATTTATGAGCTAATACTATTTTTTGATAAATCATATGGAGTAAAAAAATACTCATTAGATGAAGCTTCAAAAATTCAAAATAATATTTTACATGATCTAATAAATAAATCACGTTACACGAAGTTTGGATTAGAACATGATTTTAAATTAATTAAAAGTTATAAAGATTTTAAAAATAAAGTTCCTACCAGGGATTATGAACAATTTAAAAATTATATAGACTTAATAAAGAAAGGAGAAAAAGATATTCTTTGGCCTGGGAAACCTATTTATTTCGCAAAAACATCGGGGACAACATCTGGAATAAAATACATACCAGTTTCTAAGGAATCGATTAAAAATCAAGTTAAATCAGCAGGATATTTATTATTTGATTATTTAAAGGATAAAAACAGTTTCGAATCAATTAATGGAAAAGCGATGTTTATTTCTGGATCACCTTCACTGGTTGAAGAAAATGGAATAAAAATTGGTAGATTATCAGGTATAGTAAACCATCACGAACCCTTCTACTTAAAAGGTATGCTTTTACCATCTAAAGAAACAAATAAAATAAAAAATTGGGAGGAAAAAATTGAAAAAATAGTTGAAGAAACTATAGGTGAAGATCTAAGGGTTATCGGAGGCATTCCTCCTTGGATTCAAATGTATTTCGATTTTTTAATTCTAAAAACTGGGAAAAAAATAAAAGACATTTTCCCAAATCTAAAATTAATTTGTCATGGAGGTGTAAACTTTGAACCATATAAATCTAATTTATTTAATTCCATTGGGAAAGAAATCGATACACTAGAAACTTTTCCAGCTTCTGAAGGATTCTTTGCATATCAGAATGAATTAAAAAAAAATGATTTAATACTTCAAATTAATTCAGGAATATTTTATGAATTTATTGACTTAGAAAATTTAAAATCTGATTATCCTAAAAGAATTTGTATTGATGATATCGAAAAAAATAAAAATTATTCTATGATATTAACAACTAACTCAGGCCTTTGGTCATATGAAATTGGAGATACAATAAAATTTACTTCACTGAATCCTCTAAAAATTAGAGTTACTGGAAGAATAAAACAATATATTTCCGCTTTCGGAGAACACGTGATAGTTGAGGAAGTAGATAAATCATTAAAATTAGCTTGTCAAAGATTTAAGGAGGTGAAAGTAATTGAATACACAGTTGGTCCATATATTTCTGATGAAAAAGGCAAAAGTTGTCATGAGTGGCTTATAGAATTTAGTAGTTTGCCAAATGATATAAAATCTTTTGAAAAATGTTTAGATGAAAACTTACAACATCTTAATATTTATTATAGAGATCTTATTTCAGATAAAGTTTTATCTAGACTTAAAGTAAAAATTGTAAAGAGAAAATCATTTATTAATTTTATGAAGTCTATAGGAAAGCTTGGAGGTCAGAACAAAGTACCTAGACTTTCTAATGATAGAAAGATAATTGATAAAATAATCTCACTAAATAAGATATGAAAAAAATAGCTATACTTGGATCAACGGGTTCAATTGGTACACAAACTTTAGAAGTTATTAGCAATAGTAAAGATAAGTTTAAGTTAATTTTATTATCTGCATATTCAAATTATGAGTTATTAATTGATCAAGCAAAAAAATTCAAACCAAAAATTATAATTTTTGGAGATATATCAAAAAGAGAACAGATTGAAAAAGAACTATCCAATTTTGATACTAAAATATTTTATGGAGAAAAGTCTTTAAACAATTTTTTTTCTTTTACTAAAATTGATATTGTAGTGACAGCTCTTGTTGGCAAATCTGGTTTAATACCAACCATAAATGCCATAAATAATAATATCGATATTGCACTGGCTAATAAAGAAACAATGGTAATTGCTGGAAGCTATATAAATAATATTTTAAAAAAATCAAATTCTAAAATTTATCCTGTCGATTCAGAACATTCTGCTATATTTCAATGCATTAATGGAGAGAAAAAAAAATCAATTGAAAAAATAATTTTAACTGCTTCTGGAGGCCCCTTTAGAGGAAAGAGTATAAAATTTTTAAAAACAGTGACTAAAGAAGAAGCTTTAAATCATCCAAATTGGGAAATGGGAGATAAAATTACAATTGACTCTTCAACACTTATGAACAAAGGCTTAGAGGTAATTGAGGCAAAGTTCTTATTTAATATTAACATCAATAAAATTGATGTAATTATTCACCCTGAATCTATTATCCATTCAATGGTTCAATTTAAGGATAGTTCAATTATTGCTCAAATGGGAGAACCTGATATGAGACTACCCATTCAATACGCCTTAGGTTTTCCTAATAGATATAAAAATAATTATCCAAGACTTGACTTTGAAAAAACAAATAAATTAAATTTTGAAAAGCCATGTTTAAAGACATTCAAAAATCTGAAGCTTGCATTCCAGGCTGGTGAAAATGGTGGGAATGCACCATGTGTATTAAACGCATCTAATGAAATAGCTGTATCAGAGTTTTTGAAAGGAAATATTGAATTTCTTGATATGCCAAAATTAATTGAAGATTCATTGAATAAAATTTCATATATTGCAAACCCTAATTTAGATGATTTAATTGAAACTGATTTTAAAACTAGAGAGTATACAATTAGTAAACTGAAAAAAATATAATTATGGATGGATTAATAATGGCTGCTCAAATGATATTAGCTTTGACTATCATTGTCGGAATTCATGAGTTTGGACATCTTTTAACTGCTAAATTTTTTGGGATGAGAGTTGAAAAATATTTCATAGGCTTCCCACCTAGAATATTTAGCTTCAATTATAAGGGGACAGAATATGGATTAGGTTCAATTCCACTCGGTGGTTTTGTAAAAATATCTGGTATCATTGATGAGTCAATGGATACAAAACATATGGATAAAGATCCTGAGCCATGGGAATTTAGATCAAAACCTCCCTGGCAGAGACTTGTAGTTATGTTAGGTGGTATAATATTTAATGTAATTACTGGATTAGTAATCTTCACAGTAATGACATACTCAAATGGTGATATATATTTATCTAAAGAAGAAATAAATAAGAATGGAGTACTTGCCCTTGAAATTGGCAAAGAGGTTGGTTTTGAAACTGGAGATAAAATTCTAAAAATCAATGGGAAAGATTGGAGTAGAGATTCTGATCTGTTTAACCCAAACTTATTTTTTGATGATAATACCAGTTTTAGTGTTATGAGGGATAATAGAGAGGTTGAAATTAATTTACCTAAAAATTTCATTAATAAAATGAATAGCAGAGAAGCTCTATCATCTTTTTTAAAAGCCAGGATACCATTTTATATAGACAGTGTTTTTCAAAATAATAATGCATTAAATGCAGGAATTCAAAAAGGAGATAAAATAGTTAGGGTTGACAATAAAGATATCATTGACTTTTTTGAATTTAAAGAAGTTTTAGATAATAATAAAAGTTCTATAATTCAAGCAACAATACTTCGAGAAAATCAAAAACTTGAAAAAGTAATTGAGATATCTAAAGATGGAAAGATTGGAATAAGGGTCAAGAATGAACCACTTGAATATAGTACTCAAAAATATGGTTTTACAGAATCTATGGCAATAGGTACAGATAGAGCTTTTGGTGTCGTTTTTATTAATATAAAGGCATTTGGTAAAATGTTTTCTGGAGATATTGATCCATCTAAAAATTTAAGCGGTCCGATTGGAATTGCACAAATTTTTGGATCAACCTGGAATTGGACAAACTTCTGGAGAATTGTTGGGCTTTTATCAATGGTTCTAGCATTTATGAATCTCTTACCTATACCTGCTTTAGATGGTGGTCACGCAACATTTATATTATACGAAATGATATCAGGTAGAAAACCTACTGAGAGATTTTTAGAATATTCCACTCGATTTGGAGTTATTATTTTATTAGGTCTAATGTCATATGTAATTTTAAATGATATTTACAAATTATTTGTATAGGTCTGATATCATAAATAATTACTTTGAAAAAGCTTTTATTTTTTCTGTTTATTATAAATTTTAAAATTTATTCTCAATCTGAAAATTTAGAATTTTTAAATATTTCTGAAAATTCTAAAATTAGAGGAATTGGAGGGGAGAACGTTTCATTAATTAAAAATCAAAATTATTTTTTCTCTAACCCTGCCTTATTAAGCTATTCAAATAAAAATATAACATTCAACTATTTGAGCTATATTTTAGACATAAATGCATCAAGTATACTATACTCAGATAGTATAAAATATATAGGCAACTATGGTATTGGGGTTAAGTATTTCTCACATGGTAAATTTGATAGTTACGATGCTTTTGGAAATTCTTTAGGAAGTTTTCATCCAAAAGAATTCGTAATTAATCTTGGTAAATCAGTAGAATTTAAAAAAATTTCAATTGGAACTAATTTTAAATTCTTTAATTCAAAAATGTATGAAAAAACTTATACTGGAATAATCATAGATTTAGGCCTGATTTATATTCCAAATCCTCAAAAACAATTTTCACTTGGAGCAGTAATTAAAAACTTTGGAGTAACACTAAATACTGATAATAATGAAATACCATTCATGATATTGATAGGATCAACTTTCAAACCAGATTATATGCCTCTAAGATTTTCTTTGACATATGCAAGGTCAAATATTAAATATGATAACATAATTATTGGAGGTGAGGTATTATTATCAAAATTTATAAATGTTCAAGTGGGATATAATCAAAAAATTGGGAGTGGCTTCGATCTTCCAACTTCAAAAAAGTTGAAAGGAATATCCTATGGTTTTGAATTATTATTAAAAAAAATTAACATTAATTACTCTAAATCCGTTTTAAATCCTATCTCAGGTTCTAATTGTATTTCTATAAGTTATAATCTGAAAAGAATGTAAATTTGCCAAATGAAGAAAATTAAAAATATGACTCCTCAGGAAATTGTAAGTCAACTCGATAAATATATTATTGGTCAAAACGAGGCTAAAAGAAATGTAGCAATTGCTCTAAGAAATCGTTGGAGAAGACTAAATGTTAAGGATGAAATTAAGAACGAAATTATTCCAAATAATATCCTCATGATAGGTGCTACTGGTGTTGGTAAAACAGAGATCGCAAGAAGGCTTGCCAAACTATCTGATGCTCCATTTACAAAAGTAGAAGCTTCAAAATTTACTGAAGTTGGTTATGTTGGTAGAGATGTTGAGAGTATGGTCAGGGATCTTGTAGAGCAATCAGTCAACTTAGTTAAAACCCTTAAGAAAGAAGAAGTAAAAATAAAGGCAGAAGAAAGTGTAAATAATATAATCCTTGATATTTTAATTCCCCCAGTTAATAAAAATCAATCAAATATCAATCTAAGTCTAGAGAAAAATGATCAGAATAAGGATAAGGAGATTAACGAAAAAACAAGAGATAAATTCAAAGAAAAAATAGTTAACGGGGAACTCGATGATAGAAAAATAGAAATCATTGTTCAAAAACCAACAAGTTCTGGAGTAGGAATGGTTGGTGGAGGAATGATGGACGAATCATCAATGATTAATCTTCAAGATATGATCAGTAATATGATGCCAAAAAGAAATAAAAAAAGAAAAGTATCTATATCTGAAGCAAAAAAAATATTGTTAGAATCTGAGGTTTCAAAACTAATTGATATGGATGAGGTTAAAGACGAGGCTATCAATAAAGCTGAAAATACAGGCATCATATTCATTGATGAGATTGATAAAATTAGTGGGAACTCCAGTAAATCAAGTGGTCCTGATGTGAGTAGAGAGGGAGTTCAAAGAGACTTGCTACCTATTGTTGAGGGAACATCTGTTACAACAAAATATGGTACAATATCAACTGATCATATATTATTTATAGCAGCAGGAGCTTTTCATCTATCGAAACCATCAGACTTGATTCCTGAGCTTCAGGGTAGGTTTCCAATAAGAGTTGAATTGGATACTCTTACACAAGCTGATTTCCTAAAAATACTTTCTGAGCCTAAGAATTCACTTACAAAACAGTATAAAGCCTTAATAAAGTCAGAAAATGTGGAGATTGTTTTTAATGATGATGCTCTTGAAGAAATATCACATAAGGCATACATAATTAATTCAGAAATTGAAAATATCGGTGCTCGAAGGCTTCACACAGTAATGAGTAAACTTCTAAATGAAATCTTATTTGATATTCCTGAAAAAATTGGTCCTAATGCTAAGATTGTAATAACAAAGAAGATGGTCGAAGAAAAGTTAAATTCAATAACTGAAAATAAGGACTTAAGCGAATATATTTTATAGTTTTAGCTCCTTAGGGAATTTTTTGTAAACAATTATACCTTTATTCTCAGTAATTCTCTCCCATTTATCCCCCTTAAACTCAACCTTAACAACTCCTGTGGTTGGTAAGTTATAAATATTCATAATAGTGTATTGATTTATTAATTCTGTTAAACCTGGATTATGACCAATTACCATAACACTATTAAAATTATTTTCAACTTTACTTATAATATTTATTATATCTGAATAGCTTGCGTGGTATAATTCATCGAGATAAGAAATTGAATCAAAATGAATTTTTTCAGTGAAATACTTTGATGTTAATCTAGTTCTTTTTGATGTACTCAAAATTAATTTATCAATTTTTTTTTCTTTCTCCCTAAGATAATTAGACATTAATTCACCGTCAATATTCCCTCTCTTATTGAGGGGTCTATCAAAATCAGAAAGACTAAGATCAGCCCAACTTGATTTGCAGTGTCTTACTATAATTAAACTTTTCATAAAATTATATCCTCAAATTTTATTTCTTCCATACATTTAAAGTGGCCAGCAGGACACTTTGAAAGCCCTATTTTTGTACATGGTCTACATGAGAGTTTATTATTCTGATATACATAAAAATTTGTTTTGTATGGATAGAATCCAAGTTGAGGGTGTGTTGAACCAAAAATTGAGACGACTCTCTTATTTAATGCCGCAGCAATATGCATAAATCCAGTATCATTTGTATAAACTACTTTAGACATACTAACAATAGATGCAGAACCACTAATTGATAGTTTTCCACATAAATTATGGATAGATGCTCTTTTGTTTAAAATTTTTTCTACTTCATCATTCTTCTTTTTAGTACTAAAGAATTTTTCAACTTCAAAAGATGTTGGTATATCTTCCTTTCCGCCAAGAAGAATAATTGGTTTATTTATCTTATCACATAACTCTATTATTTTTTTGACAGGCAATCTTTTAGTATAGTGTTTTGCTCCAATCACTAATGCATAAAATTCATTTCTATGGGATTTGGGTAGATTACTTCTTAAAATTTTTTCCTTTTCATCAATATATAAATCGAGACCTTGACCGTCATCTTCAATTCCTAATTTTTTTAATGTTTCTATATATGAGGTTGAGATATGTTTAATTTTTAAATCTATCTTAGTATTTACATAAATCCATCTTCTTATAAACTCCTTATTATAAGTATATGTCTTTCTAAATAATAGAAATTTTAGGAATATTGATCTTAGGTTACTATGAAGGTCGATGACTAAATCATAATTTTCTTTTTTAAGATCCTTGTATGTCTCTAATAAATTATTTGAAAATTCTATAACCTTATCAACATTAATATTGTTATTATATATTGAACTATATATCTTTTTTGTTATGAAATGTATTTCTGAATTTGGATACTTTTTTTTGAGAAGTCTTGGGATTGGTGTAGTTAAAACTACATCTCCTAATGAAGAAAATCTCATGACTAGAATTTTCAAAATATCAAATATTTACTTTTTGCTTTTAATAATTTATCCAATAATATCAATAAAATCTCAAATTAAACCTGAAAGTATCATAAATCAAAAGAATAGAATTGAGTTTGAAGTTGGTTACTTAGATAGAAATTATTTTGTTAGTTCAAATAATGAGACTATGATTCTTGTTAGAGATTACGAAACTGGCAAAGAAATTGAATGGCGTATATTGAAATTTGATCAAGACTTATCACAAGAAAAAGAGATATCAGTAAATTTAGATAGATCTTTAGAGCTTTATAAGATTATTCCTCTAGAGAAATATTATTATTTACTGTTTAAAAAGAATTATTCTAATGATAAAATTTATACTTTAATAAGATATGATATTAATGAAAATAACATTCTAAAAGAGGATATAAACCTGCCTCTTAGCCTTGAAATAGTTGACTTTTTAATTTATAATAATAAATTAGTTTTTTATAGCAATACCAGAAACAATAAAAATTTAATTAGTATATACGATCTTATCTCAAATCAATTAAATAATATATATGAATATTTATATTATGAAAGTGAAATAATAAAACTAGAACGGTTTGATGAAAATAATTTTTTAGTTTTAGTATCTGAGAGGCAAAATAGTCTTAAAACTCTTGAAAGACGTATTTATAACCTTAACGGTGAGAAAGAAAATGTTATTAAAAGTAATTCAGATAATTATTCTTTATTGAACTCAAAAAAATACCTGACAGAAGATTATTTTTTATCTGTTTCTTTAATTGCTGAAAAAAACTCAAACGAATCTGAGGGAATACAAATAGAAAAAATAACTGGAATAGAAGATGATGTTGAATCAATAAATTTTTTAAAAATAAATGGATTTAAAGACTCCATTTCAACAATAAATAAAGGACTTAATAAAAAATTAAAATCTAAAAAAATTAAAAATATCAGGCTAGGATATGAGTTCTTCATAGACTCTATATTTGAAAAAGACAATACTTTTTATGTATCACTTGAAACAATTAAACCAAACTTTAATAATGATGGCTTTAGTAATTACTCATACATGCCATTTTATAATACTTACACAGGAACTTATGATAGAAAGGTAAATCCTAATTTTGGAGGTTATTCACATGAGATTGGTATACTGATTAGCTTTGACATAAATTTAAAGTCTATTTCAGTCAATGCATTTGAAGTTAATAAATTTGAGACCTTTTACAGGAAGCCATATTATAAATACTTAATAAGTGATGATAAGATTATAAATTTTTATGTCAATAAAGGAAAAATATTTATTTCAAAATTTAATACTACTACAAAAAAATCTAAAAGAAATAATATTAGTATTTATCCTAAAAATGAGGATAATATTGTAATTAAAACAGAAACAAATCCAGAGGGTACAAGACACTGGTATTCCAACAATTACATCACATATGGGATTCAAAAACTAAAACTTCAAAATGGTAAGAACAAAAGAGTTTTTTTTATTACCAACTTTGAAATTACTCCATAGATTAAACTTTTATCCAAAATGAAATTATATTTGCAAATAAATGACCAAAAAATCTATATTGTTTGATAATAAGAGGTTAGAGATAACAATAAATAGACTTTGTCATCAATTAATAGAAAATCATAAAACTTTCAAGAATACAGTACTAATTGGCTTACAACCTAGAGGGATATATTTTTTAAATAGAATTAAAAAAAATCTAGAAAAAAAATTAAAAAAAGAAATAAGAACAGGATATTTAGATACTACATTTTATAGAGATGATTTTAGATCAAGAGATATCCCCCCAGCTCAAGAAACTTCTATACCCTTTATCGTTGATGAAAAAGATGTGATAATAATTGATGATGTTCTATTTACAGGAAGAACCGTACGCTCTGCCATGGAAGGAATCATGAATTTTGGTAGACCAAAAAAAATTGAATTATTAGTATTAGTTGATAGAAAATTTAGTAGAGATGTCCCAATTGAACCATCTTATTGTGGTTTAAAAATAAATACAATCACATCAGACCGGATTGGAGTTAATCTTACTGAGCAAGGATTTAAAGAAGATAATATAATGATTGAAAGTAATGAATAAATTAAGTTCTAAAGATTTATTAGGTATAAAAGATTTATCGTTGGAGGAAATAGAACTAATATTTGATACTGCATCAAAATTTAAGGAAGTACTATCAAGACCAATTAAAAAAGTACCTACATTAAGACACCTTACAGTTGCTAATGTCTTTTTTGAAAATAGCACTAGGACTAAGTTATCATTTGAACTTGCTGAAAAAAGATTATCTGCAGATATAATTAATTTTTCGTCTTCTGTAAGTTCTGTAAAAAAAGGAGAGACATTACTTGATACTATAAATAATATATTAGTAATGAAAGTTGATATGTTAGTTATGAGGCATCCGAATCCAGGTGCTCCCCACTTTATTGCTAATAACATTGACGCATCTGTAATTAATGCCGGAGATGGAACTCATGAACATCCGACTCAAGCACTACTTGATTCCTACTCTATTAAGGAAAAGTTAGGTACGTTAAAAAATAAAAAAGTTGCAATAATTGGTGACATAGCTCATTCTCGTGTTGCATTATCTAATATATATGCATTAAAAAAGCTTGGCGCAAAAGTTATGGTTTGTGGTCCTAATACATTAATTCCAAAATATATAAAAGATCTTGGAGTCGAAGTTGAAAATGATATAAAAAATGCTTTAAAGTGGTGTGATGTCGCTAATGTACTAAGAATTCAACTCGAAAGACAAAATGCAAAATATTTTCCATCTCTTAGGGAATACAGCCTTTATTTTGGTATAAATAAGAAGCTATTAGATAGCGTTAATAAAGATATTATCATTATGCACCCAGGTCCAATTAATAGAGGTGTTGAAATTAATAGTGATGTGGCAGACTCAAAAAATTCTATAATTTTAGATCAAGTTCAAAATGGTGTTGCTGTAAGAATGGCAGTAATGTATTTGTTATCCTTGAGTAAAAATTAGTTCTATTTTTTTAATTTCAAATTTCCAAATTAGCAAGTTTTTATAACTATTAACTTCTAACAACGTATACGATTAAAACTTACTAATATGAGATATCTCCTAATAATCCTACTTTTATTTCCATTATTGTTATTTTCACAAGGCAGGGGACAGTGGTCAGGTAGTGGTAATACTGCTGACTTCCAAATTTTAATGAGCGTCAAGGGTAAACTGATTGACTCAGAAAGTAAAGAAGGCTTATCTTTTGCTACTATCTCAATTAAAACAATTGACTCAATACTTGTCTCTGGAGGTATTTCCGATGAAAATGGTAGATTTAAAATAGATGTAGACTTTAGAAAAATGATGTCTAAAGTTCGTGAAGAAAGAAAAAATAATACTACTGGACAAAGATTAGGGATGGAACTATACGCTGATATTGATTATTTAGGTTACGATTCTAGAAAAATCAAGATACCATTTACTAGAGATAACAGAAACATTGATTTAAAGGATATATTGGTAACATCAAATACAACAAACCTTGAAGAAGTTACAGTTAGAGCAGAAAGAAGTAGCCTTGAACTAAAACTTGATAAAAGAGTTTTTAATGTTGGCAAAGACCTTAGTAATAAAGGTGGAACTGCAGAAGAAATTCTTGAAAATATACCTTCAATTGATTTAGATATCGAAGGAAATATAAGTTTAAGAGGATCACAAAGTGTTAGAATATTAATTGATGGAAAACCTGCAAGTATGATGGGTTTTGATGGTCCAAATGCATTTAAGCAGCTGCAGGGTAATGAGATAGATAAAGTTGAAATAATAACTAATCCATCTTCTAGATATAGTGCAGAAGGATCTTCAGGAATACTTAACATTATATTAAAAAAAGAAAGACTCAAGGGCTTGAATGGATCTGTAAATATTAACACTGGGGTTCCATCTCAAAATGGCATTTCTACAAATTTCAATTATAGGAAATCAAAATTTTCAGTATTTGCTTCATTGAGTGCAAATCAAAGAACCACAAAAGGTGGAGGATTTAGTGATTCAGATTATTTTCTTACTGATACCACTTATTCATCTTATGCTGATAGAGATAGAACAAGCAATAGCTTATCATATGGTGGAAGAGCTGGGTTCTCTTTCTTTCCAAATAGTAAAAATATATTCTCTTTTTCAATAGGCACTAGATTTAGTAACAGAGATGGTGACGAAATCAACAAATATATTGATTATGATAGCCAATCAAATGAAATACAAAGGACCGAAAGAATTGAGTCGTCCAATGATGATAGTGAAAATTTAAGCTACAATCTTTCCTACACTAAAAATTTTGAAAAAAAAGGTCACAATCTAAAGTTTAATTTTTCTTGGAGTGATAATA
>CAZKLB010000003.1:43214-132459 GCA_964553685.1 uncultured Marinoscillum sp.
TACAAGCTGGTAATAAAACTGGTAAATTTTCATACCAACTAGGTGTGAGATACGAAGACACTGACTTCTACGCCATTATGGAAGAGGACAATGAAGAACAAACTTTAAAATATTCAAATTGGTTCCCTTCTGCATTTTTTACTTACGAGCTTTCTGATAATACTTCATTTCAACTTAGTTACAGTAAGAGATTAAGAAGACCTAGATTCTGGGATTTAAATCCATTTTGGGGCTTAAGCGACGGAAGATTTAATTGGGAAGGAAATCCTTTCCTAGAACCAGAATTAACTGATTCATATGAACTTGGATTTTTAAAAGAGTTTAAATCTGGTAACATATATGTTGGTACTTACTACAGATATACAAAAGATGAGATCGAGAGAATTTTTGATGTGAATGACTCAGGATATTCAGTTTTCAAACCTGTAAACCTCGGTTTTACTAATGCCTACGGAATTGAGATGAATGGTTCTGTTGATTTCACCAAATGGTTCAGGACTACTGGATCGTTTAATTTTTTCAAGTCCGAGACAGATGGACAATTTAAAAACCAAAACTTTTATTCTAGTTCATACAGCTGGAGAACTAGATTAAGTAATAATATAAAAATGTTTAATAATAAACTAGAGGGTCAAATTACCTTTGATTATAGGGGACCATCTGAGTCACCACAAGGAAAGAATTTATCTTCCTACGGCATTGATTTAAGTTTATCCAAGGACATTTTTAAAAATAAGAAAGGTACTGTAAGCCTAACGGTGAGAGATCTAACAAAATCAAGATTAAGAAGGTACGAGAGAGGTGGGAAAGAAACTGATAACTTCTTTACTGTCGGTGAATTTGCATGGAGAAGAACACAAGAATTTAGACTATCTCTTCAGTATAGAATTAATCAAAAGAAAAGAAGAGGAGGAAATAGAAACTTCGACCCTTCTGATTTCCAAGGAGGTGACGCAATTTTTGGAAATTAATAATAAAAAAAATAATTTTATACGATAACAGTATAGAATTGTATTTATCTTCTCTTCAAAAATTTATATTACTTAAAATTAAATCAAATATCTCTATCGAAGGTCTAGATCTTAATTCTGACGAGATCAAAAGATTTGTAACTAATCATAATAAAACTAAAAGTAACTTAGATATAATCAACTCATCTATTGATGATTTATTAGACTACAAAAATAAGAAAGAAAAGGATTTTATATCAAGACCAGTTTCAGATTATGGAATTATAGAGTTAGACTCAGAATCTCATGCTCATATTTATTTTTATGAACCAGTTATCAGTTATTTTAAAATAAAGCCAAAAACAAAATTTATAAAAACTGAAAATTATATATTTCATAATAAAAGTGAGGAAAGAAAAAACTTTGAGATTTTAAAAAGAAAATACGAAAGAAAAGACGGAAATCATAAAAGAGGTCAAATAAGAGGTGAGTGTAAATTTTTAAAAAAAGCCAAAGCTTCTTTGAGTAGATCCTTTTCAACTTTAGTTAAAAAAAATTTACTTAGAAAAATATCAATTGTAAATTATGAAAATAAGGAAATTGGTATTGGATTTAATATTACAGAATTAGGCTTAAAAATAATGGATGAAAAAAAGTAAAAAATATAACCTTCCTTTTTATTTAATTGCAATATTGATAGTAATTTCTTGTGATATAGAAAAAAAGATAGAATCTCCTAGAATAAAATCATATCTAAAAATTATATCTCCAAATTCAAATGAAATAATAAAAAAGAATGACTCTATAAGGATAAATATTATATCTGATTCAAAAGAAAAATCTATTAAAGAATCAACTGTATTATTAAATAAAGACACATTTAGTTTTAAAAATAAAATTAATATTAGTACAAATAATTTATTGAGATATGGTAGATACAATATAAAAATAAGAACTCTTTTTGATGATGGTTCAGTAGAAGATAAAAGTAAAAATATTTTTTTATACCCAGATCAGAAACCAAAAGAATTAGAGTATGAATTAATAAAAATTATAACTCATGACCCTGAGACTTATACACAAGGACTTCTAATTGATGAAAGTAAATATTTAATTGAAAGTTCAGGACAATACGGTAAATCATTTATTAAAAAAGTTGATATGGAATCGAATATAATTATTAATAAGTTGATGATTGATAAAAAATTATTCGCCGAGGGGATTACAGTTTATGATGATAAATTATACATGTTAACATGGAAAAGTAATAAAGGATTAATTTTAGATAAGAATACATTAGAATTAATTGGTGAATTTAATTACTCAACTGAGGGATGGGGACTTACAACTATCGATGACAATTTAGTAATGAGTGATGGTACAGAGAAACTGTTTTTTATTGACCCAAAATCTTTTAAAATTAATAATTACATAGAAGTGTATGATAATAATGGTAAAGTTGAAAATATAAATGAGATGGAGTATATCAATGATAAAATATATGCTAACATTTATGGTAAAGATATAATTGTAATTATAAATTATAAGACTGGGGAGGTTGAGAATATTATAAATCTTGAAGGATTATTAAAAAGAGAAAACTATAATACTAATATTGACGTTATGAATGGTATTGCTTATAATTTAGAAAATGAATCAATTTTAGTAACAGGAAAGTGGTGGCCCAGTATGTTTGAAATTAAAATAAAAGAAAAATGAATCTAAATGAAATTACAAAAAGAGTCGATGAATTAGCTCAAAAATCTCCAGGTGATATGGAATCAATAGTTAAGTTTGTATTTGATGATGGGTGTGTAAGAGTTGATGACACAGTAACCCCCCCTGATGTAAGTAATAAGAATGAGGATGCTCATTGTACTATTACTCTTAGTAATGAAACTTTCACTCAATTATTAAATAAAGAGACTAGCTCAATGAATGCATTTATGTCTGGTAAAATGAAAATTGATGGTGATATGACTGTAGCAATGAAATTATCCTCAATTTTTGGATAGTTCAAATAGTGCGCATGAGAAGACTCGAACTTCCACGACTAATATTAGTCACTAGGCCCTCAACCTAGCGCGTCTACCAATTCCGCCACATGCGCAAGTATTATTGTTTTCTTTTTGTCCAGATTTCATATTTAGGATCTCCCTTTGAGCTAAATCCTTTATGATGCCAATCTCCTTCTTTTATTTGATAATTAAATCCCAAAGACTTACCAACCGTATTAGAGTCCCTTGAGAAAAATTCAATGTTTTCAACATATTTTCCGTCTACTGCAGTAAATGTACCACCACCTGTACCATAGAAGCCTTTCTTCGAAGTATCGTATGCTATCCACTGAAACCTACCGCCTCCAAGCATTTTCAATGTCTTTCGAGGCCTATTTACATCTCTCATTCTCATCTCCCCTCTCCTCTCAATACCACTCATTAACCAAGATCCATTTAAACCATCATCATTATAGTTCCCCATATTAGGTAAATATTTAATATTATTAATTATTAAATAAACGACATCTACTTCTTCATCACCATCATCAAAAACTTCATTAAAAAAAGTAAAATCAGAATAATAAATAGTATCTCCTACTCTAGAAGAATCAATAGAATTAAATTCTAAAACTTCATAATATCCTTTATCATCTATAAAATAAAGTCCACCATGAGCACTTATAAAAGTGTTATCTTCAATATTATACTTTGAAACTGCAAAATAGTTATCAGAATAAATTCTTACCTCTTGAATGTCATCAATTTTGCTGATCCATGATGATTGTGATATAGCATTATTTTGAATACTTGAAATATTGAAAAAAAAAAGTAATAGAAAATTAAGCATTATCATTCAACATTACAGGCATAACAAGCATAGTAATATCTTCCTCATCACTTATTTCACCTGGAACAATAAGTCCTGCTTTGTTAGGTTCAGAAAGTTTAAATGATATCTTCTCTGAATTTAGGTTTGAAAGCATCTCAATTAAAAATTTGGCATTAAAACCAATTTCAATATCATCTCCATCATGTTCACAAGAAATCCTTTCATTAGCTTCATTTGAAAAATCTAAATCCTCTGCGGAAATTAATATTTCTGAGCCAGAAATTTTTAGTCTAACTTGATTTGTTGTCTTATTGGCATATATAGATATTCTTTTTAATGAGCTTAAAATATCAGATTTATCTAATGTTATTATATTTGAATTATCACCAGGAATTACATTTTCATAATCTGGATATCTTTCATCGATAAGCCTACATACCATCTTAACATTTTCATAAGAGAAAAAAGCATTTGCAGCATTAAACTCTAACTTTATTTCTGATGATTTTTCTGTTGGTAATATTGATTTTAATAGGTTTAAAGACTTTCTTGGTAATATCATATCATGCTCAACCTCATCACCTTTCACATCAGTTCTAATATATTTAACGAGTCTGTGTCCATCAGTTGAAACAAATGAACATGATTGAGAGGAAAGTTTAAAAAATACTCCAGTCATTGCCGGTCTCAATTCATCAGTACTTGTAGAAAAAATAGTGTTGGATATAGCAGAATGTAAAACAGATGAATCTAAAACAGATGAATATCCATCATTAACCTCAGGTACTTTAGGGAAATCAGCAGAATTTTCACCTGCCAATTTATATCTACCATTATCTGAATTGATTTCAATATTATAATTCTGTTCATCAATAGAAAAAGTCACTGGCTGCTCTGGTAAATTCTTGAGAGTTTCTATTAAAATTTTAGCTGGAATAGCTACACTTCCATCTTCTTTTGATTCTACTTGAAGTTCTACTAAAACAGATGTTTGAAGATCAGATGCAGTAATTAATAAATTTCCATTTTCAATCTCAAAAAGAACGTTTTCAAGAATTGGTACAACTGGATTTGAGGTTATAACACCACTTATTGAATTAAGATTTTTCAAAAGATATGTTGATGATACAATAAAATTCATTACCGATTTATTTTTATGTGAGAGTAAATTTATAAATAATTATTAATCTTCCTCACTAAAATCAAGAGTTTTAGTATTGTCTGAAGTCGATTCCTCCTCATCCTCTAAAACTATATTTTTTCTCTTAAAAGCAGGGATAGCCAATTTTTGTTCGTAAGATTCGTCTTTATAATTACTGTTCTGGTGATTATTAATTCTTTCTTTTCTCTTCAAAAGATAGTCATTCTTCTTATTTGAATCATCATTATCATCTTGATCAAATACATCTAACTCTTCAATAATTACATCTTCGGACTTATCATTAGTAGATATAATATTTTCAGATTCAAAAGTATCTTCATATTCTTTATAATCATCATTTATGTCGTGTATTACTTCCTCATTCTTTTCTTTAACTTCATCAGGTTGAATAAATTCTATATTATTATCATCGAATAGGTTTATCTGACTTTCCTCATTTTTATCATCAAAAGCAACTTCATTAAAAGAATTATTCTTTTTTAAATTATTAAAACCAGTAGCTATTATTGTAACTCTGACCTTATCTTCAAGATCTCCGTCAATTGCAGTACCAAAAATAAATTCAACATTAGGGGATGCAGACTTATTAACTAATTTAGTTATTGTATTCAATTCAATTGTTGATAATTCATTATCACCACCCCCTGAAACAATATTTAAAAGTATCTTTTTTGCTCCATCAATATCCTTATCATTAAGTAAAGGAGAATTAATTGCATTTTCTACTGCCTCTTGAGCCCTATTAATACCTGAAGCTTCAGCTGATCCGAGTACGGAGGATCCCGCATCTTTCATAACAGTTTTAATATCTTCAAAATCAACATTAATCTGACCAGGAACAGTTATAATTTCTGCAATACACTTTGCACTTGTGGCAATTATATTATCAGCTTTTTCAAAGGCTTTAGTCTGACTTAATTCACCATATATTTCAATTAGTCTTTGATTAAGAATAGTAATAACACTATCGCAACTAACCTTAAGTTCATCAATACCAGCAAGGGCCTTGTCCATCTTGAGTTTACCTTCAAACTCAAAGGGTAATGTTACAATTCCAACAGTAAGAATATCTAATTCTTTTGCGATTTGAGCTATTATTGGTGCAGCACCTGTCCCAGTACCGCCACCCATTCCTGCTGTTATAAAAAGCATTTTTGTTCCATCATTTCTGAGTAATTCTCTGATCTCATGGCTACTTTCTAATGCTGCTTCTTTTCCTTTAACTGGATTAGCTCCTGCCCCAAGACCCTTGGTTAACTCCATACCAATTTGTAACTGGTTTTTAACTGATGAGGAATGAAGTGCTTGAATATCAGTATTACATATTATAAATTCAACATTTCTAATACCAATAGAATTCATAAAGTTTACTGCATTACTTCCACCTCCACCTACACCAATAACTTTAATTATTGATTTGTGATGTGAGGGCATATCAAACTCAAAAGACATATTTATAAATTTTCATCTTCAAATTCTGTTAACTCATCATCTTTTAAAAAACCTTTTATTCTTTCAGTAACTAATTTTCCAAATGTATTTACTTTAGGTAATGAAGATGACGATTTTATGTCGTTATGATTAGAACCTATCGTATTTGCGAAATCCCACAATAAAAGCCCAACAGCAGTAGAATACTTTGGATATTCTAAGTTTACAATTTCAGATTTAGTCAAATAAGATGATGGAAAACCTTTTCTTACGTCCAATCCAGTAATATATTTAACCTGCTGTTTTAAATTCAATAATTGAGAACCACCACCAGTAATAACAATTCCTGCAGATAACTTTTCACTCATTCCACTATTTAAAATTTCCTGATGAACCTTTTCAAAAATTTCTTCCATTCTTGCTTCAATTATTTTATATAACCAGTCCAGTGGAATTTTTTTGTCCTCTCTTTGACCCTCTCCTTTTATTTTCACAAATTCTTTTACCGGGCGCTTGACATAGAGAGCTTTACCAAATTTCTTTTTTAATGCCTCAGCATGGTGTCGAGGTAGTCCTAGTCCCTCTTTAATATCCTGAGTTACAATATCTCCACCCAATGGAATAACAGCAGTGTGACGAATTATATTATCATGAAAAATAGATATATCAGTAGTCCCTCCACCAATATCAACTAAACAAACTCCATCTTCTTTATCATTTTCATCAAGTAATGCTAAACTAGAAGCTATAGGTTCCAATATTAAATTTTTACACATTATATCAGACCTTTTAATGGACTCCTCCATAATTTTTATATCAACTTTATTTGCACTTATTATATGAAAGTCAGCCTCTAATTTTTTTCCAAACTCACCAATCGGATCAACAGATTCGTGATCCTCATCGATTGTGAATTTTTGATGCATACTATGTATTATTTTATGATTAGTTGGAATTACTGATCTTTTTGACCTGTCCTCCAATTTTTTAACATGATTTCTATTAATCTCTACAGGTTCATTCTCATTATTCTGAAGACCTATAGATAAATGAGTACTAAAACTTTTAATATGTTTACCAGCAATACCAACATTAACATACTTTATGGGAACATTTGAAACTCTAGAAGCTTCTTTAATTACTTCTTTAATTTTTGTGGTAGCTTTTATAAGGTTTTGAATCATCCCCTCAGATACCCCTTCAGATTCTGTTTCTGAAAAACCAATAATTTTTAATTTATTATTTTCTGTTTCCTCGGCAACAATCATACAAATTTTAGAGGTTCCAATATCTAATGCCGTATAAAATTTCTTTTTAATGTCGCTCATTTATTAATTTATTTATCACAAATAATCTGGTTTCTATACTTTACATTAACTGTACTGTAAGTATTCCAACCTTTTGCTGGTGCAATATCTTCATAAAAGATTTTAATTTTTTTGAATTTATTAACCAAATCATCAGGATAACCAAAAATAATTTTTTGTTTTGAAATTTGAGGTCGAATAATAATGTTTTTATAATCATCTACCTCAATTTCAGATATAATTTTTGATAAAAATTTATCGTTCTCAATATACTTTACCATATTTAAAAGGTCAAATCCAAATTCAGAATTAATTAAGTTGTTATTTAAAAAATTAATTTTCGATGGTAAAAATATTAAAGGAACTCTATGCGAATAATTTAATGATGTTGGAAATAATTCACCATCAATATCAAAGTATTTTTTTGATTTATTTTCATATACGATTCTAGCAATTGGTTGAAACTGATTTACAATAACATTTAAATTACCTATAAGATCTTTATAAAGTGTTGCTTTCTTGATATAAGGATTAGATTTAAGTGTATTCTCAATATTATTATAATTAATATTTAAGGAGTCTTTAATAAAATAGTTGTCAAGAATACTCACTATTTTATCTTTTGGAACAAAAGTGCTATCTGAACTTATTTTATATTTTTTAAACATCTGATCAGAACTTCCAAAGAAAATTATTAATAAACTAAAAAAAATAATATTAGTCATCACCATCAAAATTTTCTTAATTATTTTCATGATAAAGACTTATATATTTTATCAACTATATTTTTTGAGGCAAATGGCTTACCTAACTTTTTTAACGAATCCTTCATCAAATTCATTTTTTTATTGTTTGAAATAAGAGATATAGCTTCGTTCATCATAAGATCTTTGCAATCCGTATCTTTAATCATAACACAACCTCCTTTTTCTTGAATTTCAGATGCGTTTTTAGTCTGATGATCGTCAACTACATTTGGTGATGGAATTAATATTGCTGGCTTACCAATGATACACAATTCAGAAATAGCTATTGCTCCAGCCCGAGATATAATAATATCTGCAACTTTATATGCTATATCCATTCTTTTTATAAAGGGTTTTATAATAAGATTATTTATTCCGGGATCATTTGAATTTATTTCTTCATAGTAATATTTTCCTGTTTGCCATAGAATCTGAAAAGAAGATTCTCTTATTAAAGATAAATTATTTAGAATCCCATCATTTATACTCTTTGCTCCAAGGCTTCCTCCTAATACTAATATTGTTTTTTTATTTTTATCAAGTTTAAAGTAATCATAAGAATTTTTTTGATCACTATTAAAGTTCATTTTTCTAAGTGGATTTCCATAGTTAAATATGGACTTATTACTTATATATTTTTTAATATTATCATAAGCTATGAAAATCATATCGACTCGATTAGATAATATTTTATTCGTAAGTCCAGGATAAGAATTTTGTTCTTGTATTGCAGTTTTATATTTTAAAATTGAAGATATCAATAGGAATGGTCCTGATGAATACCCACCAAAACCAATAACCATATCCGGTCTATATTTTAACAGTATAAAAATTGATTGGATAATTGAAAATAAAATTTTAAAGGGAAGAAATATATTTTTAAATATAAATGGCATACCTAATAATAAAATATTTAGAATCATTGAAGATCGTTTTATGCCTGATATCCATAAACCAATAATTTGATAATTATATTTTGGAACAATCTCCATTTCCATTCGATCTTTGGAGCCTACAAATAAAATATTATTTTGCTTATTTCTTCTTTTCAATTCATCTGCAATTGCAATCATAGGAAATATATGACCGCCAGTACCGCCACCACATAATATTACATTTATTTTTTTTTCATCCTTAAGCATAACTTTCTTGTAAATTATTTTGACGACTAACACTTAAAATGATTCCTAAAGTTATTCCAGTAAATAATTGGGATGTACCGCCCATACTTATTAGAGGTAGAGTAACCCCAGTAACAGGTAGCAGTCCAACTACAACACACATATTAATTATAGCTTGTATTATTAATGCAAAACTAAGACCAGCACTCAATAAGCCCCCAAATGGTTTTGATGATTTTATAAAAATAAATAGCCCCCTGTATAATAATATTAGGTATAGAATAATAATTGATATACCCATAATGAATCCATACTCCTCAATTATAATAGCATAAATAAAATCAGAATAGGACTGTGGAAGAAAATTCTTCTGATTACTTTGCCCTGGCCCTTTACCGAATAAACCTCCAGTTGATACAGCTATATAGGCTTGCTCTAACTGGAAAGGTATTTCTTTTTTATAAATAAAATTTGATGCCCTACTATATGCAGTCTTACCTCTTTGACCAGTTAATAATGCAATCGTACCACTAAAAACAATAAAAAGAATCAACAGACCTAAATGTTTAATTTTGACTCTTGAAATAAACATTAAAAGAATGGAGGTGGCTCCAAGAATTAATGCAGTTGATAAATTTGTTAAGGCTATAAATAAACATATTGTCCCAATCCATATAAAAGGGACCATTAAAGTTTTAAATTTTTCCAAATAATTCTGGTTTTTAGCTAAAAAACTTGATAAATAAATTATCAAGGAAAGTTTAGCTAAATCTGAAGGTTGAAATGCTTGATTAATTATAGGAATATTTATCCATCTAGATGCCTCGTTAATATTTAATCCAAACTTATACGTAAAGAGAAGTAAGGGTAATGATATATATAATCCAACAAGTGAGATTTTAGAATAATATTTATAATCTATCTTATGCGCAAACCACATTGCAATAAGACTGAGAACAATCAAAATAAAATGTTTAAATAAATAATACTCTGTATTTCCTCCCATTTTTTGATAAGCAAGAGAACCCGTAGCACTGTATACTGCTAATAATGAAATTGCGGAAAGAGAAATGGCAATAAGCCATATTAACTTATCACCTTGTATGTTATTTTTAAACCAATCAATCATTCTATCTGAGTTTCAGTGTTGCTAAAGTTAAAATCGCAAGCAGTATACCAACCATCCAAAATCTAGCTACAATTTTTGTTTCGTGTATTCCTTTTTTTTGGTAGTGATGATGTAAAGGTGCCATTAAAAAAATTCTTTCTCCTTTTCCAAATTTTCTTTTGGTATATTTGAAATAAAGTACTTGAATTATAACAGATAAATTTTCAATAAGAAACACTCCACACAAGACTGGAATTAATAGTTCTTTTTTTACTAATACCGCTAAAACTGCAATCACTGCTCCTATGGATAGACTTCCAGTATCGCCCATAAAAACTTGAGCTGGGTATGAATTATACCATATAAAACCTATACATGCACCAACAAACGAAAAAGAAAAAATAACTAATTCACCAATGTTTGGTATATAAATTATATTTAGATAATCAGAAAAAATTACATTACCAGATAGATAAATAAATATTGAAAGAGTAATTCCAATAATTGCTGATGTTCCAGCAGCTAAGCCATCAAGTCCATCAGTTATATTAGCTCCATTTGATACTGAAATCACTATTAATGTTATTATCAAAACATATACTAACCAAGTATAATCAGTTAAATTGAATGGCAACAACCACTCATATCTAAACTCATTATTTTTAACAAAAGGAATTGTTGTAACTAAATCTTTTGAATCTGAAAATTTTATACCTTCATTAATACTTTGTTGAGAAATTGGTTCATAAAATTCTCTAAAAACAATAGAATTATCAGATATAATTATATAAGAAACTACAATACCTATAATTATTTGTCCAATGATTTTAAATCTTCCCCTAAGGCCTTCTTTATTTTTCTTCTTTATTTTTAAATAATCATCAATAAAGCCAATTAAGCCCATGAATATTGTTACAAAAATCATGAGTTGTATGTAAATATTATTGATATCAGCAAAGAGAATTGTTGGTAATATAATTGACAGAATTATTATTATACCACCCATTGTTGGAGTACCTACTTTTTCATTTTGACCCTTAAGGTTTAAATCTCTTACACTTTCAGAAAGTTGAAATTTATTTAAAATATTAATTATATTTTTTCCAAATGCTATACTTATAATAAGAGAAAATAAAGCTGCCATTCCAGCTCTAAAAGATAAATATTGAAATACACCTGTACCTGCTATATCATAATTTTGATTTAAATATTCAAAGAGAGAAAATAACATACATTATAAGTTTAATTCATTTTTTAATATATCCATATCATCATGAGGTAAAATTTTATCTTTAATTATTTGAAATTGTTCATGACCCTTACCAGCAATTAGAATTATTGAATCAGAATTAAAATCTGAACAAGCTTTAGAAATCGCATCTTTCCTATTAAGAATTATACTATAGTTTTTTGAATTTACTCCATCCATTATGTCATTTATAATTTCCATTTCATCTTCATTTCTTGGGTTATCTGAAGTTAAATAAATAAAATCACTAAACTCATCTGCAATTTTACCCATTTGATGTCTCTTTGATTTGTCTCGATCTCCACCAGCTCCAAATACTGTTATTATTTTCTTATTATTCTTAAAATTATTTATTGAGCTTAAAATATTTTTTAATGCATCAGGAGTATGTGCATAATCTACAATTCCTACTGTATTATTTCCACCTTCCACGTAATCAAATCTACCCTTTGGAGTTTTAAGAGATGATATTTGTCTTAAAATAAGATTATCATCTAACTTTAAAATTTTACCTACTGAGTAAACAGCTAATATATTAGAGGCGTTATAATCACCAATAATTTTGAGATTAACTTTTTTATTATTTATATCCAGTAACAGACCATTAATATTATTTTCAATTATTTTTCCTTTATAATCAGAAATAGTATTTAGTCCATAAGTATAAACTTTTGACCTTGTATTTTGAATAATATAGTTAGATCTTTTATCATCAGAATTTACTATCGAATATGACTTCTCATTCAAATTATCAAATAACATTTTTTTGGTATCAATATAATTTTTAAATGTTTTGTGATAGTCTAAATGATCATGAGATATATTTGAAAATATTGCAATGTAAACATCAGATCCATCTACTCTTTTTTGGTCAATTGCATGAGAGCTAGCCTCCATTATACAATAATCAAATTTTTTATTTACCATATCATTTAATATCTCATTAATATATATTGGATCTGGGGTAGTTAATTTTGACTTAATAGACTTATCCCCAATTTTATTTTCAATAGTTGAGAACATACCCACATTTTTACCAATTGATTTTAAGAAATTATATAAAAAATATACAATGGATGTTTTTCCATTAGTACCAGTAACTGAAATAATCTTTATTTTCTTAGAAGGGTTTTCATAAAAATTCGAAGAAATTCTGTAAACAGCTTCTCTTATATTATCAATAATTATATAGCAAATATCATTATGTAAGTCTTTTGGTTTTTTTGTTGCAACTACTGCAACACACCCTTTTTTTATTGAAGAATTTATGTATTCATGTCCATCAAAGTTATTTCCATCTACAGCAAAAAAAAGAAAATTATCTTGAACTAATCTCGAATCAATAGAAAGTCCTTTTATCATAATATTATTATTTCCATAAACTGAAATAACATTAATTCCTTTAAGAATATTTATGAGTGGCTTCATCCTAGTTTAATAGTTATAGATTTATAATTTTTAATCAGCTTTCCAGGTGATATATTTTGATTTTTTACTCTACCTCTCCCTGAAAAATTTACATCTAGGCCTTTTGATTCTAATATAAAAATCGCATCTTTTAGTGTCATTCCAACAACATTTGGGACTAAATAAGACTTTGAGTTTATACCTTCCCAAAAAATTGAGTTATCTATTATTTTTGTTCGAACCCAATCATTTTCAGTTTTTGAATGATTAGATAGGCCAAGGCTATTAGATAAATCAATTAAATCCTTCTTAAACCCTGATCTTATTCTTGGAAAAGAAAATTTTATATCATTTTCTTTCATTTCTGTAAAATATTTTATGTCAGATATGAATATTTTATCAGCAATTTCTTTAAATACTGGAGCAGCAACATCACTTCCATATATTCTATATTTTTTAGGATTATCAATAACAACAATACAACTATACCTAGGTTCCTCAGAAGGAAAAAATCCAACAAAAGATGTATAATATCTATTTACATATTTTCCATTCATTACTTTTTTTGCTGTTCCAGTTTTTCCAGCAATTTTATAGTTACTATGTTTTATATTATCAGCAGTACCATTTTCAACCACACCCTCTAGTAACTCAATTGCTGTTTTTACAGAATTATTTGATATAATTTTAAACCTGTCAAAGTCTTCAAATTCCTTAATTACTTTATTTGCCTCTTTTATTTTTTTAACAATTTTTGGTTCTATGTAATATCCTTCATTTGCTATAGCATTATAAAATGAAAGAGTGTGAAGAGGAGTTAACATGAATTCATAACCATGAGCAATCCAAGGTAATGATACTTTACTCCAGGCAGAATCAGTATGATTTTTTATTAATGGAACTGATGCTCCATAAATTTGAAATTTGAAATTTTTATTAAAGCCAAATTTTTTAATATAATTTAAAAAAATATCAGGTTTATCATTAAAATGATTATCCACCATTTTAGCAATACCAATATTTGAACTCTTTTCGAAAACCTCTTTCACAGTAATTTTTCCATAACCTCCAGGTTTATGGTCTTTCATGGTTTCTGAATAAAATTTAAATTCACCATTTCCAGTATCAATAGAATCATATATTGATATATCTGAATCTTCTATATAAGCTAATAAACTTGCAAGTTTGAAAGTAGAACCTGGTTCATGCATACCTTGTATTGCATAATTATAATTTTCGGTATAATAACCAGATTTATTTTTACTAAAATTTGCTATTGCTTTTATCTCACCGGTCTTAACCTCCATTAAAATAACTGAGCCATAATCAGCATTATTTTTAACCATTCCATCAAGAAGAGCTGACTCTGAAATATCTTGTAGATTAACATCTATTGTTGTGACAACGTCTGACCCGTTCTTCGGAAGTTTTTCAGTACCATCATAAATCGGTTTCCAATAATTTCCCGCTATTTTTTGTTTAAGGACTTCCCCATCTAATCCATTTAAAAAAGAATTGTAACTATACTCTATTCCTACTGTCCCATTATTATTTTCATCAACAGATCCAATAGTTCTATAACCTAATCTTGAAAAAGGTCTATATCTCTCGTCCTTTTTCTCAAACAAAACACCCCCTTTTAATCTTCCATCTCTAAAAATTGGCCACTTTGATAAAACTTTTTTATCCTGATATCCAATTTTTTTTCTGTTAAGAAGAATATACCTTCTTTTATCTTTCCTAGCTTTGGAAATCATATTTCTATAATATGAGCTTGAATTATCTTTAAAAAAAGATGATAGTAAGTATGATAATGAGTCTATATTATTTTTAAAGTTTTCATTACTTACAATTGATGGATCAAGAGCTACTTTATAAAATGGTAAAGATGTTGCAAGAATACTCCCATCATCAGATAAAATATTTCCTCTACTAGCTTTAATTTTATCATATTTAAAATTAATATTAGTTGACTTTGATTGCCAATACTCTCCTTGTTTAAACTGTAGATTGAATATGCTGTAAATTATTGCCAGGCTTATTAAAATAATAATAAAAAAAACTATTCTAACTCGATATAAAATTTCTTTTTTTATATTCATTTTTTAAAAGAAATTTTTTCAGGGGGGAGCTTAGAATTCTCTAGTCCTAATTCTTTCACTTTTTTTAATATCTCAGTCTCTTTTCTAGAGAACATATAATTATTTTTTAGAGTTATATAATCGGTTCTCAACTCCTCTACTTCTTTTTCTAGGATATTAATTTCTCTTATTTTTTTTTCTACAGAATGTTGATTACTTATATAAAATATTATGAAAAAAATCAGATAAAATATTTTATATGAATCAAAATTAATTTTTGAATGAGGAATTCCAACCCTAATGGTATTTATCATTTCCTTAATTTTATTTTTCATATTATAATTTTTCTCCGATTCTTAATTTTGCACTTCTTGACCTTGGATTATTTGTTATTTCATCATCTTGAGGAATTATAGGTTTCTTATTTATTTTTTTAAAAAATTGTTGTTTAACCCCAAAAAGATTTTTTTTAAAATCAGAACTGAAATTCGATTTATTTATAAAGTTTTTTACTATTCTATCCTCTAGTGAATGGTATGAAATAATAACCAGTCTTCCACCTTTATTTAATGAATCAACAGTCTTTATTAGCATCTGTTTAAGTGTATTTAATTCATCATTAACCTCGATTCTTATTGCTTGAAAAAATTTAGATAAAAGTTTATACCCAATTTTCTTTTGAAAAATAGTATTCAATAGATTAACAAAATCTAAATTATATTTTATCAATTTTTTTTGTCTGTAGTTAATAATTTTTTCAGCTATTTTTTTTGAATTTGAAATTTCTCCGTATTGATGTAAAATATCATCTAGCTGTTCTAAACTGTACTCATTTAAAACAATTTTTGCACATAAATCATTTTCTTTATTCATTCTCATATCAAGCTCTGTTTTTCCTTTATAAGTAAAACCTCTATTATCTGAATCTATCTGATATGAGGAAACTCCTAAATCTGCAAAAATTCCATCAACACTGTTAATGCCCCTTTCTTGTATATGAAGATCAAAAAATTTAAAGTTGCTGTGAATAACCTCATGATTACTATTTGGGATATCATTAATATTAATTGCATCTAAATCTGAATCAAATGATATTAAATTTCCTTTTTCTAATTCTTTAAGAATACTTTTAGAATGTCCCCCGCCACCAAAAGTTAAATCGAGATACGTTCCATTTGGCTTTATACTTAATCCATTAATTGATTCGTTAAGTAATACTGGAACATGATATCTCATAGTTAACTATACATCTAAATATTTTTGTGCTAGATTAGAAAATTCCTTAGAGCTACTTATCAAATTTTTATTATATAAACCTGGACTCCATACTTCAATAATATTACCCATCCCTATGAGAATAACATCTTTCTTTAATTTTGTGTGTTTTATCATATTTTTTGGTATCAGAAATCTACCATTTGAATCTAAATCAACCTGAGAAATACTACTAAATAAATTCCTTTTTAATTTTCTTTGTTCGGAACTAAATTCGTTCAATGAATTTATTCTTGTATAAATATTTTGAAATTCGTGTAAAGAATAGATTATTAAATTCGGTTCAAATCCTTTTCTAATTATAATACTACTCTTAGAAGCCTTAGGTAAGACCGATTTTAACCTAGATGGTAAAACCAGCCTACCCTTAGCATCTAATTTACACTCATGTTCGCCTGTGAAAAAAGCCATATCAGAGTATTATATAAACCACTTAGGACAAATGTAATAAACATTTATGCATTTTACACCACTTTCCCCCACTTATTCCCACCTATTATGAAATTAATTTATTTAATCTAGAAAATTATAATTCTCTTTTTATTGTATAATCTAGAAGATTATGTAAGCTATTTTTATATTTTGATTCAGGAAATTGATTTAAAATATTATATGATCTTTCGATTAAATTAGACATGATCTTTTCACTATAATCAATTCCTCCATTCTCCTTTACAAATGAAATAACTTTATCGATTGATTTAAAATTTTTAAGATTTGTAATTATTTCTTTCTGTTTTCTGTTATTAACTTTTGATAATGAATGAATCAATGGAAGAGTTATCTTTGCCTGTTTAAAGTCATTAAGTGAGGGTTTACCGGTATCATAAGACAAGTATCCAAAAAGATCATCCCTTATTTGAAATGCCTTTCCAACCAATAAGCCAAATTCACTCATCATATCTATATTTTTAGTTTTAGAATTCGTCGAAATTGCTCCCATTTTGCAACACGAGGAAAATAGACTTGCTGTTTTATCTGAAATAATTTTAAAATATGTTTCTTCATCAATATCTAAGCTTTTTGATTTTTTTAATTGGGTAATTTCACCTTCACTCATCTTTTTAACAGCATTGGATAAAACACCAAGAAATTTAAAATCATTGTTATCTACTGATAATTCAAGACCTCTGGATAATAAATAGTCTCCTATTAATACTGAATATTTACTTTTCCATAAAGCATTAACTGAAAAAAAACCTCTTCTATAGTTTGAATCATCTACAACATCATCATGAATTAATGTTGCAGTATGAAGAATTTCAATTAGAATTGCTGCTCTGTAGGTTGCATCAGTAATTTTCCCATTTAGACCAGCTGTCAAAAATACAAACACAGGTCTAATCTGTTTACCCTTTCTTTTTAAGATATAGCTGACTACAGTATCTATAATTTTATTGCTACTTGAAATTGATGATTTAAGTCTTTGTTTAAACTCATTCATCTCATTTTTAATAGGAGCTTGTATTTCTTTTAGATTCATTAATATATTTTACGCTAAATTGAATATATATTTTTTAATTCTACGATTTATGATCTAAAAAGATGGGTAAAAGAAATAAAAGCAAAAAATATAAAAAAATTGTAACAAGATCTAAGTTCTGGCCTATTGTTAAATTATTTAAGGACAGAGAAAAATTTATGAGTGATGTCTCCGTTAAATCACAAAATAAAATTATTTCAAAAGTAAATGATGAAAACCTATACGATGAGATATTAAACACATTGTACAAGGAAAAACTTAGAATTTCTAATATTTCATGGAAAGCTGATCCAAAAGATGATAAAAAATTTTGGTATGATACAAAAGATAAAATTTTAAAATTCAAAGAAGATAAAAATAATAGTGAGATTAAAAAGAAGCTTCTTCCATTAATAATTAATAGATACACAAGAGAAATAACTGGAAATTTCAGAAGATCACATTACAGTTTTGCACGGAGATTAATTATTTCGTTTCTTGCTAGATTATTAAATACAGCTAGACTAAGAAACCCTTTTGGTAATTTAAATCTTGATAGTACAATTAGTATTGTTGGCAAAAAAAAACAATTAAGAAAATTATCAAAAATTGGCACAATTGTATTGGTACCAACTCACTTTTCGCATCTTGACTCAGCTCTAATCGGATGGATAATTTCCCATCTTGGATTACCAGCATTTATGTATGGTGCTGGCTTAGTTCTCTATAATATGAAAATATTTGCTTATTTTTTCAATAGCCTAGGAGCATATAAAGTAGATAGACGAAAGAAACACTTATTATATCTCGAAACATTAAAAACATATACAGAAGAAGCCATTATTAATGGATGCCACAATTTATTCTATCCAGGAGGAACTAGATCAAGATCAGGATCAATAGAAAAAAATTTGAAATTAGGATTACTTGGGAGTACCCTAGAAGCTCAGAAAGAACTTCAATCAAAAGGTAAAAAAATTTTTATAGTACCAGTTACCTTTAGCTATCAATTTGTATTGGAAAGCCCTGCATTAATAAATCAGTACTTATCAAAAAGTAAAAATAATAATCAACATCTAAAAGATTTGGGGTATTCAAACACATATAAAATATTAACTTTTTTAATCAAGTATTTTACTCAAAGTAATAGTATAGCTGTTTCCTTTGGATCTCCTCTAGATGTTTTTGGAAATAGAGTAAATAAAAAAGGAGTTAAAATTGAAGATAATAATTTGTCATTTTCGCAAAATAATAAGTCGGAAATCTTAAATAAACTTTCAGATAAAATTGTTGAAGAGTTAATGTGTGGAACAGTTGTTTTTCCTAGTTTATTGATGGCTTTTGTAGCATTTGAAATAATTCAGAAAAGATTTATAAAAATGGATATTAATTCCTTATTATATCTGCCCGAAGACGAATTATGTATAAAAATTGATTATTTCAAAAAATATTATAAAAAGGCAAATGATTATATCAGAGAAATTTCTAAAAATAAAAAAATAAAAAGATCACCAGACCTTGCATTACCTATTGAAAAGCAAATTAAAATTGGATGTAAAAGTTTAGGACTATACCATGCAGTAAAACCACTTCAATTGAATCAAAACCAATTAATCATCAAGAACTTTAAAATGCTTTACTATTACAGGAATAGATTGGAGGGTTACGGAATTAAAAAGGAAATATTACTTTAAGTTATTAATAGAATTTAATCGCTTGGATAAAGATGGATGTGAATAATTAATAAATTCATAGAGAGGATGAGGAGTTAAATTTGTAAGATTATCCTTAGATAATCTCTTTAATGCAGTTATAAGTGGTTTCTTTTTATATGATCTTACAGCAAAGTCATCAGCTTCATATTCATTTTTTCTACTTTTAATATTTAATAGAATACCAAGAATAGTATTAATTGGTGAGTAGATTATAAAAAATGCAAAAATTTCTAGATGTCTAAAAGATATATTTCCTCCAAGAGCGTAACTTATTTCACTATTAAATAAAAACTTGGACATAATATATAACATAATACCTGTAGTAATTATTGAAATAATCATATTTGAGATGATATGTTTTAATTTATAATGACCTATTTCATGTGCAAGAACTGCAACAAGTTCATCAACCGAGTGATTTTTAATTAATGTATCATAAAGAACTATCTTTTTATTTTTACCAAAACCAGAAAAATAAGCATTTGCCTTACTTGATCTCTTAGAACCATCAATGATAAAAATATTACTAAGAGAAAAATCAACTTTTTTTGCAAAAGAATTGAGCTTATCTCTTAAATCACCATTTTCAAGAACCCTAAGTTTATTAAATAAAGGAACAATTAAAGAGGTATAAAACATATTAATAAAAACAACAAATAATGAGACTACTATCCAAAAATATATCCAAAAATCAGATGGATATAACATTATAAAAATGAGAAGGGGTACTAATAGAATTAAACCAAAAATAATTGTAATAATATAACTTTTAAATTTATCTAAAATAAAAGTCCATAGACTCATTTTATTAAATCCAAAATTTTCCTCAATTATAAAAACTCTATATAACTGGAGTGGTAATGTTAATATATCATTGATAATAAAAATAGATCCAAAGAATAGTAACGAAAGAGTAATCTCATTTTCAGGAGAAACAGTTCTTAAAAAGGAGTCTAAATCACCAAGAAGTCCATAATTTAAAATTAATATCATTAAAACAAAACCCAATGATGATGAGAAAAGATTAAATCTAAAATTTTCCTTTTTGTACAGTTGTGACTTTTTATATTCTTTTTCGTCATAAATATCAGATACATTCTCTGGAAGCTTTTTATCAAAATCTAAATAATTAAGCACACCAGAAATTAAATCAATTAAGAAGCTAATTGTAACTACAACTATCATCAAGGTTAATATCATATCTGCATTCATATTATAAAATTAATTAAAAATTAGGGACAGGGCATTCTAAATATCTTGCATTTTTTGGAGGGATATTTTTTCCAAAAAAATGAAATAAAAAAATTAAAGATATCTCGTGTGATCCCCCAGAATAACCTAAAAGTTCAGAGACATTATAATCATAACTATATGAAATATTCATTTTTTTTATTTTCAAACTTAAGGATCCAATAATGGATTCAAAAGAATTATTTTTTTGAACAGGAACCCCTCTATACCACAGACCTATTGATAATGGATCAAAATTGAAATAAGATCCAATATCTAATTGAGAGAAAGAACCTACCTTTCTAAAATTAAAAGATGGTGCAATACCAATGTTTTTTAAACTATATCCGGCATGAAAAGAATATACTCTTTCTAAATTTAAATTATCAGAAGAGTATGAAATATTTGGTTCTAAAATATTATGTATTGATGCACCAATCCATAGACTTTCTGAATACATTAATAAACCCATTGCTAGATTTAAATAATTTTTATTTTTAAAATCAGATAAATTTTCAGAGGTTGAATTTACTACTCCATTTACGCCGAGCTGATCATAAAAAATAAGATTTTCTGTATTAAAATTTGAATTAGTAAATGATGCTTGTAATCCAGATTTCAATATGAGCTTATATCCTAAATTAATTTCATATGAGAAGGAGGGAGAAATATGAGATGTGGAAAGTTTAGAAAAATTATCAATTTCATTGGACAAATTAAGACCTAATGAGAAATTACTTTTAAAAAAATTATAATCCATCCAAGATGATACAAAATGGTATCCATTATCTATTGTAGGCCATTGATTTCTATAAATAAAACCAGCTCTTCCAAATTCACCTAAACCTGTCATAGCTGGATTTAAATTTAGAGGAGATGAATAGTATTGAGTATAGTTTACATACTGAGAATATACATTTATATTAAAACATACGAGAATCAGTATTAATTTTAAAAATTTCATATGCATACTAACGAATTATAAGTAAATATGATATAAATCATCTACTTAGAAAGATTTAGATAATTAATGATTTTACCAATTTTTTTACTTAAATCAAAAAGATTATTCTCTGCATTTTTAAGACAAAAATCTAAATTATTAGAGTCACATGATGAAAAAACCAAATCAAAATGATTTAAAAATTTATTTATCTTCCCGTGTTCAACAGATCCACCTATTGCTATTGAAAAGAAATTTTCTTTTTTTAAAAATTTAGTTAATGATATTGGTGCTTTCCCAAATAATGATTGAGAGTCTAACCTCCCCTCACCAGTAATTAAAATAAATCTTCTTGATAGGAATGACTTATAATTAATCTTGTTAAGGATATACTCGGTTCCATTATAAATTTTGGCATTTAAAAATTCTTTCAAAAAAGCAGCAGCACCACCAGCAGCAGCACCACCAATAATATCGCTTGTTTTACTTAAAAATTTTTTATCGGTCAATTTTGAGAACTCAAGCATAGATTTTTCAAAAAGATTAAAGTCTTTCTCTTTTAAACCTTTCTGTTTACCAAAAATTTTAACAGCTCCAAATTTTCCAAGTAGTGAATTTTTAACATCAACCAAAATATGAAAATTGATTTTTTTATCTAAAGTAATAAAATTAGATAAATCGAAATTTTTCATTTTTATAATTGGATTCTCATCTAAAATTTCATTAGAATAAATATCAAAAAACTTAACACCTAGGGCTCTTAATATTCCAGCACCACCATCAATTGTTGCTGAGCCACCTAAACAAATAATAATATTTTTTACGCCCATTTCAATAGCTGATTTAATTTGTTGACCTGTACCAAAAGAACTTAATTTTCTATGATTCTTTTTTTTATCATTCATTAGTATCAATCCAGAGGCATTCGAAAATTCGATTATTGCAGTTTTATTGTCTTCAATTGTTATATACTCTGTTGTGATTTTTTCGCCAATTGGATTTAAAAATGTTTTTTTTACTGAATTGTATTTTAAATATAATTTGAAAATATCTAATGAGCCATCACCTCCATCTGCAATGGGAAGTTTTTTAATTTTAAAATTTGGATTATAAACTTTTAAACCTTCATAGATTAATTTAGATACTTGAATAGAAGTCAAAGAACCTTTAAAAGAATTTGGGGAAACAATAATTTCCATAAAACTAAAAAATTCAATACTACGTATTGAAAACTATTATTTAAAATTTATTATAAATTGATATTGTAATAATAAAAAAAAAATTTTCATCTTTGGCAACTCTAAAATTAAACTGAATACGTAATGAGTAACAATCTTGTAATTGTAGAATCACCGGCAAAAGCTAAAACAATTGAAAAGTATTTAGGTAAAGAATTTAAAGTATCATCATGCTATGGACATATTAGAGATTTAGCAAAAGATGATAAATCAATCGATAAAGAGAATGGATTTAAACCAACTTATGTACCCTCACCTGACAAGAAAAAAGTGATAAAAGAATTAAAAGATTTAAGAAGAAAATCAAAAAAAGTTTTCTTAGCAACTGATAATGATAGAGAAGGAGAAGCAATAGCGTGGCACTTAAAAGAAATATTAAACCTAAAAGATGATGAGTACGAAAGAATTATCTTTAGAGAAATTACAAAAAAAGCAATTCTAGATTCACTAGAAAATCCAACAAAAATTAATATGGACCTTGTTAATGCTCAACAAGCAAGAAGAGTTTTAGATAGGTTGGTAGGTTTTGAAATATCACCAATACTTTGGAAAAAAATAAAAAGAGGTCTTTCCGCAGGTAGGGTTCAATCCGTAGCTGTAAAGTTTGTAGTTGACAGAGAAAATGAAATTAATAATTTCAAACCGGAATCGTCCTTTAAAACGACAGGAACTTTTAAATCTGAGTCCGGTGAAAATTTTAATGCAGAACTAGATGAGAGGTTTAAATCTATAGAAGATGCAAAGAAGTTTCTTGAACAATCTTCACAAAAGAAATTTTCTATAAATAGTATTGAAAAAAAACCATCCAAAAGATCTCCTTCTGCTCCGTTTACTACCTCAACACTTCAACAAGAAGCTTCTAGAAAGATTGGTTTTTCTCCATCTTTAACCATGTCATCTGCACAAAGATTGTATGAAGCTGGTCATATTACATATATGAGAACGGATTCTGTTAATTTATCTGATGAGGCATTAACTAGTGCAAAGGATATAGTCAGCAAAAACTATGGAGACGAATACCATAAAAAAAGAATATTTAAAACTAAAACAAAAAGTGCTCAAGAAGCCCATGAAGCAATTAGGCCTACCAATTTAGAAAATAAAGATGCAGGAAAAACCGATACTGAAAAGAAGTTATATAATCTAATTTGGAGAAGAACACTCGCATCACAAATGAGCGATGCGATTTTTGAAAGAACCGTAGTTAAAATAGATACAGATATAGACTCAAAATTTAGAGCAACCGGAGAAGTTCTAACATTTGATGGTTTTTTAAAGCTTTATGATGAGTTAACAGATAAATCTAAATTACTTCCAAAACTACTTGAGAAATCTAGTATTGAAACTATAAAAATTCTATCCAAAGAAGTTTTTACTAAACATCCTCCTAGATTTTCTGAGGCAAGTCTAATTAAAAAAATGGAGGACTCAGGAATAGGTCGTCCTTCAACATTTGCTGAAACTGTTAGGAAAATTAAGGAAAGAGAGTATGTAGTAAAAGAAGAAAGAGAAGGTAAAATAATTGATAGTGAGGAACTAATACTCGAAAATAAAAATTTATCATCAGAAGTTGTTAAAGAAAGAACTGGTTTTGAAAAAAATAAAATTTATCCGACAAACATGGGCATGTTTGTGACTGAGTTTTTAAATGAAAATTTTATAAACAGTTTTATGGACTATTCTTTTACTGCAAAGACCGAAAATCAGTTAGATCAAATAGCATTTAATGGTAAAAATTGGAATGATATGCTAAAAGAATTTTATAAAGGATTTTCTGATCTATCAAATAAAGTTCCTGAGGAAAGATTCCAACTAGAAAGAGAATTAGGAGAATATAAAGGAAAAGTGATGAAAGCTAGAATAGCTAAATTTGGTCCCGTTATTCAAATTGGAGAAAAAGAAGACACTGATGCTGGTTTTCCTAAGTATTGTAATATACCATATGATAAACTTATTAATCACATCTCAATAGATGAAGCAATAACTATAATCAATAAAAAAGATGAAGATGACAAATTAGTAAGTGTCCAGCATAAAGATGGTATTATCGAATTAAAAAATGGTAGATATGGTTTTTATATAAGATATAATGAAAAAAATTATAAAATAAATAAGGAGAAATATCCTGAACCAAAATCACTATCGAAAGAACAATTAATTGAAATCATAAATAGTCCAATAGAAAAATCAAAAGATATCCTTGCTGAATTTTTTAGTGGAAGTATTCAAATAAGAACAGGTAAGTATGGAAAACCACCATACATATTAGCAGTTAGAGGAACTGAATATGGAAAAATATTTCAACAAAAAAAGAAAAAACCATTTGTAGGATTTCCTAAAGAAATACTTGAAAAATATAAAATGAGCATAGAGAAAATAAGTGAGAGTGAGGTAAAAGAAATTATTGAAAATTTTCTAAATAAATAATCTGATAAAAAAATTTACTTATAAATTACCTTATTATTTTCAGGATTCACATCTGCAAGTTTCTCAGACGGATCAATTATTATAGATTTTATATTTTTTGTATTGTCTATATCTAACCTGTAAGTTTGATTAACCCACTCCCAGTCAGGTAAAATGTCAACAAAATTATAATTATCAAAATTCTTTTCCCCCCTCATTATAGATAATGGTATATAAATTATTTTTTTAGAATTGTCATTATAAGTAATTTCAATATCAATAGGCATTGGCATTTTTTCTAATCTTTTAATTTCAAGAGTGACAAAATCTTTTTTTGAATCAATAATTTCTAGAGAATAATCAATTTTATGGGTAGTTCCTATCCAATAATCAATATACCAATCTAATTCTAAACCACTCTCTTTCTCTACTATTCTTATAAAATCAATTTTATCTGGATGTTTAAACTTCCATTCGTTATAATATCTTCTCAAACTTTTAAATAGTATCTTATCTCCAATAATATATCCTAGCTGACTTAAAAAAATTGCACCTTTGGTATATGATCCAACACCATAGGCCTGATTAGTAGAAAAGTGATCGGAATGGGTTGATAAGGGTTCTTCAATACCCTTCATTATAAAATTAAAATACCTATCATATGATTTTTTTAAGGGATTGATTGAATCTAAATTATAAATATCATTAAACAAATCATACTGTGTGATATTTTGAGTAAATGAGGTAAACCCTTCATCCATCCAGGCATAGTAACTTTCATTTGTTCCAAGTAACATCTGATACCATGAGTGAAGAGCCTCATGAATTGTTACAGATAAAAGACTTGGATATGATCTTTCTCCAGTAATAAGTGTAGCCATTGGATATTCCATTCCACCATCACCTGCTTGTATTACTGAATATTTTTTATAAGGGTACTTACCAAATTTTTTATTAAAATATTTGAAAGATTCGGCAGTATGTTCCTGAAGTCTACTCCAATTTTTTTTCATTTCTTCAGTATTCGATTGATAATAAAAATGAAGTTCTAAATCTTCCCCATCAACTTTTAAAATATCATGAGTGTAATCTGGATCTGCAGCCCAAACAAAATCATGCACATTATTTGCTATAAAATTCCAGATTTTTTTATCTCTTTTTTTTGTTACGTCTTTAAGTATGCCAGTACCTCCAACTACATACTTTTTATCAATTGAAATTGTGACATCGTAATCACCCCACGGAGAATAAAACTCTCTTGCAATATACGGATGAGCATGCCATCCTTGTCTGTCATATTCTGCAATTTTAGGAAACCACTGAGCCATAGAATAATCAATACCTTCTTTATTATTTCTTCCACTTCTTCTTATCTGTGATGGTACTTGACTTAAAAACTCCAAATAAAAAACTGACGAGTCATTTGGGTAAATAGCATCGATAAGATCTACTTCAAGAATAGTACCCTGAATTTTATATTTTACTTCTTTATTATTCTGTTTTAACTGATTTATTTTGTGAAAACCTATTTCATCTTCTTTTAATTTATAAATTCTATCCATAACCCTTCTGTCTGGATCAGGTAATGTTCGGCTTCTAACATCCATCATACTTTTAGGTTGAAATGCATTAAAATAAAGATGAAAAAAAGCTTTATGTAAAGTATCCGGGGAATTATTATAATATACTAATTTTTCAGTTCCTTTGAATTGATGATTTTCATGGAAAAAATCAATATCAATGGTATAGTTAACCTTTTGTTGCCAATAAGAAAATGAATCAAATGTATGTGAATTGAAAAAAAGGAGAAATAAAAAAAATCTAAACATCTACGTTTGCATATTTAGCATTTTTCTCAATAAACTCTCTTCTGGGGGCCACTTCATCTCCCATTAACTTCGAAAATAAAACATCAGCTTCTGCAGCAGATTCAATAGTAACCTTATTAAGTAGTCTTTCACTTGGGTCCATAGTTGTCGTCCATAATTGCTCAGGATTCATTTCTCCAAGACCTTTGTACCTTTGTATATTTACAGAGGATTCTTTTCCACCTTTGGACATTTCTTTAACCATTTTATCTTTTTCATCTTCCGACCAAACATATTCACTTTTTTTACCTTTAGATATTTGATAAAGAGGAGGAAGGGCTATGTATAAAAACCCCTTATCTATCAGCGGTCTCATATATCTGAAAAAGAATGTTAACACTAAAGTTCTAATATGGCTACCATCGATATCAGCATCAGTCATTATAATTACTTTGTGATATCTTAATTTTTCTAAATTTAACTCTTTTTCATCTTCCTCTGTTCCGAATTTAACACCAAGAGCGGTAATTATATTTTTTATCTCATCATTATCATATATTTTATGTTCTTGAGCCTTCTCAACGTTTAAAATTTTACCTTTAAGTGGTAATATAGCTTGAAATGTTCTATCTCTTCCCTGTTTTGCTGATCCACCAGCTGAGTCACCCTCCACAACATACAACTCACATAATGCAGGATCTTTTTCAGAACAATCTGCAAGCTTACCCGGTAGACCTGTTCCTGTAAGAACATTTTTTCTTTGTACCATTTCCCTTGCTTTCCTTGCAGCATGTCTTGCCTGAGCTGCAAGAACAACCTTAGAAATAATTTGTTTAGCTTCTTTGGGATTCTCTTCTAGGAAATCCCCTAACATTTCACCAACACAGACATCTACAGCACCCATAGCTTCAGAATTTCCTAATTTAGTCTTGGTTTGACCCTCAAACTGAGGTTCAGCTACTTTAATTGAAATAATTGCTGTAAGACCTTCTCTAAAATCATCTCCTGATATATCTACCTTCACTTTATCTAGTAATCCAGATTTTTCCGCATAAGATTTTAAAGTTCTTGTTAAACCTCTTCTAAAACCAGCTACATGAGTACCACCCTCAATCGTATTTATATTGTTTACGTATGAAACTACATTTTCAGAATAAGATAAATTATAAGAAAGGGCAACTTGAACTGGAACCTCCTCTTTTTTTCCTTCCATATAGATAGGATCAGGAATTAATTTTTCTCTTGATCCATCTAAATAATTCACAAACTCAACCAACCCTCCTTCAGAATAAAACTCTTCAGATTTAAAACTACCATTATCATCAGTCTCTCTTTCATCTATGAGCTCAACTCTGATTCCTGCATTTAGAAAAGATAATTCCCTAAGTCTAGTAGCAACTGTATCATATTTATATTCATGAGTAGTAAAAATTTCTTTATCAGGAGTGAATTTTACAATAGTACCACGTTCACTAGATTTACCAATTTCTTTCACATCAGCTTTGGGAATTCCTCTCTGATACTCTTGTTCAAAAACTTTGCCATCTCTGTGCACAGTAGCAATTAAATTTTCAGACAGAGCATTTACACAAGATACTCCAACACCATGTAATCCTCCTGAAACTTTATACGTGTCTTTATCAAATTTACCACCTGCGTGAAGCACAGTCATTACAACTTCAAGAGCAGATTTTTTTTCTTTGGGATGAATTCCTGTTGGTATACCACGTCCATTATCTTTCACCGTTATGGAATTATCTTTATTTATCAAAACTGATATCTTATCACAATGTCCAGCTAGTGCTTCATCAATGGAGTTGTCAACAACTTCCCAAATCAAATGATGAAGACCTTTTTTTCCAACATCGCCAATGTACATTGCAGGTCTTTTTCTTACAGCTTCGAGACCTTCTAAAACTTGGATATTTCCGGCTGAATATTGTTTATTTTTATCTGATTTATCTGGCATGGTTAGTTTAGTAGTTATGAGTTTAAAATTACTTAAAAAATTGCATTTTTAATAGCATTTTGAAGGATTAATTAGATTATTTTATTGCAATTAAATTATAATAATTTAGGTTGCACTTTGACATTTAAATATTAATTTTATAAAAAATTTTAAATGGCTAATATAAGAAATTTTGAACCTGTAGATTTCTATGAAATAGACAGCTTGTTAACAGATGAACAGAAGTTAATTAGAGACTCAATTAGATCTTTTGTAAGTAAAGAGATATCCCCAAATATAGAAGACTGGTATGAAAGGAATCACTTTCCTATCGATATTGTAAAAAAGATGGGAAATACTGGAATTTTTGGACCGACAGTATCTGATAAATATGGTGGTGGTGGACTGGATAATATTTCATATGGTTTAATTATGCAAGAACTTGAGAGAGGAGATTCAGGTATGAGGTCAACAGCATCTGTTCAAAGTTCTCTAGTCATGTATCCCATTGAAGCCTATGGCTCTGAAGAACAAAAACTAAAATATTTACCAAAATTAGCTTCAGGAGAAATTTTAGGTTGTTTTGGTTTGACAGAGCCAGACTATGGATCAAATCCTGGTGGGATGGTTTCAAAAATTGAGGATAAAGGTGACCATTATATATTGAATGGTTCAAAAATGTGGATATCAAATTCACCAGCTGCTGATATTGCTGTGGTGTGGGCAAAAGATGAAAGCAAAAGGATCAAGGGTATGATTGTTGAAAGAGGAATGGATGGATTATCTACCCCTAAAACTGGAGGGAAATGGTCCCTAAGATCTAGCCTGACAGGTGAGCTAGTTTTTGATAATGTCAAAGTTCCAAAAGAAAATATTTTTCCAAATAAAGATGGCTTGGGTGCACCTCTTGGATGTTTGGATAAGGCAAGGTATGGAATTTCTTGGGGTGCAATTGGAGTAGCTTTAGACTGTTATGATGCAGCAAAAAAATATTCGCTTGAAAGACATCAATTTGATAAACCAATTGCCTCATTTCAATTAATACAAAAAAAATTAGCTGAAATGCTAACAGAAATTACAAAGGCACAACTTTTATGCTGGAGACTAGGCTCACTAATGGATAAAGGTAAAGTAAGCTCTGCCCAAATTTCATTAGCTAAGAGAAATAATGTTGAAATCGCATTGAAAATAGCAAGAGAAGCCAGACAAATCCATGGCGGAATGGGAATAACTAATGATTATCCAATGATGAGACATATGATGAACCTTGAGTCTGTGATAACCTATGAAGGAACTCACGATATTCACCTACTTATTTTAGGCCATGATATAACTGGTATCCCGGCATTCTCCTAAAATGAAATTTTCTGAGAATTATATCAGTCTTAAACATGGTAATAAAATTTTCATAAGAAGTTGGCTACCAAAGCAAAAGGCTAAAAAGTGTATTTTAGTTATACATGGGCTAGGTGAACACTCTGGGAGATATGAAGATTTTGGTTTAAACCTTATTAAAAAAAATATTGGGATCTATTCATTTGATCTTCCAGGCCACGGAAAGAGTGATGGTAAAAAGGGACATATTAAAAAATTTTCTGAATTTTTAAATGCAACAGAGCAATCACTTATTCACATTAGAAGAAATCACTTAGATTGTCCAATTATTTTATTTGGACATAGTCTTGGTGGTTTGATAGCTTTAAATTTTTTAATTGATAGAGAAAGTAGAGAGATTGAATCAGCGATTATCTCAAGTCCATGGATTAAATTAGCAATCGAAGTGCCTAAGTATCTTTTAAATATTCAAAAAGTATTTAAAAATATATTCCCAAGCCTAACACTAAACAATAGAATAAATCCTTCAGACTTATCTAAAGATCAGATAATAATAAATAAATATATAAACGATAGACAGGTGCATGATAGAATATCTCTGAAGCTCTATTCAGAAGTTATGGATTCAATTAAAGTGGTAAAGGAAAAATCAAATAAAATTAAAATCAAAACTCTTATTTACCATGGTAAAAATGATAGGTTAATTTCTTATCTTGGAAGTGATGAGATAAGTAAAAAAATCAGCAATACAGAGTTTTATTTACTCAATAATGTATTTCATGAACCTCATAATGATATTGAAAAAGATTTAGTTTTTAATAAAATTTATAAATTTCTTGAAATCAAATAATTTTATATCTTTAATAAAAAAACTATTATGAATTTGATTAAAGCTATATTGATTATAATGATTACAATGTCATGTAATAATAACTCACAAAACGTCAAGGACAAAGAATGGGTGTCTCTAACAGATGGCAAAACATTCAATAATTGGCATACATACCTTTCTGATTCTATTATAGGATGGACTATTGAAGACGGAGTCTATACATTAAATCCAGGAACTGGATCATCAAATAATGGATTAGTCTCTAATAAAAGCTATACTAATTTTATTTTATCAGTCGAATGGAAAATTGACAAAAATGGTAATAGTGGAATTTTTTGGGGTGTAAATGAAGACCCAAAATATTCGGTTCCTTATCTAACAGCAGCTGAAATACAAGTCATAGACGATGATGTCTATGACAAGAAAGAAATAAAAAACCATTTACATATGAATGGAGCACTCTATGATATGGTTGCGCCATCAGAATTAGCAGCTAATCCTACAGGCGAATGGAACAAATATGTTATCGAAATAAATTATAAAAAGAATAAAGGTTCAGTTACACTAAATGATAAAAATGTTTCTCAATTTCCTTTACACGGAAATGATTGGCAAAATTTAATTAATAATTCAAAATTTAAAGATTGGGAGGGGTTTTCAAAGACAAAATCAGGTCCAATTGCCTTTCAAGATCATGGTACTAAAGTTTACTATAGAAATATAAAAATAAAAGAATTATGAAGTTAAGATTACTAATAATTTCAACCTTAATTTCTATATCTTTTTCAAGTAAAAAAAATTTTGATATATATCTAGAAAGTGAACTTCCCTATCTAAAAAGATTATACATGGATATTCATCAAAATCCAGAAATCTCTTTGATGGAAAAGGAGACTTCGATAAAACTTGCAGGTGAATTAAGAAAAATCGGTTTTGATGTATATGAAAATTTTGGGGGTTATGGAGTTGTAGGAGTTCTTAAAAATGGAGAGGGCCCAACCATATTATATAGGACTGACATGGATGCTTTACCAATGGAAGAAAAAACAGGGCTACCCTATGCAAGTAAAATTATAACAAAAAATGTTGATGGAAATGATGTTGGAACAATGCATTCTTGTGGTCATGATATGCATATGACTGTGTGGACAGGAACAGCAAGAGCACTAGTTGAAAGAAAAAATGAATGGAATGGAACAGTTATAATGATAGGTCAACCTGCTGAGGAAATTGGTGCGGGAGCAGCAATGATGTTAAATGAAGGATTATTCGAAAAATTCCCTATTCCTGATTATGGTATTGCCTTACACTCCTCTGCTACAATTCCAAACGGAAAAGTTGGTTTTGGAAAAGGATACATAATGGCAAATACTGAATCTGTTGATATAAAAGTTTTTGGTCAAGGTGCGCATGGAGCATCTCCTCATATGTCAATTGATCCGATAGTTACAGCCTCGATAATAATTATGGAACTTCAAACTATAGTAAGCAGAAATATTAACCCTCTAGATGATGCGGTAATAACTGTAGGTTCAATAAAAGGTGGTACAAAACATAATATTATACCTGATGAGGTAGACTTACAATTAACAATAAGAACTTATAAGGATGAGGTTAGAGATCTTATACATAAAAGGATAAAAGAAATATGTGATGGAATAGCTTCATCTATGGGAATTGACAAATCGAGATGGCCAAAAGTTACAATTCCTGATAATTATACACCTGCAAATTATAATGACGAGGAATTGGTTGATATAATGAGAAGTGTTTCTAAAAAAGTCATAGGAGAAGATAATGTTGTTGTCTCTGAACCCCAAATGGTTGGTGAAGATTTTGCAAGGTATGGAAGTACAGATGAAGATATACCAACCGTCATGTATTGGTTAGGAACTGTTCCTGATGATAGGATGAAAAAGTATAACTCAGGAAATTATTCACTTCCTGGTCTTCACTCACCATTTTACTATCCTGATATTGAAAACTCAATTATTACGGGTGTTAAGGTAAGTACTGAATCCTTAATAGAACTTTTCAATAAATGAATTTTTTTTCAAAGTCTTTGTCTGAAAAAGTATAAAATCTATTAGATCCATTGTTTTTTATGAATACAACATTTTTTTGAACATTATATACTTCCAAAAGAATTTTATTTAAAATAATTATTGATTTTAATGAATTTTTTGAATCAAAACGATAATTAATTTCAACTATATCATTATATAAATTAAACCTCGGATCTAAAAATTTAATTTCATCCTCATCTATTATAATTTTTAATTTACTTTTTAAGTATTGCTCAACTAATTGATGATTATTCAAAAGCTTATTTTGAGTATTAATTGAAATTGAATTACTATGGAATATTCTTAATCCATCCTCAAGGTCATCTCGAAAAATTTTTATTTTTAAAATACCTTCATCTTTATCAGAAATCAACTCAACTGTACTGATGTAAATAGGATGAATTAGAATGAGAAATAAATTAAAAAAATTCATATTTAATTAATTTAATAATAATGTATCATAATTAATTTTTTATAAGAAAAATATTTTTGCTAATATTGATTTTTACTAAACTTAACATGAACATTAACTTAGAAGTTGCAAATGGTGAGTCATTTGATGCAATAGTAGTGGGTACTGGAATGAGTGGTGGTTGGGCTGCAAAAGAATTGACTGAAAAAGGTCTCAAAACATTAGTTCTTGAGAGAGGAAGAGATGTTAAGCATGTTAAGGACTATCCTACAATGAATAAAAACTCTTGGGAATTACCTTACAGAGATCAACTGACTGCTAAGGAACGAAAAGATTATTATGTTCAAATTAGGACTGGATACACAGTAAAACAATCAACTAAACACTGGTGGGTAAAAGATACTGAACAGCCATATAATGAAAAAAAAGGAAATTTTGATTGGATTAGAGGTTACCATGTTGGTGGTAGATCTTTACTTTGGGGGAGACAAGTCTATAGATGGAGTAAAATAGATTTTGAAGCAAATGCAAAAGAAGGAATTTCTATAGATTGGCCAATTAGGTATAAAGACATTGAGAAATGGTATGACTACGTTGAAAATTTTATTGGAATAAGTGGAATGAAAGAGGGTTTATCTCAACTTCCAGATGGAAAATTTTTACCACCAATGGAGATGAATTGCGTAGAAAAAGATTTTAGAAATAACTTACTGAATAAGTTTGGTAGAACTTATACAATTGGTAGAGTAGCTCATACAACAATACCACATAACGGGAGGGGTGCATGCCAAGGTAGAAACCTTTGCATAAGAGGTTGCCCATATGGAGCATATTACAGTTCTAATTCTTCAACCCTACCAGCTGCTGAATCCACAGGTAATATGAAATTAAGACCAAACTCAATTGTTCATTCAATAATATATGATGATAAAAAAAATAAAGCTGTTGGGGTAAGAGTTATTGATTCAGAAACCATGGAAATGAAAGAGTTTTATTCAAAAATTATTTTCTTGAATGCATCAACAGTAAACTCAACTTTAATTATGCTTAATTCTAAATCGAAAAGATTTCCAAATGGTTTCGGAAATGACTCTGGAGAGTTAGGCCATAATTTAATGGATCATCATTTTAAGGCAGGGGCAAGAGCAAAAATGGATGGCTATGAAGACAGTTATTACTACGGTAATAGACCAAATGCTGGGTATCTGGCAAGATTTAGAAATCTTAAAAATAAAGAGATGAATTATCTTAGAGGATTTGGTTACCAAGGGGGTGCACGTAGAGATGGGTGGTTTAGAGCAGCCGAAGAAGGTTTTACAGGTCAAGATCTGATTGATATTGCGGTAAAACCTGGAGAGTGGAGTATGGGATTGAATGCATTTGGAGAAATACTACCCTACCATGATAATAAAATGTATTTGGACAATAATACTTTAGATAAATGGGGGATGCCTACAGTAGTTTTTGAAACTGAAATAAAAGAAAATGAAAAAAAGATGAGAGAAGACATGAAAAATTCAGCAGCAGAAATGTTAGAGGCCTGCGGATTTAAAAATGTTAATCCATATGATAATTTTTACAGCATGGGTAATGGGATACATGAAATGGGTACTGCAAGAATGGGAAATGATCCAAAAACTTCAATTCTAAATAAATGGAATCAAGTCCATTCAGCTAAGAATGTTTTTGTAACTGATGGTTCTTGTATGACATCAGCGAGTTGTGTAAATCCCTCAATAACATATATGGCGTTAACTGCAAGAGCGGCAAATTATGCAGTAAGTGAACTTAATAAAAGAAATTTATAATGAAAAGAAGAGATTTATTAAAAAGAATATCTTTATGTATATCAGGGTCGATTGTGTTACCAACCTCATCTATTTTACTAAAATCGTGTAGTAGTCCTGATAAAGAAATTAGTTGGAAACCAAAATTTTTTGAGAAAGATGAGGCATTTCTATTAAATGAAATTTCAAGTACAGTAATGCCAAATACAGAGTTTCCTGGTGCTATTGCAGTTGGAGTACCTTCAGAAATTGAATCTTATATTTTCAATGTTTTAGATTCGGAGGATCTATTAGAATATAGAAGAAAAATGAAAGATTTTGATAATTATCTCAATGATAATCCTGACTTTCCTGAATCATTTTATCAGTCAAATAAAGCTGAAAAGATTCAAATTCTAAATAATATTCAAAATGATAAAGAAAATAAATTCAGAAATTTCTATATGAAAATGAAATCCGATATCATTGTTACATATTTTAGATCTGAAGTAGGTGCTACAGAAATCCTTAAGTATAATGGTCCATCCGTTGTTCTTGGTAATTATAAAGGATGTGTTCCATTAGATGATATAGGTAAATCTTGGGCAATTTAATTTTTAATAATGATCTCAAAACTAAATTCACCAGTTGATAATTTTGTAAAATGGGAAAAAAGTAAAGGGAATAGTACTTTTTTAATTCAACCTATACATGGTAAAAATCATGAATTTTCATGGGAAAGAGTTGGAATTGAAGCAAGAAAAATATGTAATTACATAAGGAGCCTCAAGCTTCCAAAAGAATCAAAGATTGCAATTCTATCAAAAAATTGTGCACATTGGATTATCACTGATTTAGCAATAATGATGAGTGGAAATATATCTGTCCCAATTTATGCTAATGTTACCGGTAAAACTGCAAAATATATCTTAGAACATAGTGAATCAAAATTATTGTTCGTAGGAAAATTAGAAGAAAATGACTGGAATCAAATTAAAAATTGTATTCCAAAAGAAATTTTAAAAGTAGATTTTGGTCATTATGATTTAAAATGTGATTTCATCAAATGGGATAGTTTGATCACAGAATTTAACCCTATAGAAAAAATTCACCCTATCAAATTAAATGACATTATTACAATAATATATACTTCAGGTACCACTGGAGTACCAAAAGGTGTAGTATTAAATTATAAAGCAGCTGCTACAGCTACAAAAAACTTACATTTACTATTTCCTCTAAATGAAAATGATAGATTTATTTCTTATTTACCACTTTCTCATATTGCTGAGAGAGCACTTGTTGAACATGGGGGTATACTATCTGGTGGAAAAATTTTTTTTGTTGAAACACTAGAAACATTTGTTAAAAATTTAAAAGATTGTAAGCCAACTATTTTTTTTGGTGTTCCGAGAATTTATACAAAATTTATGACAAAAATCTTATCTATTTTTCCACAGCATATAATAAATTTTATAATGGGGACACCTTTACTCAACAATATTTTTTCTTTTATAATAAGAAAGTCATTAGGGTTAAATAAAAGTAGAATTTGTATTACTGGAGCAGCATCAATTCCTATTTCAACCCTAAAATGGTTTGATAGATTTAAAATAAAAATATATGAAGCATATGGGATGTCTGAGAACTCTGCTTGCTCACACGGAAATTATCCTAATAATATAAAGTTTGGTACTGTCGGGAAAGCAATGCCAGATACAGATATTAAAATAACTGATCAGGGAGAAATAATCATGAAAAATGATTGTATTATGCAAGGATATTTCAAAGAAAAAAAGATGACTAGTGAAACAATCAAAAACGGATATTTACATACCGGAGATAAAGGGATTATTGATAATGAAGGTTACCTCACAATTACTGGTAGAATAAAAGATATTTTCAAAACAGCCAAAGGAAAATATGTAGCACCAAATCCTATTGAAATGAAACTCAGTAAAAATAGTTTCATAGAGCAAGTGTGTGTTGTTGGTGAAAATTTAACACAACCAATTGCATTAGTCATACTTGGTGAAGGAAAAAAAATAGCTTCTGAGATTAAAAATAGTTTCGAGGAATTAATGAATTCAATAAATAACCAACTTGAAAAACACGAAAGAATTAAAAAAATTGTAATCCTAAAGGATACATGGTCTACAGAAAATAATTTTCTTACTCCAACTTTAAAAATTAAAAGAAATATTATTGATGAAAAATATAAAAAGTTTTATGAAGCCTGGTTTGATTCAGAAAATAAAATAGTATTTCAATAAAATTATTTTTTTAATCCAATATATGGATTGTATCCATTCATTTTTTTTTGATAAAAGCCTGTTCCATCAAATTCTCTTACATCACCATTTTCTAAACAATCTTTAGAACAACAACCTTTATATTTTTTTGCTCCATTTTCACTAAGTGGAAAATGTTTATTACATAAAACATTTGCACAGTTCACCATTTTATCAGTTTTCTCTCCTGTCACATAACACTTTCCAATAACTTCAGGATTAACTTTATTTACATCTTTAACTATTCTATCATCAAAAACATAACATTTACCTTCAAAATTTTCTCCTCCTTCCTCAATCCCATACTTTATAATTCCTCCATGAAGTTGGTAAACATTTTCAAAACCATTCTCTTTTAAAAAGCCACTTGCCTTTTCACACTTTACACCACCTGTGCAGTATGTGATTATCTTATTTTTTTTCTTTATTTTTTTCTTTATTTCATTGATTTTATTAGGAAATTCTCTGAAGTTATCAATATCTAAGGTCATGGCATCTTTGAACTTACCTATATTATGCTCATAGTTGGATCTAACATCTAAAATAGTAACGTCTTCAGGTTTATTATTTATAATTTTTTTGAAATCTGAAGGATTTATATACTTACCTTTATTATGTAATATTCTTTTCTTAACTATTCCTGAATTTACAATTTCATTTTTTATTCTAACATTAATTTTTTTAAAAGCATTTTTATGATAAGGCTCTACTTTAAAATCAATATCTGAAAAAATTTTTTTGCTAATTAGTTCTTTTTTGTAGTTATCACAATCTTTAATTAGGCCTGAAACAGTTCCATTAATACCCTCTTTTGAAATAATAATCCTGCCTTTAATATTATTATTAATACAAAATAAGTGATGATCACTCTTAAATTTATTAGGATTTAATATTTTAGCGTAGGAATAAAAAAGTAAAATTTGATAATCTTTTTTCACACTAAACCTTTTTGAATAAGAAGTGATTCCATCTCGATTTTATATTCTAAAGCTTTTTTTCTTACCTGATCTTCAAATATTTCTGAAGAATCAGAGTATATTATGTCCCTAGAAACGTTTACCAGTATACCACAATTTTCATTCATTGTATTTAAGCTAATATCTTTTAATTTACCACCTTGAGTACCTACACCTGGTATTAAAATAAAGCTGTTTGGTATAATATCTCTAATTTTTTTTAACTCTGAAACTCTATTGGCACCAACTACATACATGGTATTTTCTTGACTTGACCACTCTAATGAATCTTCTATTACATGTTCAAAGAGATTTTTTTGATTTGAATTTTTAAAATGTTGAATATCAATAGAACTGTTATTAGATGTTAAAGCTAATAGAATTATCCATTTATCTTCATACTCAAGATATGGAATTGAAGAATCTTTACCCATATAAGGTGAAAGAGTGACTGCATCAAATTTAAATGTTTCAAAAAAGCTTTTAGCATACATATTAGATGTATTCCCAATATCGCCTCTTTTTGCATCAGCTATTTTTAGTATATTTTCAGGAATATAGTCTACTGTTTTTAACAATGAATCAATGCCCTTTGAACCGAGAGATTCATAAAAAGCTAAATTTGGTTTATATGCTACTACTAAATCATTAGTTGAATCGATTATTCTTTTATTAAATTCAAATATTGGATCTTCGAAATCAAGTAATGATTTAGGAATTTTATTAATATCTGTGTCTAAACCAATACATAAATAAGATTTTTTCTTCCTAATCTCACTTACAATGTTTGCATAATTCATCCTATCTAAAATCTATTACCTCTATACCTGGATAATTTTTTTCGATAAATGTGAATAGAGATAGATCAAGATCTTCTTCTATAAAATTATTAATTGTGTATATGAAAAGTGTATTCGATTTATCAAAAACAGTAAAACTTTCTAGTAAGTTTGACTTATTAATTTTAAATAGAATTTTAAAATAAGATTTTTCATCACTATCTGGGTATATCTCTATATTTAATAAGTCATCCTTTTCTCCAATATTCTTATGAGTAAAACCTTCTTTATATATTTCAAAAATATTATTCAATGAGATTTCTTGCTCGGTTGGATCAAATTCAGATATCGTAACCTCATTTAAGTCCTCAAGATAAGTCCAAACTGTTTTCGAATCGTTAATTATTTTCTGCCCCTCGATAAATAAAATATATTTTTCATCTTTAACCGAAATTGTTCCTTCGAAAGAGTCTGTAATATTTTCTGATAAATTGTTCATTGAATATGTAAATGAGGATGTGAATCCATTCATTTTTTTATATTTATCACTCATCTGATTCAGAACTTCTAAAGCATCTCTTGTGTCCTGAGACATAATATTAAGATGAATAACTAAATTCAATAAAAAAGTTAAAAAATACTTCATACCTTTAATTTACGAAAAGTTAGTCTAAATCGTTAAGTAATTTTTCTAAACTATACTCATCTTGAATTAGCACCTGCCTTGGCTTACTACCTTCTGAGGGACCTACAATACCTGCAACTTCTAATTGATCAGTCAATCTACCAGCTCTGTTATATCCAAGCTTAAGCTTTCTTTGTAATAAAGAAGTACTTCCAGTTTGAGATGAAACAATTAGTCTAGCGGCATCTTCAAATAAAGGATCTCTATCCGATAAATCAATATCAACAATTTGCTTTTCATTTTCATCTATAAATTCAGGCAGTAGATAAGCAGAAACGTAGCCTCTTTGTTCTCCAATAAAATCACAAATACTTTCAATTTCTGGCGTATCAACAAATGGACATTGAAGCCTAATTATATCAGACCCAGATGTAAAAAGCATATCTCCCATACCAACAAGTTGTTCAGCTCCCTTAGAGTCTAATATGGTTCTTGAATCCATATTAGATGTAACTTTAAAAGAAATTCTAGTAGGAAAATTTGCCTTAATAACACCTGTAATTACATTAACAGATGGTCTCTGAGTGGCAACAATCAAATGAATACCAATAGCTCTTGCTAATTGAGCTAATCTTGCAATAGGATTTTCTATTTCCTTTCCTGCAGTCATCATAAGATCTGCTAATTCATCAATAACTAATACAATGTAAGGCAAATACCTATGTCCCTCATTTGGATTAAGCTTTCTATTAATAAACTTTTTATTATACTCCTTTAAATTTCTAGCTTGAGCATCCTTCAATAAATTATACCTAACATCCATCTCTGTGCAGAGTGAATTAAGAGTATGAACTACTTTCTTAGTTTCTGTTATAATAGCTTCCTCAGCATCCGGTAATTTAGCGAGAAAATGTCTTTCTATTTTATTAAATAAAGAAAGCTCAACTTTTTTTGGATCTATTAAAACAAATTTTAATATAGAGGGATGTTTTTTATATAAAAGTGATGCTAACATGACGTTTAAACCTACTGACTTTCCTTGACCTGTTGCTCCAGCAACAAGAATATGTGGCATTTTTGTTAAGTCTGCAAGTAGTACCTCATTTGATATTGTTTTACCTAAGATCAGGGGCAATTCATAATTACTTTTAATGAATTTTTCTGTCTTCATAACAGAACGTAAACTCACAACCTCTCTATTCTTATTAGGCACTTCAATTCCTATTGTCCCTTTTCCAGGAATAGGAGCAATAATCCTTATTCCAAGTGCTGATAGACTTAATGCTATATCATCTTCTAGATTTTTTATTTTTGAAATCTTTATTCCTGCCTGAGGTATTATCTCGTAAAGAGTTACCGTTGGTCCAATAGTAGCTTTCATGCTAGCAATTTCTATCTTAAAGTTTCTTAAAGTTTCTTTAATCTTCTCCTGATTTGATATAAGTTCCTCTTTACTTACTTGAATTTTCTTCTTATCAGACTCTTTTAAAAGATCAATTTTAGGGTATTTGTAATTAGATAAATCTAATTCTGGGTCATAAACTTTACTTGTTAAAGACTTTGCAGTTTTTTCATCTATAGTTTTCTCAACCTTTAATTCTAAATCTTTTTCTTCTTCTTGATTTTTATTTATTGGTTTTTCAACATTTTCTTTTTTAATAAATGAGTCGTCACTTTTAATCTTATCTTCATCTATATTTTGTTCTTCTTCATCAAAATCTTCCTTATCATCCACCTCATCCACCTCATCCACCTCATCCACCTCATCCACCTCATCCACCTCATCTTCAATAAAATTATCATTAGAGCTATCTTGATCTGATAAATTTTTCTTTTTAAAAGAAAACAGATTAAAGTTATAAACATTAAAATAGAAAACTACAAAAAGAAATAATGCGAGAAGGAGAATTATGATTGAAGAATAACCCAATAAATTTTGAAAAAATAAAGATAAATTAAATCCTACCCCTCCAGTATAGTTATTTAAAAAAATATTATCCGGAAATATTATTAGAAAAAAACCCAACATGGATGATATCCAAATAATACCAAAAATAGATAGGATAAAAATCCTAGAAATTGAATATAGTTTTTTTCTAAAAAGTAATCTTATTGATAATATAAATAGAAAAGGTACAACTAGAAATGAAGATATACCAAATGTTTTAAAAACAAGATAATGGGATAAGAATGCCCCAAATACCCCCAGCCAATTTTTTGATTCTTCACTTAATGTTGAAAAAGAAACAGAAGAATTCACTAGACTTTGATCTTCCTGACCTGTAAAAATATATGAGGTCAATGAGAAGAATGTTATTATTGAGAGTGCAAAAGTAATCCCACCTACAGCAAGTTTTAACTTATCTAAAAAAGACTTTTTATTATCCTCATCTTCATAATAATCAGTATTAAAGGAACTATCTACCATTTACTCAAATTTAATCATAGTATATGAAAATTCTAGGATTTTAAAATTGATTTAATAATTCTTTTTACCATTGAAGGCCCCTCATATATCCAACCAGTGTATACTTGAACAATATCTGCACCTGCATTTACTTTATCTTTAAAATCAATGAAATTAAAAACTCCTCCAACTCCAATTATTTTTATTTTTCCATTGGAAATGCTTTTAATATATTTAATCATATTATCAGATTTATTTTTTAAAGGCCTACCACTCAAACCACCCTCCTCACTAGCATTTACAGTGTCAATCTTTTTAAGATTATCTCTAGAAATAGTTGTATTTGTAACTATAATCCCGTCAATTTTATTTGATAAACAGACTTCTACAATATCTCTAACCTGATCTTTAGATAAGTCGGGTGAAATTTTTAGTAGGACAGGTACTAATTTTTCTTTTTTATTCTCAGACTGAATTGATTTTAATATAGCTGATATTTTAGATTTCTCTTGTAAATCTCTAAGATTTGGAGTGTTAGGCGAACTTACATTAATAACAAAATAGTTTACAAAATTTCTTAATTTAATAAAACAATGTAGATAATCATTGATGGCTTCTTCGTTTGGAGTGTTTTTGTTTTTACCAATATTTGCACCTATAATCATTGATCCCTTATATGACTTTAATCTTTCTAAAATTTTATCAACTCCTTCATTATTAAAACCCATTCTATTAATTAGAGCCTCGTTAGATTGAAGTCTAAATAATCTAGGCGAGGGGTTACCAGATTGTGGTTTTGGAGTAATTGTACCAACCTCAACATGACCAAAACCAAACAGTTCAATTTCATTTAAAATCTCTGCGTTCTTATCAAATCCTGCAGCAAGACCAATTCTATTTTTAAATTTCAAATTAAATAGATTGTATTCTAATTTTTTATTGTCAAAAGAAAATAGAGATTTAATGATTTCTTTTAGGAATGGGATATTACAAATAAATTTTATTAGTGAAAATGAAATATTATGTATTGACTCGGGATTGAATAAGAAAAAAAATGGTCTTATTAATAATTTATACATTCCGCAAATATAAGAATTGTATCAACTCCTTGGATGATATTTTTTCACTACTTCTCTCAAATATTCTTTATTCAAATGAGTGTATATTTCAGTGGTAGTTATAGATTCATGACCTAGCATATCCTGTACTGCTCTCAAATCAGCTCCACCTTCTATGAGGTGAGTGGCAAAAGAATGTCTAAAAGTATGAGGGCTAATATTTTTTTCAATATTATTTTTAATAGAAAGTTGCTTTACAATAATAAAAATCATATTTCGTGAAAGTTTTTTACCTCTCCTATTTAAAAATAAAAAACCTTCATTTCCACTTATAGCTTTAAAAGATTTTCTATAATTTTTGAGATATATATTTATATGTTTTATTGCAGATGAACCAATAGGGACAAGCCTTTCTTTAGATCCTTTTCCAATTACTTTTATAAATCCTACATCTAAATATAAATTTTGAATAGTGATATTTATTAGTTCAGAAACCCTTAATCCACAGCTATAAAGGGTTTCAATGATTGCTCTATTTCTTGTTCCTTCATACGTACTTAGATCAATTGAATTTAGAATTTTATCAATTTCATTTATGTTTAATGTATCGGGTAATTTTTTATTAAGCTTAGGAGATTCTATTAATTCCGTTGGGTTTGCTAAAATTTTTTCTTCGTACACCAAATAGTTAAAAAAAGATTTGATCCCAGATATTATTCTAGCTTGGGTATATGATGAGATACCAAGCTTGTATAAATATTCTATAAAATCATTAATTATATCAGTATCTACCTCTGAATATTTCAAAGAATCATTTCCTCTTAACTTAAGAAAATCAGTTAATTTTTTAATATCATTTAAATATGCCTCAATAGAATTATCGGAAAGAGAACGCTCTAATTTAAGATGGTTCTGATATTCAATAATTTCATACTCCCACATAAAATACTTTTTTTAGACTAAATTTATAAAATCATGAGATTAATAATTATAAACGGACCAAATTTAAATCTCCTAGGGATAAGAGAAAAAGAAATTTATGGAGATCAATCTTTTGAGGATTTTTATCAATCCTTAAAGGAAAAATATAAAAATGTTTCAATTGAATATTTTCAATCTAATCATGAAGGTGAATTAATTGAAAAAATTCAAGAAATTGGTTTTAAGTATGACGGAATTATTATTAATGGGGGTGGCTTCACTCATACCTCTATTGCATTAAGAGATGCGATCTCTTCTATAAAATGTCCTGCAGTAGAAGTTCATATTTCTAATATTTTATCTAGAGAGGAATTTAGGAAAAAAAGTTATCTCAGTGATGTATGTCAAGGGATAATATCTGGTTTAGGCCTAAGTGGATATGAATATGGAATTCAATATTTCATCTCTCAAAATGATTAAAATATATACTGATGGTTCAAGTCGTGGAAATCCAGGCCCTGGAGGATATGGGATAGTTATGCTATATAAAGATATGAGAAAAGAAATTAGTCAAGGATATAAACTAACTACAAATAATAGAATGGAACTCACAGCAGTTATAATTGCTCTTAAGTCAGTCAAAAATAAAAAAATACCAATTGAATTATATTCTGATTCAAAATATGTTGTTGAATCTATCGAGAAAGGATGGATATGGGAATGGGAAAAGAAAAATTTTAAGAATAAACTTAACATTGATTTATGGAAGGAATTTATTCCTCTTTATAAAATGTTTGATGTAAAATTTAAATGGGTTAAAGGTCATTCGGGAGATATTGAAAATGAAAGATGCGATGAACTGGCAAATGAAGCTCAAAAGGAAGATTTAATAGAAGATACAGGGTACAATCAATAATTATCAGACAGAGATAGCAGCACCTATTATACCCGCATTATTTTGATTTTCTGCTGGGATTATTTTACATTTTGTTTTTAATCTCGATTCAAATTCCTCAAAATATTTACTAATTCCACCACCAAAAATTATGGTATTAGGTGAAATTAAAAGCTCAACATAATTTAAATATTCATTAAATCTATCACTCCATTGTTCCCAGGATAAATTGAGTTTTTTTCTTGCAAGATTTGATGCGTATTTCTCTGCGCAGTCTCCATACATTTTAAGATGACCAAATTCAATATTTGGAACTAATTTACCATCAATAAATATTGATGTTCCTAATCCAGTCCCAACTGTTATTAAGATAATTGTTCCTGATTTATCAATTTTTTTATTAAGAGATATCTCTGCAATACCTGCAAGATCAGCATCATTAAATGCTCTACATTTTAGATTGAACTTATTTGAAAATTTTTTCTTAATATTAGTTCCAATCCATTTTTTATTCATGTTTGCAGCTGAGTGAACCTTGTTTTTCTTTATCACACCAGGAAATCCACAACCTACCTTACCTTCCCAATTAAATTTATCAATCAAATTTGTTTTTATTCCACTGAAAACTTTTTTTGGTGTCGAGGGGATTGGCGTAGAAAATCTAATTTTTTCAGATACTAGTTTACCTGACTTGGTCTCAACGATTGCACCTTTTACTCCTGATCCTCCTATGTCGATACCTAATACTTCCATTATTTTAAAATTTTTAATTTAGCAAAATTCAATAATAAAGTTTTTTCACCAACAAGATTAAACTTAACCGTAGCTTTATTTTGGTTTGTATCAATGTTCAAATTGATTATTTTTCCTTTCCCAAAAGTAGGATGTTTAACATATAATCCCTCTTTCAAATCTGATATTTGACTTGACTCAAATGATATATTTTTCTCTTTATTAATTTTTTTTATTGGAGAAAGATTTCTTTTTTCTTTTAATACATTACTCACGAAAGATTTATTAATGTTTTTATTTTCAAAATCTAGGTAAACGGGACTTATTTCTTTTATAAAACGACTCTTTTCACAATCTTTTAATAAACCATATCTATATCTAGTTTTAGAATATGTTAAGTATAATTTTCTCATTGCTCGAGTTATAGCCACATAAAATAACCTTCTTTCTTCTTCAAGATCCTCTCTGGAAGATATCATCATCTGAGAAGGAAATAGGTCCTCTTCTACACCTACAATAAAAACAACAGGAAACTCTAAACCTTTTGCCATATGGATTGTCATCAAAGAGATGTACTCCTCATCACTATTATCATTTTTATCCTGGTCAGTCATTAGTGATATGTCTTGTAAAAACTCATTTAGATTTTTTTCTTCATTATCTTCATTATCAATAAATTCCTTGATAGAATTCAATAATTCTTGAACGTTTTCGTATCTACTTATTCCCTCAATACTTCTGTCATCCCACAATTCTTTGAGTAGTCCAGAGTTTGAAGCAATATGAGAAGCGGACGAAAATGCATCATTATTTTTAGAAAAATTATTAAATGATATTATTAAGTCAGTAAATGGTTTAAGAAGATTGACAATTCTTGAATCTAAATATTTATTAGAATTAGAAATTATTTCCCATAAGCTTTTATCCTCTTTATTAGAGGAAATGATAATTTTATCAATTGATGTTTGACCAATTCCTCTTCTTGGATAATTTATAATACGTCTAAAAGACTGCTCATCATTATGATTTATTGAAAACCTTAGATATGCTAGAAGGTCTTTTACTTCTTTTCTCTGATAAAATGATACTCCTCCAAAAACTTTATATTTAATTCCAATTCTTCTAAGAGCTTCTTCAATGGATCTTGATTGACTATTTGTTCTATATAAAACAGCAAAGTTAGAATTAGTTAATTGATTTCTATTTTTTTCTTCAAAAATAAGATTTGAAACTATCTTACCCTCCTCATTATCTGAAAATGACTCTTTAATTGAAATTAATTCACCTTCATCATTTTCAGTCCAAACTTCTTTGCTTAGTTTAGATTTATTTTTATCAATAACAGAATTTGCTGCTTTCACAATTGTTTTTGTTGACCTGTAGTTTTGCTCAAGCTTCACAGTTTTTAACTCTTCAAAATCATCCTCAAATTTTAGTATGTTTCTGATTTCAGCTCCTCTAAATGCGTAAATTGATTGAGCATCATCACCGACTACAAAAATGTTTCTATGAACTGAAGCAAGTCTTTTTGTAATTAAATACTGACAGAAATTTGTATCTTGAAATTCATCTATAAGTACATGTTTAAATAGTTGTTGATATTTGTTCAATACATCTATGTGTTCAGAAAATAAAACGTTTGTATTAAATAATAGATCATCAAAATCCATTGCCTGAGACTTAAAGCACCTTTGAGAGTAAATCCTATATATTTCACCAATTTTTGGTCTTAGTGATGAAGCATCTTCCTCTTGAAGGATAGGATTTTTAATATATTCTTTAAAGGAAATTAATCTATTTTTTGCATTTGAGATTCTATTATAAACAACATTTTCTTTGTAAAGTTTTGGATCAATATTTAATTCCTTAATAATTGCCTTGATTAAATTTTTAGAGTCTTGAGTATCATATATTGTAAAATTTGAAGGATAGCCAATTTTATATCCATCAGATCTTAATATTCTAGAGAATATTGAATGAAATGTCCCCATCCATAAACTTCTTGCCTCAGTACCAACGATATTTTCAATTCTTTCTTTCATTTCCTTAGCAGCTTTATTGGTAAATGTCAGTGCTAATATTGAAAAAGGGTCTACTCCATTCTTTATAAGATGAGCAATCCTATATGTTAAAACCCTAGTTTTCCCAGATCCAGCACCTGCTATAACCAAACAGGGACCTTTTTCGTGGATAACTGCCTCCTTTTGATTTGAATTTAAATCTTTTAAATATTCCATTATTAAAATAAGTAGATGAATCTAATACTTAATTGATGAAAAAATTAGTTAGTTTTGAAAAAAATTAAGATGATGGAATATAACACGACTAGAAGCAAATTAATACTCAGAGAATATGGAAGGAACTTTCATAAACTTGTAGACTACGTAAAGAGTGTTAAACAAAAGGATAAAAGAAGTGAGTTATCCCATACACTAATAGATATGATGAAAGTTACCCACCCAAGTTTCAATGATCAAAGTGAAGTCGAAGCAAAACTGTGGGATGATTTACATATTATGTCTGAGCATGATATTGACATAGATTGTCCTTATCCAAAACCAATACCAAAATCTGAGTCAGAAAAACCTAAGAGATTAGAGTATCCTAAAAATAAAATTAAATACAGACACTACGGTAAAAAAATAGAGCTACTAATAGATCAAGCTTGTAAATTGAAGAATGAGGAAGATAAAGAGTCTGCAGTAATCCACATTGGAAAGATTATGAAATCATTTTTCAGTATGTGGAATAAAGAATCTATTGATAATAATGTTATTGTTGATAATATTAAAGAGTTATCAGACAATAAACTTACTATCGATATTGAAAAAGTTAAAGAACTTAACTTATTCTACAAAGTGACTAAAGAAAGGGGCTCGAGAAGTTATCATTCTAGAAATAACCATTCTGGAAGAAAACATTCAAGAAATCATTCTGGAAGAAATCATTCTGGAAGAAATTCAAAACCAAACAGACCTTATAGAAAAAGAAGAATGTAATGAGTTCATTCAGAATCAATGGAGGAAATTCTTTAAAAGGAGAAATAACTCCTCAAGGTGCAAAAAATGAAACACTTCAGATTCTTTGCGCAGTCTTACTTACAGGTGAGTTAGTAACTATAAAGAATATACCTAATATCAAGGATGTCAATCTTCTTATTGATCTTTTAAAAGGTATTGGAGTCGAAGTACAGAAGCTTGATAAAACAACTTATACATTCAAATCATCTGATCTAAATATTTCATATACAAAATCAGAGGATTTCTTTAAAAAATCTTCAAAGATAAGGGGATCAATTATGTTAATGGGACCTATGATTGCTCGGTATGGCTCTGCCTATATTGCTAAGCCAGGAGGAGATAAAATTGGTAGGAGAAGAGTTGATACACACTTTGTTGGCCTTCAACAGTTAGGAGCAACATTTTCTGTTGAAAATAATAACTCTTTATTTAAAATTTCATCTAAAAAATTAAAAGGAGCAGATATTCTCCTTGATGAGGCGTCCGTAACAGGAACTGCAAATATTATTATGGCCGCTTCTTTAGCTGAAGGAAAGACTACCATTTATAATGCTGCTTGTGAGCCGTATATTCAACAGTTATGTAAAATGTTGAATTCAATGGGAGCAGATATTAGTGGTATTGGGTCAAATTATTTAAAAATTAATGGCGTTTCCAACTTAAAAGGTACATCCCATGAGATTTTACCTGATATGATCGAGATCGGAAGTTTTATTGGCCTAGCAGCGATGACTAAATCAGATATTTTAATTAAAGATGTTAGTATCAAAAACCTTGGAATAATTCCCAATACATTCAAAAGACTTGGCATTAAAATGAATATCAAAAATGATTGCATTCATATACCATCTCAAGATCACTATGAGATAGAATCATTTATTGATGGCTCTATAATGACGATTTCAGATGCAATATGGCCTGGCTTCTCTCCTGACTTATTGAGTATTGCGCTAGTAACCTCAATACAAGCAAAAGGAACTGTATTAATTCATCAAAAAATGTTTGAAAGCAGGTTGTTTTTTGTTGATAAATTAATTGATATGGGAGCACAAATAATATTATGTGATCCTCATAGAGCAACAGTTATTGGATTAGATAGAAAAATACCGCTAAAAGGAATTCAGATGACATCACCCGACATAAGAGCAGGAGTTTCTTTACTAATTGCAGCTCTTTCTGCTGAGGGAGAAAGTATAATTGATAATATTGATCAAATAGATAGAGGTTATAGTAACATTGATTCAAGGCTAAAATCTTTAGGTGCAGAAATTGAAAGGATCTAAAATTTTTCCCTGAGATTTGAAAGAGAGTACAAAGGACTTTCTAATATAAAAAGATCAGTAATAAAATTTGGAATTCCTTCAATAACTGCATAGCTCTGTAATGTGACTTTTGTTTTATTTTCTGAAATTTTTGTTAAATTCCAAATCGATCTTGTATCTATAATCCTTATATATTTTTGATTCCTATTAATATAATTTGGTTTTGAATTTAAATCAATTGTAATTTTATTATTACTCCTAAAAATTTTAACATCGGAAACAAGGTCCCTATTTTTAAGGGGCCAATTCATTTCTACAGTAAAATACACATGATACAGGCTTTCTGAATTTTTATCTAATATTTTACTTGATTTTAGTTTATACATCCACTTATAGGACTTATCAAAATCTAAAATGATACTACTAATTGATTTTAAATCAGAGTCAATTATTGTTTCAGCTAAATATTCTTGTACATCTGATGATTTAGATCTTAAAAAGACCTTAATATTATTTTTATCCTTTTTTAATTGCCATTCAGACTGGACTAAGAAAGAACTAATTAATAGATTTACAACAATAATTAAAAAATTCATTTCATTAAATAATAGATTTGTGATATTGAAACACAAAACTAATAAGTCTTGACTTTAAAATGAGAAAACTATTATTTTCATTTTTTATTTTTATCCAAATTCATTTACCTCTAAATATATTCTCTCAAAATTCAGAAAATGACAGTACTCTATTAAAATTTAATAATGACACCACAATTTCGATTAGCATAGGTGATTCAATAGCTGTTTCAAATGAAATAGATACTAATTATATAGAAGTAAAAAAAATTAAGGAAGGGAATAAAAATAAAATTGAAATTGATGAAAAATTAATTTCTTTTAAAATTATAAATTTAAAAGTAAACGATGATGAAAACATAAATATTGAAAATTCTACTATTCTTAATAATATTACGATAAACGAAAGAGACACCTTATCTATGATCCTACAATTGGAATCTTTCAGCAAGGATTTAATATTTAATTACTATTTCAATGACAACCCTAATTATAGAATTATTGATAATGGAAAAATTGTTTACGATAAAAGTAGTAAAAGAATTTACTTTGAATTTATTCCAGATAACAAGCAGGCATCAAATAAATTTTTAACATGGAATTTATTTGCACATGGTAAGAATCTTATCTCTCAAAAGTTTGATTTTTTAATAGAAATAAATGATTTGGATTATCCACCACAAATTATCAATAAACAAATTGATAGAATAATAAGGGATAGATATACATTTAATCATAGACCTATTATTAATGATAATGAAGAGAACATCCTATATGATTTGAAAACAGATGCTCCTGTTGATAATTTTAATCCGATTAATGGTGAAATAATTTGGAATATCGATCCAAAAAATATTGACGAGTTAGAGAAAACGTATAATTTCATTTTAAAAGCTTATAAAAAAAATAATGAAGATCTTTTTGATTTAGATTCATTTAAAATAATTTATTCGGAAAATAATTATCCTCCGATATTTGGAAAAGTATCTAAATGGGTAGTCGAAGAAGGAAAAACGTACAATTATAAAATACCAGTTGAAGATCCAAATGTAAATGATTCAATATCTCTTGAGAATGTAGGCGCTCAACTTCCTCGAGGAATGAAACTTGATAACGTGACTAAAACATTATTTTTTGATGTTGATTATGAACATGTAAAAAATGCAAACAATAGCCAAAATTATAGACTTGAGCTTAGAGCATCAGATCTTTCTGGTCAGTCTACTCAGATATCATTAGATGTTGAGGTTTTTAATACAATCAATCCAAAAAAAGTTCAAGAAAAAATTACTGAACTAATTAAAGAATTTGAGGATCAACAAGCTGGTCTAGAAGAAATCAATGATAACCTTAAATTCATTGAAGCAACATCTAAAAATAATAGAAAGATAAGAACATTTAGTGCTGCAGGAATTACTTTTTTAGGTGCTTTTTTAGGTGTCTTATCAAATAATGCTGAAGTAACAAGGAAAGCTGGACCAATAATAGGTGCAAGTGGAGCAGTTTTATCTGTAATAAATGAGGTATTATCAAGAGATGACAATCAAATAAAAAACCTTTTACAAGAGACAATAAAATTACAGTCTAATGTTATGGTTAAGTATGAAAGATTAAGTTTTTATAAAAATTCACAAAAAATAAGCGACTTTCAAAATAAAGAAATTGATTTATTGATAAGAACAATAGAAAATGAAAGAGAAGGATTGAATAAAAACTTGTTTACAATATCAGAAAATTATAAAATAATTATTTCAGAAAAGCGAATAAAAAAAATGCTTGAAAAGAAAATATAAAAATAATCTCTTATATAAATTGAGGTTCGTCTAATCCTTGTTCAAATGCATTATAAAATAACAATTGTTATAGTAAATTATAGGTCATGGAATTATTTATCAAAATGTATTGATAGCCTTCTAAATCAAAAGTTTTATAAACCTGAAATTATTATTGTTGATAATTTTTCAGATGATGGTAAGATTACTGAATTTAAATCAAAATATCCTAATGTTCAATGGATTGAACTTGACTATAATTCTGGCTTTTCAAAAGCTTGTAATATTGGGGCCAAAGAATCAAAAACAGAATGGATATTATTTTTAAATCCAGATTCAGTATTACCAAATGACTGCTTAAATAATCTAATTCCTTTTTGTGAAAAAAATAATCTGGGAGTTATATCAATAAGATCAAAAAATGCTTATTTAAATAAATCTTTTTCACACGGGTTTTATTTTAATTTTTGGACAGTAACAAATTTTATAAGGCAGTTTTATCTTTTATTCAATAGAAATAAAAGAAAAATTAAAATTTTAGATGGTTTTAAAGTTATTATGGTTGGCTGGGTCTCAGGTTCATTCCTCTTAATAAAAAAAAATAATTTCGAGATTATTGGCGGTTGGGATGAGAGGTTTTGGATGTATTCAGAAGACATGGATTTTGGGAAAAGAGCTTTTGAAAATAAAATTTACCCTTGTGTAATTTATGATTTAGATTATTATCATATGCATGGCGGATCTTCCAGGAAAAATGATAAAATTAAATTGATAACAAAATCAGAATTAATTGTATCAAAACACATTTTTGTTAATAAGCATTTATATGGATTAGAAAGAAAAATGAGTCATTTTCTTTTAATATTGGTTACATCACTAAATCTTATTTTTTTATTGCCATTCTCAAGTTTTCATCGTTCATTATTTTTCAGATTATTTAGATATTGGAGAGAAAGTATTAAAAAAAATGAGTGGAAATCTTTATTTAGAGATAAAAAAAATTTATGAAATATTAGATAATTGGTTTAAAACAGCAAAACCAAGATGGGAAGTTAGGTGGATGATAGCTAATGCAGGAGAGAATGAAAATGGCGAAATATAATAACGGCTAACAAATGGTAATGATTACTACGACGTTGATGAAAATGGAAATGAAATATTTGAGTATAATGTTCATGATGTGCAGTTCAAAGATTGAAAAATTGTTAAAATCAATGTATATAAAAGAGTAAAAGAACTTGAATCTAAAGAATTCTCTTACTAAAAATACCCTGATTTAAGGTTGAATTAATACTTCTATATCCTAAATTTGTACTTTATAAAGTAAACTAGGATCTTATGAGCAGATATACTGAATATCTGAATGAAATTAATGAGAGAAAAACTCAGGGGTTGCATCCTAAACCAATAGATGATTCTGCTTTATTAAATGAAATTATATCTCATATTAAAGATAAAAACAATAATAATAGAGCAAAGTCTTTAGAGTTTTTTATCTATAATGTACTACCTGGGACTACGAGTGCTGCCGAGGTCAAATCTAAATTTCTGAAAAGAATTATTCTCAAAGAATATGTTTTTGATGAAATAGATATTGATTTTGCTTTTGAATTATTATCTCATATGAAAGGTGGGCCTTCAGTTGAAGTATTATTAGATTTAGCACTTGACAATAAAAATATTATCTCCAAAAAAGCATCTGATATCTTAAAAACTCAGGTTTTTCTTTACGAAGCAGACATGGAACGTTTAGAAAAAGCTTATAAAAATGGAAATAAAATTGCAGAAGATCTCCTTAAAAGCTATGCCAAAGCTGAGTTTTTCACAAGCCTACCAGATATTCCAGAAAAAATTGATCTTGTAACATTTGTGGCGGGTATCGGAGATATTTCTACAGATCTCCTATCTCCTGGTGGTGATGCTCACTCAAGATCTGATAGAGAACTACATGGTAAATGTATGTTTGATCATAATAAAGAGCAACAAAAAGAGTTACTCGCTTTACAAAAAAAGCATCCAGATAAAAGAATAATGTTAGTTGCAGAAAAAGGAACAATGGGGGTCGGCTCCTCAAGAATGTCAGGAGTAAATAATGTTGCTCTTTGGATCGGACAGCAAGCAAGTCCATACATTCCATTTATAAATATTGCACCTGTGGTAGCTGGTACAAATGGCATATCCCCAATTTTTATGACAACAGTTGGAGTTACTGGTGGAATTGGTCTAGACCTCAAGAACTGGGTTAAATCTTATGATGAAAAAGGAAATTTAATACTTGATGAGGACGGTGAACCAGTACTAAAACAAACTTATTCAGTAGATACAGGTACAATCCTCACTATAGATACTAAAACCAAAAAATTATATCATAATAAAAAAGAGTTAATGGATATTTCTTCTTCATTTACACCCCAAAAAATTGAGTTTATGAAAGCCGGTGGGTCATATTCAATTGTTTTTGGGAAAAAACTTCAAACATTTGCCTCAAAAGTTTTAAAAATTAATATGCCAAAGGTTTTTGCCCCCTTCAAAGAGATTTTTAATGAAGGACAAGGTCTCACAGCTGTTGAAAAAATCTTTAATAAAAATGCAGTTGGTAACACTGGTAAAATTATGCATGCAGGTTCATATACTCGTGTAGAAGTTAATATCGTTGGTTCTCAAGATACTACCGGACTAATGACATCTCAAGAATTAGAGATGATGGCAGCAAAAATAATTTCTCCTATACTTGATGGTGGTTACCAGTCCGGTTGTCATACAGCATCCGTTTGGGATTTAAAATCTCAGGAAAATATTCCAAAACTAATGAAATTTATGAATGATTTTGGATTAATTACAGGTAGAGACCCTGAAAAAAAATATCAACCTTTAACTGATGTAATTCATAAGGTATTGAATGATATTACTATCGATGATTGGGCAATCATTATAGGTGGAGATTCACATACGAGAATGTCAAAAGGGGTAGCCTTTGGTGCGGACTCAGGAACTGTTGCTCTTGCCTTAGCCACTGGTGAGGCTGCAATGCCTATACCAGAATCGGTAAAAGTAACTTTTAAGGGCAAAATGCATGATTATATGGATTTCAGAGATGTTGTTCATGCTACACAATCGCAAATGCTAAAAGAGTTTGGCGGTGAAAATGTGTTTCAAGGAAGAATCATTGAGGTTCATATTGGGACACTTCCTTCTGATCAGGCTTTTACTTTCACAGATTGGACAGCAGAAATGAAAGCGAAGGCATCTATCTGCATTTCTCAAGATGATACATTAATTAAGTCTTTAGAAATTGCAAAAGGAAGAATTCAAAATATGATTGATAAAGGAATGGATAATCATAAAAAGGTTCTTCAAAGTTTAATTGATAAAGCAAACCAAAGAATTGATCAAATAGAATCAGGTAAAAAACCTCCCCTTACACCTGATGAAAATGCTAAATATTATGCTGAGCTTGTTGTTGATTTAGAAATTATTGATGAACCTATGATTGCTGATCCAGATGTACATAATGATGATATCTCTAAAAGATATACCCACGATACAATACGCGAACTATCCTATTACAATGGTGAAAAAAATATTGATCTTGGTTTTGTTGGCTCATGTATGGTACATAAAGGAGATATAAAAATTGTTTCTAAAATGTTAAGAAACCTAGAAGAATTACATGGAAAAGTGAAGTTTAAAGCTCCATTAGTGGTGACAGCACCAACCTATAATATTATTGATGAACTCAAGGATGAGGGGGATTGGGAAATTCTTCAAAAATACTCTGGCTTTGAATTTGATGATTCAGCACCAAAAAGTGAAGCAAGGACTGAATATGATAATATATTATATCTAGAAAGGCCTGGTTGTAATCTTTGTATGGGAAATCAAGAAAAAGCTGAGAAAGGTGACACAGTCATGGCTACCTCAACTCGTCTATTTAAGGGAAGAGTTGTAAAAGATTCTGATCGTAAAAAAGGGGAATCATTACTAGGATCAACTCCTGTTGTTGTTCTCTCTGCTATTCTTGGTAGGACTCCTACACTTGATGAATACAAAGTTGCAGTGAATGGGATCAAACTTACACAGTTTGCTCCTCCATTAAATAAAATGACTTCGAAACCGAGTCACTTACTCTCTTATTAAAACAAATATGTGGAGTCGGCGGGATTCGAACCCGCGTCCAGCTATGGAAATAATATTTCGTCTACATGCTTAGATAATTTTTGATTTTCGAGATAGAGCAGGAAAATATCAACCAACTTCTAACCTTATCTACTAAGATTTCCTAAATAAATTTGCAGAAAAATAAATTTAGTAGATCTTCTTATGACACCATATTAATTAGCTGAAGATCAAGTTCTAACTATGATGTGGTTATTTAAATTCTTAGAATTTAAACTGCCATAGCGTAATCGTATTTACGTTCGCCGTTTATAAAGTTTAGTATTTACTTACGGATGTTACTTTCACCCGACATGCAAAAATAAAATTTGTCATACTGTCAATTCCAGTCGACCCCAAAAAATAAAGAACATAATTGTAGCGCAAATCTAATTTATTTAATTTAGATGCGTGGAAAAATATGTAGTATCAGCACGTAAATACAGACCAACAAAATTTGAAGAAGTTGTAGGTCAAGAACATGTTACTACAACACTCAAAAACGCAATAAAAAATAATAAAGTTGCTCAATCATTACTTTTTTGTGGTCCTAGAGGCGTTGGTAAAACAACATGCGCTAGAATTTTAGCAAATGAGATAAATGAGTTTACTATCGATAATCCAATAGAATCCTCCAATAGTTTGAATATATACGAGTTAGATGCAGCTTCAAATAATTCCGTTGATGACATTAGAAATTTAATTGATCAAGTTAGATACGCTCCTCAGTCTGGAAAGTATAAAGTATATATAATTGACGAAGTACATATGTTATCAAATGCTGCTTTCAATGCTTTCTTAAAGACACTTGAAGAACCTCCTTCCTATGCAATATTTATATTAGCAACAACTGAAAAAAATAAAGTTATACCAACAATTTTATCTAGATGTCAGATCTATGACTTCAATAGAATTGAAATAAATGATATAAAAAATAAATTAATAGAAATACTTACTACTGAAAATATAGACTTTGAAGAAAGTGCTCTACACCTTATATCTAAGAAAGCTGATGGTGCTATGCGAGATGCTCTTTCAACATTAGATCTAATCAAAACATTCTCAAAAACATCGAAAATAACAGTTGAAGATGTAACTAAAAATTTAAATATAATTGATAATGAATTATTTTTTAAAATGACAGATTATTTCTTCAATAGTGATGAGACAAACACACTACTACTTCATAATGAAATAATACAAAGAGGGTTTGAAAGTATTAACTTACTCAGTGGATTATCAAATCACTTTAGAAACCTCCTTCTCTCAAAAAGTGATGAATTAATAAAAATTATGGAAGTCTCAGATGATGATAAGCTAAAATTTAAAAATCATTCGCAAATAATAAATACAAACTTTATCAAAGAAGTACTAGAGATTTTAAATTCTTTTGAGATTAATTATAAATTGTCTAGTAATCCTAAAATACATACCGAAGTCGCACTGTTAAAAATATGTTCAATTAACAAAAAAAAAACTGATGTCTTAACTCAAGGGGCACCAAAGAAGAAAATAAGTGATGATACCAAAGTTGAAAAAAATAATAAGACTGAATTAAAAATTAAAAAAGAGGAAAAAAAGATTATAGAAAGGGATACTCCTAATCTTAAAAATTTAATTTCCTCTAAACCTGTACAAATCAAAGAAAAAGAGGAAATAAAACATGAATCAAATAATAATGATAAAATAGATTTTAACGAGGTAAGCTTTAAAAGCCAAATCAAAAAATTCATAGAAAAAATAAAAGAGAAAAAATCCGAAATCGCAATTTTAAAAAAAGAAATAAAATTTGAGGGCAAAACTGTTATTTTTCAGCTTGATAATGAGTTAGAGGGATCTATTTTTGATGATTTAAAAAATAAACTACAATATTTCTTGAAAGGAATATTTAAAGAAGATATTGAAATTAATAAAGAAGTAAAAGTCCAAGAAAAGAGTAGGACAATCTATACAAATAAAGATAAGTATGAATATTTATCAAAAAAGAATAAGAGTTTAATAGACCTTAAAAATAAACTAGGCCTTGACTACGAATTCTAAACCTCCCAACCCTCTCTATATTCCCGAGTGACATATTTATTTGCATCCTCGTAATTTGTTATTTTCATAGCATCACCATCCCATAGGAGCTTTTTCCTACCAGGAAACTGAATCTTCTCTCCTTCTTTTCTTTCCATATAACTTCTAATTGCAATATTACCCATTAGGACAGTTTCAGTCATTGGACCAGCATAATCAAAAGAAGAAGTTAAACTTTTATGCTCATTACTATTAAACCCAGATTTACATGCGGCTATCCACTTACTTTGGTGTCCAAATTCATTACCAGGTTGATTAGACGTATCAAATTTTAAAGTTTCCTCACCTTTCCTATAAAGTTTTGGATAAAAGCCATAAACACCAGTAGTAATAATACCTTTAGATCCTATCATCATTACACCATTTGAGCTACTTTCATCTCCAAGTGGATCACTTGCTGGAATAAGGTCAGGGTGAGGTGGTCTCAATCCTCCATCTAACCATCTCATCTTCATATTTGTATTATTTTTTTCTGTTGAATTAAAGTCAAGTGTTACAGATGAGGAAGGAGGACATCCTTCAGGAATATATTCTGGATTCCATTTTTTTATAAAAACTTGACCGACACTACATTCTACCCCAACTGGATAATGAAGTCCTAATGTTCTAAATGGAACGTCAATAATATGGCATCCCATATCACCAAGTGCACCGGTACCATATGCCCACCAACCTCTCCAATTAAATGGATGGTAAGCATCCGTGTAATCTATTTTTGGAGCAGTTCCAAGCCAAAGATCCCAATCAAATCCTTCAGGAACAGGACTACCATCAGATTTTGGAACTGGTATCCCTTGTGGCCATATAGGCCTATTGGTCCATACAAAAACTTCATCAACATTTCCTATCAAACCCGCATCAAACCATTCTTTAACTTTAACCATTCCTGAATTAGATGCTCCCTGATTACCCATTTGTGTTACAATTCTTTTTTCTCTTGCTCTCTCGGTCAACATTCTTGCCTCTCTTATATTATGAGTAAGTGGTTTTTGAACATAAACATGAATACCTAAATCCATTGCAGCAAGCGCTTGTATTGCATGCATATGATCAGGGGATGAAATAGTAACTGCATCTATATTTTTTTCCTTCTCTAACATCTCCCTAAAATCTTGGTAAAATTTAGCTTTAGGAAATCTTTCTCTAGATTTAGAAGTGATATCACCCATATCAACATCACATAATGCTACCACATTTTCTTTTCCCTCATTGGATGCGTACCAAAGATCAGAAGTTCCTTTACCACCAACACCAATACCTGCAATATTAATTTTATCGCTTGGGGATAAATAGCCTTCACCACCAAGTACGTGTCTTGGTACAATAAAAAAACTAGAGGCTGCTAGGGAGCCATATTTAATAAATTCTCTTCTAGATGTTTTTTTTGACTTATGTTTTTTCATGTTGCTTATTTGTTAGATATTGATGTATTTTAATAATGATATAAAATCACATTAATTTAAAAATTTTTTTCTTAACTTAATAATACTTCGGGTTAATTAACCAATTAAATATGAAAAATTTTAAGCTTTCATTAATGATGTTCCTTCAGTACTTTATATGGGGTGCATGGTATGTTACTGCAGGTACATACATGGCTAAAATATTAATGTCAACTGGATCAGAAATAGGAAATGCTTACTCAGCATTTGCATTTGCTGCAATAATATCTCCATTTTTTGTAGGCTCAATAGCAGACAGGTATTTCTCAGCTCAAAATGCAATGGGTGCATTGCATATCATTGGAGGTTTAATTTTAATTTATGCAACACAAATAACATCATCATTTATATTCATCATTGCAATATTAATTTATTCATTGACCTATATGCCGACTGTAGCTTTATCAAATAATATTGTTTTTGCAAACGTATCGGATACTGGAAAATCGTTTCCTATTATCAGATTTTTTGGAACATTTGGATGGATAGTTGCTGGATTCATTATTGGTAAATTACAATTAGAAAATAATGTAGATAGCATTGCCTACACCTTTTATATTGCGTCCTCTGCTTCAATTCTGTTAGGTATTGTCTCATTTTTCTTACCAAATGTAGCCCCAAAAGGTAAATCTGATGATTCTCCCTTGGGTTTAGAAGGATTAATTTTACTAAAGGATAAATCATATTTAATTTTCTTTATTTCTGCAGTTTTAATTTGTATTCCCTTATCATTTTATTATTCTTTCGCTAATGTTTTCCTTAATGATATAGGTATGGAAGGAGCTGCCGGAAAAATGATTTATGGTCAAATTTCTGAAGCAATTTTTATTCTTGCAATTCCACTTCTTTATTACAGACTCGGTGTTAAAAAAATACTAATGATAGGTATTGCTGCTTGGTTATTAAGGTTTTTCTTTTTTGCAAATGGAGATATGGAGTCATCATATTGGATGATTATGTCTGGAATTATCTTGCATGGAATATGTTATGATTTCTTTTTTGTGACTGGGTACATGTATACTGAAAATAAAGCAAATGAAAAAATTAAAAATGCTGCTCAAGGTTTATTTACTGTTGCAACATACGGTATTGGAATGACTATTGGCTCTTGGTTCTCTGGTTTAATCACTGATTCATATACTATTGAAGGTCTCAAAAATTGGACAGACATATGGATGGTACCTGCATATATATCAGGTGGAGTATTATTATTTTTAATTATATTTTTTAAAGAAAAAAAATAAAACTATGCAAAAAGTATCAATGCTGGGCTCAGGATTTATTGGGAGATTTTATACTGATTCTTTACATGGCTACAGGAATAAAGATAAAGTTGTATCGGTTTACTCAAGAAGGTTAGAAAGTGCAAAAAAATTTGCAAAAGATTATGATGTAAACCATTTCACTACAGAGATGGAGGAATCGATATCTCATAAAGACGTTGATGTAGTATGTATAGCATTACCGAATAACCTTCATGAAAAGGCAGTTGAATTATGTTGCAAACATAAGAAAGCTGTAATATGTACAAAACCATTGGGAAGGAATGCTAAAGAGGCAAAGAGAATGGTAGAATTAGTAGAAAAGGCAGGAATTTTTGCTGGATATCTGGAAGACTTATGCTATACCCCTAAGTTTTTAAAAGCTTTAAAAAGTGTACAAAGTGGTAGTCTTGGTGAAATAATTTGGACTAAGTCAAGAGAAACCCATCCAGGTCCTCACAGTGATTGGTTCTGGGATATTGAGCAAGCGGGTGGTGGATGCATTCTAGATTTAGGTTGTCACTGTATAGAAATTAGTAGAAATTATATTGGAAAAGATATAAAACCAATTGAAGTAATGTGTTGGGGTGATACTCAAGTTAAGCCAATTGATGCTGAAGATCACGCTATTGGCTTAGTAAAATATGAAAATGGTGCCATTGGACAATTTGAGGTTAGCTGGACATTTAGAGGTGGCCTAGACCTTAGAGATGAAGTAATGGGAACAGAAGGAACAATATGGATTAATTCTTTTCTTAGGACTGGATTTGAAATGTTCACTACAGGTAAAGGGAGTGATTATGTTGCAGAGAAGGCCGAATCAGATTCTGGGTGGATATTTCCAGTTGGAGATGAGTTAAATGAGCTTGGATATAATCATATGTTTACTAATATGTTTGAAGCATTGGAAAAAGGTGAGCAGCCTGCAGAAACATTCTACGACGGATATATTGTAAATGCAATAATTGATGCTTCTTATAAATCTATAAAATCAAAAAAATGGGAGAAAATAAATTTAGATATTTGGAGAGGAAAGAATAATGTCAAAAAAATTAATACACTTGAAGATTTTGACGAAAAGTTTTATCTGGTAAAGGAGGAAATAACTCACTATGGTGATAAAAAACTAATTCTTAAAAGAAAAGAAGATGGTAAAATCATTGAAAAAATAGTTAAAGAGTAAATCTTCTCCTCAATATAATTTTATTCGATTTATTCCTCTTATTATATTTTATTAAACTCTTCATCTGAACTCCAAAAATTTGCGATATTCTCCATAGGTCTTCATCCTCATTTCTTATATAAAATTCAATGTTGGCTTTTCTTTTTTTCTTTTTCAGATAATAAGGTAAGCCACTCATTAGCTCATGATTCTCATTTATATCATTAAAATTTAGAAATGTATTTTTAGGAATATCATATAATTTAATTAGATTATCTATATCATCAGTTTCCTCAACTATTACCGCAGGTATATTATTTAAAATTATCGTTCTTCGAGATAAAACATTTAAAATTTTTTGATCTATAGATGATCTATAATTATTTTCAATAAATGACTCAACCTTATTTGATATAGAAGAAGTAATTTTTTTTAGTAAGCTTTCTGTTTGTTCAGGAATCAAAAAAGAGAAAACCCTGTCAGTTGGTATTTTATCAGAATTAATCCATTTATTTAAATTCATAAATTCATCATCATTAATAGAAAGATTTTTTTTGAGTTCTGATACACTCTTGTAGGAATTATTATTATAAATTGAATAACCAATATCATAATCAGATTTATTAATATGATCTTGAAATGCAATTTTATGTGCTAAAAACTTAATTACATACCAATGAGTATTCAAGTCAATAGTCATCCTTTTTGCGCCATATAGTTTAGGGTCGACCAATGCTTTTGCTCCGTTAAGCCCTTGTTGATAAGAAAGAATAGAAAACATCCAATTTTCAAAAGTATAGTTACTATTTTTAATATATCTACATGCAGCCTTTGTTGATGAAATTATATTTTTTCTCTCGTCTATATTACTATTAACTACTAAGTTATAATCCCTTGCTGTCTCAGATTTAAATTGCCAAAACCCGACCGCATTTGAAGAAGATACCGCATCTGAAATCAGTGCACTCTCTTGGATAGCAAGATATTTAATGTCCTCTGGCATCCCTTCTTCTTCTATTATTTTCTCAATAAATGGAAAATAAATATTAACCCTATCTAAATAAATCTGAAAATATTTATCATTTGCATGAATTGCATCAACTTCATTTTGTATGGTTGTTATGATGTCAGAATCTAAATCTAGAACCATATTATCGAACTCAATCCTTTGAGGAACTTTTGGGATATTCTGGGAAAATAAAGTTGAGTGAAAGGAGCAAAAAATAAAAATATGAAGAAATAATTTATTCATTTTTTATAATTAAAGTAAGTCCATCCCTAACTGGAAGTATTAATTTAGATATTCCTTCAAAGTCATTTACATACCTATTGAATTCATCCATATATTTAGCGATTTTATCATCATTAAATTTTTTAATTTGGGTAACCTTCCCACTCCACAATACATTATCAACGATAATAACTCCACCCTTGTTTAGTTTTGGTAAAACAGAATCAAAATAATTTTTATAATTTTTTTTATCTGCATCAATAAAGATTAAATCAAACTTAAATTTTAGGTTAGGAATAATATCAATCGCATTTCCTAATTTTTGCTCTATCTGATTTTTAAAAATTGATTTATTAAAAAAATTTGATACTTTTTCTTTCAATGACTTATCTCTGTCTATTGTAATTAACCTACCTTTTTGATGTAAACCCTCTGCGAGACATAACGCAGAGTAACCTGTGTAGGTTCCTATTTCTAGTATGTTTTGAGGTCTTACCATTCTTGATACAAAACTTAAAAATCTACCTTGAAGGTGACCTGATATCATCCTAGGCTGATGTACTTTAGAAAGAGTATATTTATGAATTTCAGCAAGTAATTCCGACTCTGAATCTGATAAGCTTTCAGCATATTTTTCAATACTTTTATCTAAAAAATCCATAAAGAGTAAATTAAAAATTTATTAACAATTAATGTATCTTTAAAAGAAAAATACGACCATGAGATATAAAAGTATTGAAAATAAATTATATATAAATAACAGAAAAAAATACTTAAAACATGTAGAAGAAAACTCTATTTCAATATTTGTTTCAAATGATCCAATGCCTACAAATGCTGATGAGACTCTTCCTTTTGTTCAAAATACAAACCTATTATACCTCACTGGGATAGATCAAGAAGATACTTATCTTATTCTTGCACCAAATTTTCCTGATGAAAGAATGAGGGAAATACTTTTTATTAAAGAGACCAGCGAAGAAATTTCAATTTGGGAAGGAAATAAATTATCTAAAGATGAAGCAAGGAAAATTTCAGGAATTCAAAATGTTATGTGGAACGATGAATTCAATAAAATAATACCACTCATTACTGCTGAATCAAATAATGCTTATCTAGATAAAAATGAACACATTAGATCATCAACAAAAGTTGAAACAGCACAAGATAGATTTTTAAAAAATTTTAAATCAAAAAATAATTCTATTAATATTCAAAGGTCGTATCCTATTTTATCAAGCTTAAGAATGATTAAAGATAAAGTTGAGATTGACTTAATTAGTCATGCATGTAAAATAACAGAGAAAGGCTTTCGAAGAGTTTTAAAATTTATAAAACCAGAAGTTAACGAATATGATATTGAAGCTGAATTGATTCATGAATTCATAATAAATAAGTCAAAAGGTTTTGCGTACCAGCCAATCATTGCAACAGGAATAAATGCATGTTCATTACACTATAATGATAATAACACTATATGTAAAAGTGGGGAATTAGTTTTAATGGATGTCGCTGCAGAATATGCAAATTATAAATCTGATATGACAAGAACTGTTCCAATAAATGGAAAGTTTACTAAGAGACAAAGAGAAATTTATAATGCAGTTTTAAATGTAAAAAACGAAGCTACAGATATTCTTAGACCAGGAATATCAATTAATGATTACCATAAAGAAGTTGCTAAAATTATGGAAAGTGAATTAATCAAAATCAAACTTATTGATAAAGATGATGTAAGAAAGCAAGATCCTAGAAACCCACTTTATAAGAAATATTTTATGCATGGAACCTCCCATCACATCGGTTTAGATGTACATGATGTAGGAAATTTTCATATTAATATTAATCCAGGAAATGTTTTCACAGTTGAACCAGGAATATATGTTAGAGAAGAGAAAATAGGTGTACGACTTGAAGATAATGTACTAATAGGTGAAAAAGAGAATATCAACCTAATGAAGGATATTCCTATACTGATTGAAGAAATCGAAGATATTATGAATAGATAATAAGTAACTTTATTGTTATCCTATGGATACTCTTAAAAAGCTTGTTACTGTAAGTTCGGGAGAAAAAGATTCTAAATATCCTTTTACAGATTTCGTATTATCTTTAACAAAGGACTGACTTAATAAGGTATTTTCTTTAAAAAACTTTTGAAGTTTTCCTTGTGCAATCTTTTCAATAATATTTTCAGGTTTTCCCTCTTTTAATGCCTGTTCTTTACCAATTTCTATTTCTTTATCAACAACAGATTTGTCAACTTCATCACTATTTAATGCAATTGGATTCATTGCTGCAATTTGCATTGCAATATCCTTTCCAGCAGTAACATAATCAACAGATTCAGTTCCAGATAAGGCAACTAATACTCCAAGTTTATTTCCAGCATGAATATATGGGACAATCTTTTCACCTTCTAAAGATTTAAATTCTCTTAGTTCTATTTTCTCTCCAATTTTTCCGATTAGATTCACAATATGTTGTTCTACGGAGTTATCATCAATACTTAATTGCAAAATATCATCTATCGAATTTAATCGTTTATCAAAAGAAAGATCAAGTATTTTATTGGCTAAACCTTGAAATTCTTCATTTTTTGCAACAAAATCAGTTTCACAGGTAAAAGAAAGAATTGATGAGTAATCTTCATTTGGACTTACCTTGTAAATCACTATACCTTCTGAAGTCTCTCTATTTGATCTAGCCTCAGATACTTTCTGACCTTTTTTTCTAAGGATATCAATCGCTTTTTCAAAGTCTCCTCCTGACTCGACTAGAGCCTTTTTACAATCCATCATACCTGAGCCTGTCTTTTGCCTTAGCTCATTTACCTCCTTAGCTGTAATATTAACTGACATAATTAAAATTTAAGGTTATTTTGAAACTTCCTTTTTTGATTCTTTTATTGTTTTTTCAGCCTCTTTCTTAGCTTTAGCTTCCTTTTCAGCAGCCTCTTTCTCTTGTTTAATTCTTATCTCCTCCTTAATTTTTTCTCTCTCTTTTAAACCCTCTGCTATAGCCTCAGATATGTAGTCCATAATCAACGAAACAGATGTGAATGAATCATCATTAGATGGTATTTCAAAATCAATTAAACTGGGATCCGAGTTTGTATCAACCATGCCATAGACTGGTATGTTTAATTTTTTAGCTTCATTTACTGCAATTTCCTCATGTTTGATATCAACAACAAAAAGAGCAGCAGGAATTCTATTTAAAGAAGAAATTCCACCTAAAGCACGATCTAACTTATCTTTATCTCTTGACATCATTAACCTTTCTTTCTTAGAAAAATCTGTAGTGTAAGTATCTTGATTTTGTAAATTTTCGAGAGCAGACAGCTTTTTTAAAGATTTCCTTATTGTAGAAAAATTAGTTAACATACCACCTAACCACCTTTCAGTTACGTAAGGCATGTTAAGTTCTTTTGCTTTTTCAGACACGTAAGTCTTTGCCTGTTTTTTTGTTGCTACAAACATTATTTTTCTACCAGATTTAGCAATATTTTGAAGTGAAGCAGCAGCAGTGTAAGCACAATCTATTGTCTTATGAAGATCAATTAAGTGAATACCATTGTTTTCCATGAAAATATATTCAGACATTCTAGGGTTCCATTTTCTTGTTAAATGGCCGAAGTGTACACCCGCTTTTAATAATTCCTTATGATCTAATTTTTTATTCATCTTTTTATCTTTTAACCCACTGGAATGCTCTTCTAGCTTTTCTTCTACCATATTTTTTTCTTTCAACCATTCTAGGGTCTCTTGTTAAGAAACCTTCTTTTTTAAGAACTGGCCTGTTTTCTTCGTTATTTTTAACTAAAGCTCTTGAAACAGCTAACCTGATAGCTTCGGCTTGACCTTTTAAACCTCCACCATAAATATTGACTTTAAAGTCGAAAGAATTTAGAGCATCAACAGTTTTTAATGGTTGTTCTACAATAAGTCTCATTAGCTCAGAAGAAAAATACTTATCTAATTCTAGACCATTTATAACAAAAGAACCCTTTCCAGGCTTCATATATAACCTTGCAACTGATGTTTTTCTTCTACCAACGGTATTTATATATTCCATTCTAAACTTTTAACTCTTTTGGTTTTTGTCCTTCATGAGGATGGTTATTGTCTTCATAAACAAATAAATTCCTAAATAATTGTCTTCCTAATCTATTCTTTGGTAACATACCTTTTACTGCTTTTTCGACAATAAACTTTGATGACTTCCTTTCTTTGATTTGAGCAGGAGATGTGATTTTCTGACCACCTGGATACCCACTATGTGTAACATACTTTTTATCTTTCCACTTATTTCCAGTTAGCTTAATATTATCTGAGTTAATAACGATTACGTAGTCACCACAATCAAGATGGGGTGTAAAAGATGCTTTATTTTTTCCCCTTAGAACTTTTGCTATCTCAGAAGAAAATCTACCTAAAGTCTTACCATCAGCATCGGCAACAAACCAATTCTTCTGAATTGAATCTTTATTTAAATATTGAGTTCTATAACTTTTTGAATCCATTAGCTTTTAAAAAGTGAGCAAAAATAGATTTATTAATAAATAAAAACAATATTTAGCTAGTAAATATTATAGGGAAGCAACTTCTTGTTTTTTAAGTATTTTTCTTAGTGATTTCTTCTTCCTTTTTTTATTTGGAGCAAGCTTTAAGTTAAATGAGAATCTAGAACCATGATTTATTTTAGATTTTAGTTTAATTTTTGTTTTATGTCCCTCGATAATATGTTTTACAATTGCTAAACCTAAACCAGTTCCTCCTTTCTTTTTAGCTCTACTCTTATCAATTCTATAAAATCTTTCAAATACTCTCTTCCTATGATTTTTTGGTATCCCTATTCCGGAATCTATGACACTAAGGTTAACAACCTTTTTTCTTTTTTCAAGCTGAATTTCAATTTCTGAATTATCTTCAGAATATTTGATTGCATTACTTAAAAGGTTTTTAAGGACCTGAAATATTCTGTAATAGTCAGCTAAAACAATAAGAGACTTTAAATCCTTTTTGATAATAGAAATTTTAATATTCTTAGATAAGGATATAGGCTCTATCTGTTCAACGGTTTCCTGAACCAATGATACAATATCAAAAGCCTCCATTTTCATTTTAATCTCACCCGTTTCCATTTGTGATATTGTAAGTAAATCTCTAACAAGAAGATCTAAGTAGTCAAGACTTTTTGCTGCTTTTTTTAAAAACTTTTCTCTTATTTCCTTATCTGCATTAATATTATCTAATAATGTATGTACAAATCCTTGTGCAGAAAATAGTGGTGTTTTTAGCTCATGAGAGACATCCTGTAAAAATTCTCTTCTAAAAGTCTCAAGCCTCTTAAGCTCGTCAATTTCAAGTTGCTTTAAACTTGCGTAACTATATATTTCTTGGTTAATACCTCTGAGAGGATTAATTTTTCTCATGAGACTTGTATCCGATTCTACGGTTTCAAAATCTTTATTCCTTATTTTTTCGAAAGAGCGGTAAATTTCACTTATTTTCTTGTCAAACAGATTTTCAGTAATTATAGCAAATAGCAGCGTAGAAGATGAAAAGGATATTATTGCTGCTGTCAAGAGGTTAATTCCTTCACTTACTCCAAGTAAAAGAGCAGTTAATGTTGATATTATACCTACTATTAGACCAAATAATACAGAGACTGCCTTTGAGTTATTCATTTAATAAATTTACTTTTAAAATTTTAATTAAAATTAAAACTCTAAATATTTCAAATTAAAATTCATACTCAACTTTAAAATAATATAAAGTCTATTTGAATAACATAAAGAAAATTTAAGTGAAGCCTAGGAATTAACTTTTAAATTTATACCCTACTCCCTTTATTGTAGTTATAAAATTCTGACCTATTTTTTCCCTAATCTTTCTAATATGAACATCAACAGTCCTAGCTACAACATGAACATCAGCACCCCAAATATTTCTAAGTAAAGATTCTCTACCATGTACTTTTTTAGGATTACTCGCAAGGAAGTATAATAATTCAAATTCCTTCTTAGGAAAAAAAATTTCTTTATTCTTAAGCTTAACTACATAATTATCTTTATTAATATCAATATCTCCAATTTTTAGGGATTTTGATGAGTTTACTTTAGATGAGGCTCTCTTATAAAAAGAATTAATTCTGCTCAAAAGTGCCCGAGGTTTTATTGGCTTTGTAATATAATCATCTGCACCAGCATCGAAGGCAGCGACTTCAGAGTACTCTTCAGTTCTAGCCGTGAGGAAAAGAATATAGGATGATTTTAGGTGATCAATTTCTCTCAGTTTGATACAGGTCTGTATTCCATCCATCTCAGGCATCATTATATCAACTAATATTAAATTAGGATTAATCTTTTGAGCTATTGAAATTCCTTTTTTCCCTGATGATACTGTTTCTACATTATAACCTTCTGACTCTAGATTGTACTTTAAAAGTAGTAAAATATCTTTGTCATCATCAATAGCTAAAATCTTGAAATCAGATTTTTCTTGCATATAGCAATTTATAATTATTATAGTTATTTACTTTCTAAAATTAGCTGAAATTTTAATTGATAATATTAATTTAAAATATGAATAAAGTTTATTTAACATTAGAATAGTCACTGACCTCAATAACAAAACTTCCAAAACTCATTTTAGCAAGAAGTTTTAAAGGAACTTTATTTCTATCATCAGAAAGCCAGAACTTAACTGCATCTTCTCCTTCAAACAATTTATTCTTTGGAATTAGTGGAGCAAAAACAATTGAATTTATTTCACCAATTTTTGTATCAATCTTTTCTCTGTTAAGAAACTTCATCTGATAACTAAATTTATCGTTGTTATCAAAATATGGAATTTCAACCAATTCATTATTAATAATACTTGAATAGTCCAAAGATCTTAAATAAACAATACTCGCAATCCAATAATTCATAAAATAAGATCTAATAATTTTCTTAATATCATTTTCAAAGTGCAAGTACTCATAACCAATAAAATCTTTAGTAAACTTATCTAAAATTACAATTTGTACACTATCAGAATCATTTTGAAAATTTAATATTTCATTTTTCCTATACTTTCCTTCCTCTAAATACCTATAAAAACTTTTAGGCTTCAATGAATCTGTTGTGATATAAACCCCCCACTCATCTCTGACCCTTGTAAAGAAATCAAATAATCCAATTGATTTGCCTGTTACCTTAACTTTATAAACATCTTTTCCATTATAGGTATGCTTGAGTGAATCTATAAGCATTGAGGCTTTACCAGCATTAATTATTCCAAAAGAGACCAAAAAATCTATTTTTTCCCCTGGTTGAGGTTCATTTTTCTGAGATACAGAACTAAAATGAATAAAGAAAAATAAAATAAGGAAGGGTCTTAAAACCAAAAGCTTTTTATTAAAATATAGTAAGTGATGTGGCAAAAATATTAAAATATGATAATGTAACTAACTATATTTGAACATCTTTAAGTTAAATTTTATTAAATTTTACTAAAAATATTAGTATAAAAATAAATTACTATTTATTTTAGCAAAAAAATAAGAAAAAATGAAAGAAGCAAAAGAAAAATCAAAAGCACTCGGTCTAGCAATTGAAAAACTTGAAAAGACCTATGGTCAAGGAACCATTATGAAATTGAGTGATGAAAATATTGTTAAAATACCTAGTATACCAACCGGATCTCTGAGTCTGGACATAGCTTTAGGAATCGGTGGACTACCACAGGGAAGAGTTGTTGAAATATATGGGCCAGAATCATCTGGTAAAACTACATTATCAATGCATTGTATCGCAGAAGCACAAAAAAAAGGTGGTATAGCTGCATTTATAGATGCAGAACACGCATTCGATAAAACATATGCTGAGAAACTCGGTATAGACACAGAGAATTTACTTATATCTCAACCTGATAATGGAGAACAAGCACTTGAAATCACAGAACAATTGATACGATCAAATGCAATAGATATTATTGTAATTGACTCTGTTGCAGCTTTAGTTCCAAAAGGAGAAATAGAAGGAGAAATGGGTGATAGCATGATGGGTTTACAAGCAAGGTTGATGTCACAAGCCCTAAGAAAACTTACTGGAGCAATCCATAAATCAGGCTGCGTATGCATTTTTATAAATCAGCTGAGACAAAAAATTGGAGTAATGTTTGGAAACCCTGAGACAACTACTGGAGGTAATGCATTAAAATTTTATTCATCAGTGCGACTAGATATAAGAAGAATAGGGCAAATTAAGGATAGTCCTGATAGCATCATGGGTAATAGAACCAAAGTAAAAGTTGTTAAAAATAAGGTTGCACCACCATTTAAAGTTGTTGAGTTTGACATTATGTATGGGAAAGGCATATCCAAATCTGGTGAAATTTTAGACCTAGGAGTTGAGTTAGAAATTATTCAAAAGTCAGGATCCTGGTTTTCGTATAATGGAGAAAAACTTGGTCAAGGAAGAGATTCGGTTAAACTGATTTTAGAGGACAACCCTGAACTTATGGGTAAACTTGAAGAATTGATTAAAGAGAAACTTTCTAGTTAGATCTTATTGCTTCTACTGGATCAAGATTTGATGCAAATAATGCAGGAAAAAATCCGGCAAATACTCCTATTATACTTGAAATAGAAATACCAAGCATAACATTTTTAAAAGAGATAACCAAGTCAAAAGATCCTAAGTCAGGAATAGTAAGAAGGAAAACAAAAAATATACCAAATAATCCTCCGAAAATACTTAAGAATGAAGATTCAAATAGAAATTGCATCAAAATAAAATATTTTTTAGCACCAAGAGATTTTTGAAGACCTATTATTGGGACTCTTTCTTTAACAGAAACAAACATGATATTTGCAATTCCAAAACCTCCAACTAAAATAGAAAAGCTACCAATTACCCAGCCAGCTATTGTAATTGTACCAAATATAGTACTTACAAGAGAGGTAAGGTATTCTGGTCTATTTATTGCAAAATCATCCTCTTGAATGGGCTTTAGTCCTCTTTTGGCTCTTAGTAATCCTTTCAATTCGTACTCTAAATTATTGAGTCCCGGATCAATATCTGAATTACCTTTAACTAAAATTGATGCTCCATTACCCTTTTTGCCAACTTTAAATATTTTTCTAAAACTATTATAAGGAATTGATATCCGCCTATCAAAAGAATCGCCAGCTCCAAAAGACTCTCCTTGTTCTTTTTGGACACCAATTACTGTAAAAGATTTCCCTTTAATTTTTATTTGTTTACCAATAGCGTTTTCAGAAGATGAAAATAAATCATCCATAACTTTATATCCTATTATTACAGCATTTGAACCAATTAAATCTTCTGTTTCAGTAAAAAATCTTCCCGATTCAAACTCCCAGTCTGTAAAAAATTTATTTTCATATACAACGCCATCCAAGCCTTCAACATTAGAACTATTATTTAAATATTTAATTTTTATTCCATCACGACTAGTTATTATCTGAACAGCTTCAGCTCCGCTCATGTTATCTTTTAAAAATTCATACTCCCTGTAAGTAGGTTCAGGTCTTTTCCAATACTTCCACCACTCATATCCAGGATTCGTAAAATCCCATGGCCATTTTTCAACTCGAAGTTGATCTGTCCCTAAGAAACTTAGATTATCCTTAATACTTCTTTCAAGTGAATCTACTGTTGATAAAACTGCAATTATTGTAAATATACCAATAGTTACTCCAAGTAGAGAAAGGAATGTTCTCACCGGATTAGCAATTAATGCCTTGAATGAGAAGATGAAACTTTCTTTCAAAAGCCTTAAAAATAATTTCATAAATTAAAGGTATGTTAAAACAATTAATTAGCTTTGCAAACCCCAAAACTACGCTAATTTTACTAAATATATAATATGAAGCTTTCTCAATTCGATTTTAAACTTGCATCCACAAGAACTGCAGTTCACCCAGCAGATAATAGAGACGAGTCAAGACTAATGATTATCCACAAGAAAACAGGAAAAATTGAGCATAAGCAATTTAAAGACATCATAAAATATTTTAATGAAGACGATGTTCTAGTCTTAAATGATACTAGAGTTTTTCCTGCCAGATTATATGGCCAAAAGGAAAAAACAGGGGCTAAGATTGAAGTTTTTCTATTGAGAGAGCTGAATCCAGAACTTAACTTATGGGATGTTTTGGTTGATCCAGCAAGAAAGATAAGAGTCGGCAATAAACTCTATTTTGGAGATGGAGAACTAGTTGCGGAGGTTATTGATAACACTACCTCTAGAGGAAGAACCATACGATTTATTCCTGAGGATAGTGAAAAGGATTTTCATGATATCATACAGGAATACGGAGAAACACCTCTTCCAAAAGAAATAAAAAGAAAAGTTGATAAAAAAGATGAGGAAAGATTCCAAACAGTTTATGCTAAAAATATAGGTGCAGTTGCAGCGCCGGCAGCTGGCCTTCATTTCACTGAAATTCTACTTAAAAAACTTGAGCTGAAAGGTGTAAAAATTGTTTACGTAACTTCTCACACAGGACTCGGTACTTTCAAAGATATAGATGTTGAGGATCTTACGAAACATAAAATGGATTCTGAAAATTATTCTATACCAGAAGAAACTGCCACAGTAGTGAATAAAGCCCTTGATAACAATAAGAAGGTTTTTGCAGTTGGCACATCTAGTATGAAGACATTAGAAACAGCAGTAAGTGCAAGTAACCGGTTAAAATCCAAATCAGGATGGACTGATAAGTTTATTTTTCCACCATATGATTTTAAGATATGCAGTGCTATGATAACAAATCTTCATTCACCTAAATCAACACTTTTAATGATGGCATCAGCTTTTGGAGGATTTGATTTAGTAATGAAATCTTATAAAGTAGCCATAAAGGAAAAATATATGTTCCATACTTATGGCGATGCAATATTGATTATTTAATTTAAATGACTCAATACATTATTCTAATGGGGGCTGGCTCTGGTGAGAGAATGGGTGATATTACACCTAAACAATTCCTTGAAATAAATGGGCTTCCTTTAATTATTCATACATATAATAAAGTTAAAATTATAAAAAACACAAATGTGATAATTGTCTTACCACTGAAAAAGTTTTCACACTGGAAAAGTATTATTAAGGAATATATTCATGAAGATGTGAAAATTATTAGTGGTGGTAGTACTAGAAAACAGTCAGTAACCAACGGCATTGAATCAATCAGAAATAAGAATGGTTATGTTGCTATCCATGATGGAGTAAGGCCCCTGGCCAGTTCCAATCTATTTGAAAAACTATTCTTGTCAGCTAAAAAATATGGGAATGCTGTCCCTTTTGTAAAATCAATTAACTCTTTAAGAGAAATTGACGGAAAAAAAAATAAGGCAGTTGATAGATCAAAGATCGTTCAGATTCAAACTCCACAGATCTTTAGGATAAATGAAATTATTGAATGTCTTGATAAATCAAAAGAAGAAACTTTCACAGACGAAGCTTCTTTATTAGAAAGATTTGGATTCAAAATTAATTTAGTTGAAGGAGAAGATGAAAATATTAAGGTTACAACAAAAAAAGACTTGGGCTACATCTTATGATTAATATTCATCCTCATTAAAGAAAAAATCATCCTTTGTTGGATAATCCGGCCAAATTTCTTCAATACTTTCATATGGTGCACCATCGTCCTCAAGTTCTTGTAAATTTTCAGTTACTTCAGCAGGAGCTCCAGTTCTGATTGAAAATTCTATCAACTCATCTTTCGTAGCAGGCCAAGGAGCGTCTTCAAGGTGGTTTACTAATTCTAAGGTCCAGTACATCTTAACAATTTATTTAATCGCAAAAGAAAATTTTATCTTGAATAAAACAAATAAATTATCATATTTTTTTTAAATAAATTTTTACTTTACTATTAAAGTAAATATAATTTGATAAATTTTTTTTAGCATATGATAATAATAAGATTTTTAATGTTTTCTTTCATAACATCTTCATTTGGATACTTTAATGAACCTAAAGAAAATATTAAATTAATAGCTGTTGGAGATATGATGATAGGGACAAATTTTCCATCAGAAAAATATTTACCTCAAGACAATGGAGAGAAAATTTTTGAAAATGTTAAAAGTTTTATAAAGAATGCGGACATTGCTTTCGGTAATCTTGAAGGAACCATATTATCTGGTGAAGGTGAAGTTAAAAAGTGCTCTGATATCAAAAAATGTTATGCATTTAAGAGTCCTGATAGTTATGCTGATATTTATAAAGACACTGGTTTTGATATTTTAAGTTTAGCAAATAATCATATAAATGATTTTGGAGAAATTGGAAGAAAAAATACAGAATATTTACTCGAAAAAAATAATATAAATTATTCAGGAACCACTGAAACACCGTACTCAACATTTTATAAGAATAATACTAAGTTCGGTTTTGTTTCTTTTTCACCAAATAAAGGGACTGTTCAAATTAATAACTACAACGAGGCTAGAAGAATAATTAAACTTTTAAACGAGAGTTGTGATATAGTTATAGTATCATTTCATGGTGGTGGAGAAGGAATTGCGTATAACAGAGTAACTAGAGAAAGAGAATATTTTTTAGGTGAGGATAGAGGGAATCCTTATGAATTTTCTAGAATGGCTATCGATGCTGGCGCTGATATAGTTTTAGGACACGGCCCGCATGTACTAAGAGCAATTGATCTATATAAAGATAAATTTATAGCTTACAGCCTAGGAAACTTTGCAACGTACGCAAGGTTTAATTTAAGAGGTATTCGAGGCCTTTCGCCACTACTTGAAATTGAAATTGATAGCGATGGAAAATTTTTAGGAGGAAAAATTATTTCTGCAAAACAAACTGGACTTGGTATTCCTGTAATTGATGATACTCACGAGGCTGCTAAAGAAATTGCAAGATTAACTAAAATTGATTTTCCTGAATCAAAATTAAAAATTGATTTTGAGGGAAATATATCGATAAATCCTGATTCCTTATAAATCATAAATTTTCAAACTTTATTTGAGTATGTAAAATAAAAATATAGATTTGCAGACTAAATTAATATTATGGCTAATCATAAATCCGCGATAAAAAGAATAAGATCAAGTGAAACTAAAAAACTTAGAAATAAGTACCAGCATAAATCAACTCGATCAGCAATTAAGAAACTTGAGGGAGAAACAAAAAAGGCACCGGCAAACAAAAGTCTACCTAAAACAGTTTCTATGATTGATAAGCTTGTCAAAAACAATATTATTCATAAGAATAAGGCTGCCAATATTAAATCTAAATTAGTCAAAAAGGTTAATTCCCTTAAGTAAATACCTTCAATGAGAGGTATATTTCCTATAATTTTCATATCAATAGTTGCCTCTATTCTTTATTATTTATACAATTCAAGTGAAGAGTATGCTAAATACTCAGAAGTCCTTAATGAATATAGAAAAGAAAGAAATGATTTCTTGATTAAATCATCAAAATCTCCATTGAAAGACACAAACTACAAATTAGAATACTATGAACCTAATGTAAACTTTCGTGTAATTGCAAGGGTTACAAAAAATGAAAAGAAGGATACGATTATAATGGCTACCTCAACAGGAGAGATAGAGAGGTTTCTTGATTTTGCACTTCTTGATTTTAAACTTGGTAAATCAGAATATTCAATGCCAGTCTATAAATATCTCGAGGGAAATAATATGGGTGACTTATTTTTTTGTTTTTTGGATAAAACAAATGATAATTCAACCTATGCAGGAGGAAGATATATTGATATTGAATTTGAAAATGCAAAAAGAATAGAATTAGACTTCAATAAATCATATAACCCCTTTTGTGTTTACAATGAAAAATATAGTTGTCCAATACCAACTCAAAAGAATTATATTGATTTTGAAATTAAAGCAGGAGAAAAAATATCAAAATAATATTCATCTTACCGTTAATGCATTACTATTTTAACTAATTTTATTAATTAACTTTATAAGTAATGAAAATCTCTCTTAACTGGCTCAAAACCTTTATAAATATATCAAAATCCGCCAAAGAAATTGAAGAGATTCTTACTGAGATAGGATTAGAAGTAGATGAAACCTTAGAAATCAAACCAGATAAGAATTTAATTTCTAAACTAATTGTTGGACAGATAAAAGACATATCAAAACATAATAATGCAGACAGACTAAGTGTAACAAAAGTAGATATTGGAAAAGAAAAGCTAAATATAATTTGTGGAGCTCAAAATATAAAGAAAGATCAAAAAGTTGTTGTAGCAACGAATGGAAAAAAATTAAAGAATATTTCAAATGAAGTTATAGAAATAAAAAAAACTACAATTAGAGGAATTGAGTCGAATGGGATGATATGTGCAGAGGATGAGATAGGTATAGGAATTAACCACTCAGGTGTTATAGTGCTTGATAAATCCGCAAAAATTGGGGAAAGTGTTCAAAAGTATTTAGAAATATATAACGACACAATTTATGACATTTCTCTTACACCAAACAGAGCAGACGCCATGTCACACCTTGGAGTCGCTAGAGATCTTAAAGCCGTACTTAATTTAAAATTAAATCTACCTGATATTTCTAAATTTCAGTTTAAGATAAAACATGATATAAAGATCGAGATAAAAAATAAAAATGCCTGCCCAAGATACTCAGGCTGTGTAATTGATAATATTAAAGTTGGAGAGTCACCCTTAGAAATTAAAAATTATTTATCATCAATAGGAGTAAAATCTATAAATAATGTCGTAGACATAACTAATTACGTTCTTCATAGCATTGGTCAACCCCTTCATGCATTCGATTTTAATAAAATAAAACAAAAAAAGATTATTGTTAAATATGCTGAAAAAAATGAAAAGTTTATAAGTCTTGATGGAATTGAAAGATCACTACATAAAAATGATTTGATGATATGTGATGGTAATAAAAAACCTATGTGCATTGCAGGAGTATTTGGCGGTGAAGAATCTGGAGTATCGGAAAATACTTCAACAATTTTTTTAGAAAGCGCGTATTTCAACCCATCAGATGTTCGAAAATCAAGTCAAAACCATCAACTAAAAACTGATGCTTCATATCGTTTTGAGAGAGGTATAGACCCCAATATTACAATTTATGCTCTTAAGTATGCTTCAATGATGTTATGCAAATATTGTGGTGGTACAGTATCTTCAGATATCCAGGATTTATATCCAAATAAAATTGAGGATAGAGAAATAAAATTTTCATTAGATAGAATCAATAAACTAATTGGTAAAAAAATTGAAGAAAAAAGGATTATTAATATTTTAGAATCTCTCGATATAAATGTTTCTAAAAATGGTGAAAAATATTCTGCAATTGTACCTCCATATAGGGTTGACGTTACTAGAGAAGCAGATTTAGTTGAAGAAATTTTAAGAATTTTTGGTTATAATAATATTGATATTTCAAACAGTAATAAAAGTAAATTTTTATCAGATGAAAGACAGGGTTCAAGAGAGTATAATATTTTGATGAAGGTAATGAATATGCTTGTCAGCAATGGATATTATGAGATAACAACAAACTCCTTAACATCTAATAGATATTCTAAAGATAAATTCTGGGATGACTCATCAACTATTGAAATGATAAATAAACTAAGCGATGAGCATGCTATTTTGAAACAAGATCTTCTTTTTACTGGTCTAGAATCAATAAGACATAATATAAATAGAAAACAAAAAAACCTTAAGCTATTTGAGTTTGATAAAATCTATAAAAAAGAAAATAAAACCTATATAGAAAAAAATAAAGTTGGAATTTACCTTACGGGATCTCTTTATGAAGAACACTATTCAAGAAAGGAATCTAAAATCTACTTTGAAGATATGATAAATCTTGTGAACAGATTTTTTATTATGGCAAATATTAATAGTTATGAAACTGTTGAGTCTATTTCAAATACACTCCAGAATTGTATTGTAATTAAAAGTAAAAACAAAAATTTATGTAAAATAGGATCTGTAAAGGAAAATCTGTTATCAAAATTTGATATTCAACAAGAGGTAATATTTGCAGAGATTAATTGGGACAACTACTTATATTTTTTTAATGAAAAATTTACTTATAAAAATGTGCCTAAGTTTCCTGAAGTTAAGAGAGATCTATCCTTAATATTATCTGATGAGATTAAATTTTCTGAAGTAATGGATATTATTGAGAAATCAAATAAAAAAATAATTAAAAATGTAAGCCTTTATGATATTTATAGTGGTGAAAATATAGGAAAAGATAAGGTAACGTATTCTATTCGATTCATTTTACAAGATGACAGAACAACATTGGATGATAAAACTATCAATAATACAATGGATTTATTGATAAGTTTATTTGAGAAAAAATTAAATGCTATAATTAGAAAGTAAAATGTCTAAAGGTTTAGGTAAAAAAATTATAGATCTTGAAAATAAATTTTCCTTATTGATCAAAAGATATAATAATATAGTATTATTAAATGAGGAGTTAAAAAAGAAAATAGAAGAAAAAGACATCGAGCTAGTCATTAAAAATTTTCAAATTAAAAATAATATTTCAAGCTCTGATATAAACCTTAAAACACCTCTTGAATTTGAAAATGAAATTGATGATGCGATAAATGAATTAGATGACCTTATCAAAAACTTAAAAGAATAATATTGGAAAATTTATCTATTAAACTTGTAATTGGCAACAGATCGTACCCTATGAAAGTCCCAATGGAAGATGAACAGAAGATAAGGAAAATAGGTAAAAAATTAAATAATAAAATAACTGAAATAAGGACTCAAATGAATATAGATGATCTTCAAGATATCTTAGCAATGATAGCTTTTAAATTAGCGGTAGAGATTGAAGATAAAAAAAATATAAAAAGTGAAAGTGATGATGCTGTTGATAAAATTGAAAATATTATTAGAGAAATTAATAAAAAAATAAAATAGAATTATTCAGGAGTATCTTCGTTAGGCCATTCTTTTTTGAAATTTACCCAATAATCTTTAACCGTAGTTTTAACTTCTTTCCTCAGCCACAATAATCCTATAAGATTTGGAATAGTCATTAATGCTATAGTTATTAAAGAAACATTCCAAATTACAGTTGTATCAGCGAATGAGGCAATGAAAAATCCAATTACGTAAACTATTCTATAATAAACGACAGATCCAGCACCAAATAGATATGTCATCGCTCTATCACCATAATAAGACCATGCAATAGCAGTGCTGAAAGCAAATAATAAAAGACCAATACTCACAATATAATTTCCATAATTTCCAAAAAAGCCCCTATCAAAAGCAATTTGAGTTAATGGAGCACTATGGACAAGTGACTTACCTTCAACTGATACATTATTTTGTATTTTACCATCAATCACATTAAGAAATCCAGAAAAATATTCTCTTTTATCATCGTAAATAACAATATCCTCAGCAATCGATCTAGCATGTAAAAGGGATACATTTTCTTCAATCTTACCTTCTTTAACAGTAAGAGTTCCATTTAACTTATTTATAACTTGAATTTTATTTAAATGATTATAAAGTATTTGTACGTCTTCTTCAATTTCTTCATTATAAACTCTATCCAAGACTTCAAGGTCAGCAAATGCAAATTTATTATGATGTTTTTCATTCCAAACTCCAGAAGAGAGAAGAACAAGACCTGTAATAGTACAGATAATTATAGTATCTATGAAAGGCTCTAAAATAGCAACTAAGCCTTCGGAAACAGGCTCATTAGTCTTAGCAGAAGCATGTGCAATTGGTGCAGAACCCTGGCCTGCTTCATTAGAATAAAGACCTCTATTTACTCCCCTATTAATGGCATAAGAGAAGGATGCACCAAGGAAACCACCAACAGCAGAACTACCTGAAAATATTTGAGAAAATATTGATATAAATGAAGGAATAATATTCTCAAAATTATAAATGATAACAGAAAATGCACCAATTACATAAACTAATGCCATAAAAGGAACTAATTTCTCAGTTATTTTTGCAATCCTCTTAATACCTCCAATTATAACAATACCTAATAAAATTGCCAATACACCTCCAGTCAACATTTTATCTATTCCAAAAGATGAATAAATAGAATTAGATATACTATTTATTTGAGGCAAACTACCTGTACCAAATGATGATAAAACAGTTGCAAAAGCAAACAGAATTCCGACCCACTTTAAATTGACTTTATTACCTAATAGCCTAAAATCAGCATTTTTCATAAAATACATAGGTCCACCTGACATTGATCCGTCAGATATTTTCTCACGGTATTTATGAGATAAAGTAACCTCAACAAATTTTGTAGTCATACCAACCATAGCAGTCATTAACATCCAAAATAATGCTGCAGGTCCTCCTAAATGAATAGCCAAAGCTACTCCTGCTATATTTCCAGTTCCTACGGTTCCTGAAAGAGCAGTAGTTAAAGCCTGAAAATGAGAAGTATCCCCTTGATCACTTTTCTTATCAAATTTTCCTCTAACAACTTTTAAAGCAAACCCAAAGTATCTCACTTGAGGAAATCTCAAATAAATCGTAAAGAAAATACCTGTTCCTAGTAGAAGTGGCACAAAATAACCTGCACTTCCGAGAAATTGATCAATATATATTAAGAACTCATTGAATTCCTGCATGAACTAAATTTATTTAAAAGTAGAAATTATAATTTATCTTCTACTAGTTTCATTATTTTTTCTTTTTTTAAGAAAGAATCATTTAAAATTTTGTTCGCTTTCTTCATTATATCATCACCGCCACTTGTATCCTTTAAATTAATTCTAACATTTAAATAAGCACCATGAATAGCAGCATGCACACATAAACATGCAACGCCAGAATCTGATAATGAATTTTGATTTCCATCTTTAGCCAAAAACTCAATAATGTGATATGAATTATAAGACTCAATCATAATATTTAAAGGGATTTTAGCAGCATATAATGTAGCATCTTTTATCGCTTTAGATCTAATTTTTTTATTATCATCCGAATCTTTTGGTAACTTATAAGCTTCCATTATACTATTAAATGAATTAGCATCCTGATCAACTAGAGATAATAATTTTTCTCTTATTTGATTAACTTCATAAGCCTTATCACTAAAAATTTTAACTTTATTTTCCCATCCTCTTGTATTACAAGAAAGATTAGCAACCATTCCTGCTAATGATGTACCTAAGGCACCAACATATGATGAAACAGACCCACCACCTGGCGCTGGAGTTTCCCTCGATACCTCATCTGAAAAACTTCTGGAAGATAAATCAATCAGATTTCCATTTTTGTTGGTTATTTTATCTAGATAATACTCTATTATGTTTTTATCTGGATCAAATACCTTCACCTGATTTAGTCCAAGAGAATCTATTGCGATTTTAATGATGTCCTCTTCAGGTATCCCAATAGATCTGTTTTGTTTTTCTAGAAAATATTTTCCAGCATCGATCATTGAGTTAAGAGGTATCAAACCTACTAATTCTGATCCCGTAACACTGGCACCTCTAGCATTGGCTTTTTTAACAACTTCTTCAAAAACAATATGAATTGGTGTTTCGGTTATATTAGTTAGGTTCATTGATATCTGTGCAATACCAAATTCTTCAATATACCACCCTATTGCTTTTACATGTGATAGCGACCCTGGAATGGTTTCTGGGTTGCCGTCTTTATCATATACTATTTCACCAATTACAGGATGTCCTTTTCTTTTTATTCTGCCCTTCTCTCTTACATCAAATGCAATAGCATTAGCTAATCTTGTAGACTTAGTATTTAGATTGATATTATAAGCTATCAGAAAATCTCTAACGCCTATGGCTGTAGCTCCAGACTTTTTATTAAACTCTTTCCCAAAATCAGGCTCCCAATTTTTACTTTTAATTTTTTTCTCAAGACCTTCATACTCACCAGATCTCACATTTGCTAAATTTTTTCTTTTGTCCTCTTTTGCTGCATGTTCATATAGGTATATTGGGATGTTTAATTCATCAGAAACCTTTTTAGCTAACTTATTAGCATACGGTACAAGCTCATCAAAACTAATGTTAGAAACTGGGATTAAAGGACATACGTCTGTAGCTCCAAATCTTGGATGTTCTCCAGTATGCTTGGACATATCTATTTTTTCACTAGCAGTTTTAATTGCATTGAAAGCAGCAGATATTACAGAATCCGGATCTCCAACGAATGTCATAACTGTTCTATTAGTTGCTTGCCCAGGATCTACATTGAGTAGATGTACTCCTTTAGTATTTGAAATAGCTTCTGATATTTCTTTTATAACCTCTTGATTTCTTCCTTCCGAGAAATTAGGTACACACTCTATTATTTGATTCACACTCCAAAATTAAATATTAATTATAGATTTTCCCTCTTTTACAGATAAAGGAAGGTTTAAGCTTTCCTTGATTATAAAGAATATCTCTATAGTCATTGGTTTCAAAGCCGATCATATCTGCAATTTTTCCCTCATCAAGTGATCCTCTATCTATTAAAGATAATGCACTAGCTGACCTACATGTGATTCCAGCAAGAACCTCGGCATTTGATAACTTTTCATAAGATCCAAGAAGTGAAGCCTGCATTAATAGATCACCCATAGGGGCCGAACCAGGATTCCAATCAGATGCTATAGATACTTTACAATTATTATCTAAAAGTTTTCTAGCTGGAGCAAATGGGATACCTAGACCAAGGCTACAACCGGGTAACACTACTCCTGTAGTATTGGATTTTGATAAATAATTTATTTCATCATCAGTTATTACCTCTAAATGATCGACACTAACAGCTCCATAATCAACTCCCACCCTAAGGCCTCCTGATGTAAATTGATTAGCATGTGCAGTTATCGAAAAATCATTTTTTACATGTTTTAAAAAGTGAGAGGCTTCACTTACTGAAAAAGCTTTTTCTTCGATAAAAATATCTACTCTTTTTGATAAATTTTCTTCTTTTATTTTAGGTAATAATTCATTTATAATTGATTCAAGATATTGTTTTGAAGACCCAAAGCTTTTTGGTGTTACATGTGCAGCAAGACAAGTTGGAATTAGATCTATTTCATTATCGCTATCAATTTTATTTATAATTTTTAGCATTCTAATTTCATCCTCTAAACTAGGAGCATATCCACTTTTAACTTCACAGGTAAGAACTCCTTCAAGAAAATGTCTTTTTAGTCTTTTTAATGTATTATCTCTTAATTGATCATCAGTACAGTTAGATGTTGAATTCATTGTATTATGAATACCTCCACCTTCTGCTAGTATTTGTTGGTATGAAATTCCTGAATTTCTTTTTGCATACTCATCAGATCTATTCCCATAATGACAGACGTGAGTATGGGAATCAATAAACCCTGGGAGGAGTACACACGGGTACTTAATTTCTATAATATCAAAACCATTTTTATTTAATAATGAGAAAACACCCACTTCTATGATTTTACCATTATCTATTACTACTCCACCATTTTTGATTATTTGCAGGCTATTATCATTTAAAGCCCCTCTTTCTGGCATATTTGCCATTGTAATTATTTGTGAAAAAGGGCCAATTAATTTCTTCAATATTAAATATCTAAATTAAACTTTTTTGAATGTTCTCTGGCAATATCATATCCCGCGTCATTGTGCCTAAATACTCCCATTGCAGGATCGTTATGTAATACTCTTTTTATACATTTTTCTGCTCTTTCAGTTCCATCTACAAGTACAACCATTCCCGCATGCTGAGAATAGCCCATTCCAACACCTCCACCATGATGAAAAGAAACCCAAGTTGCACCACCGGCAGTATTAGACATTAAATTAAGAAGTGGCCAGTCTGAGACGGCATCTGAACCATCAAGCATACCTTCCGTTTCTCTATTTGGTGAGGCCACAGAGCCACAATCTAAATGATCTCTTCCAATTGCTATTGGGGCTGAAACTTTTCCTTGCTTTACTAAATCATTAAAAATTAGACCCGCTTTCTCTCTCTCACCCATTCCTAGCCAACATATTCTACATGGAAGACCTTGAAATTGAATTTTTTCTCTAGCCTGCTCTAACCATTTTACCATATCCTTATTATGAGGAAAGGCATCAATAAGTGCTTGATCAGTTGTATAAATATCTTCAGGATCTCCTGAAAGAGCAGCCCAACGAAATGGACCTTTTCCCTCACAGAAAAGTGGTCTGATATAATCAGGAACAAACCCATTAAAACTGAATGCATCTTCCTCGCCACCTTGCTTTGCAAACTCTCTCAAATTATTACCATAATCAAAAGTAATAGAGCCTCTAGATTTCATCTCTAACATTAATGAGACATGTCTTGCCATGCTAGTCAGTGATAATTTTTTATATTTAGCCTGATCATTTTTTCTTAAACAATACGCATCACTTAGACTCATACCATTTGGCACATAACCAAAAACAGGATCGTGTGCAGATGTCTGGTCAGTTAAGATCTCAGGAATTATATCATCCTCCAATAGTTTTTCAAGTAGATCTCCAATGTCACTAACTAAACCCACAGACACATTCATTCCTCTTTTCTTCGCTTGAAGGACCCAATCTCTTGCCTCTTCATATGAATCTGTCATCTTATCAATATATTTTGTTTTTAACCTTTTCTGGATTCTTTCTGGATCAATATCAGCGCCAAGAAAAGTTGCGCCAGCCATTGTTGCAGCTAGAGGCTGAGCCCCACCCATACCTCCTAATCCACCAGAAACAAGTAATTTGCCTTTTAAAGAACCTCCAAAATGTTCATTGGCACATGCAGCGAATGTCTCGTATGTTCCCTGTAAAATTCCTTGAGTCCCGATATAAATCCAACTTCCTGCTGTCATCTGTCCATACATCATTAATCCATCTCCTTTTAATTTCTCAAAATGCTCCCAATTTGCCCACTCTGGAACAAGATTGGAATTGGCTATAAGAACCCTTGGTGCCTGATCATGAGTTCGTACTTTGCCTACAGGTTTTCCTGACTGTATCAGTAGGCTTTCGTCATCTTGAAGATTTAATAATACATCGATTATTTTTTCAACAGAGTCCCTGTTTCTAGCAGCTTGACCTGATCCTCCATACACTACTAAATTGGATGGGTCCTCTGCCACTTCCGAATCTAAGTTATTTAAAAACATCCTAAGAGGCGCCTCAGCTTGCCAGCTTTTTGCATGTAAAGTATTTCCGGTTGGCGACTTATAATTTGGGTGATTTGCATACTTTTCTATAAAACTTTTAGTATCCATATTTCTAAGAAGTTAGTTCAATTAATTTTTTTGACTTTATAATTATCTCTGCTTCCCTCATGTCATCTACAAACACCTTATCATTAGCACAGTGAGATATTTTTGAGCGAATATACTTATGGCAATTCTCTATTTTTTGCCCAGAAGACAATGGCTTTAAAAAATCATAAGCCTGAGATGAACAAATAAGTTCAATACTTAGAATTTTCTCTAAATTTTTCACTACCTGAAGAAATTTTACAGCTCCAATTGACCCCATACTAACATGGTCTTCTTGACCTAATGATGTAGTTATAGAATCTGCACTAGCTGGGTAACATAAATTTTTATTTTCACTAGCAAGTGCTGCAGTGGTATATTGTAAAATCATAAACCCAGAGTTAACACCTGTATTCTTTACTAAAAGCTTTGGCACTTTTTCATTTCCTTTAAGAAGCAGATAAATTCTCCTATCAGAAATATTACCAAGTTCAGAGGCTGCTATAATATTATAATCAATTGGTATCGCGAGAGGCTGTCCGTGAAAATTACCTCCATTTAAAATATTACCATCTTTTAGAACGATAGGGTTATCTGTTATAGAATTAAGTTCAATATTTACCATTCTTTCAAGATGATAGAAGGCATCCCAGCTAGCACCATGAACTTGTGGAATACATCTAATTGAGTATGGATCCTGAACTTTATCGTAATCCTTGTTAGAGTCTAAAATCTCAGAATTTGATAAGAGACCTCTCACCTTGCTTGTAACATATTGGGCACCTTGAAAAGGCCTCAGTTCAGATATTTCTTTGCTAAACGGGACCAAAGAGCTGAGAGTTGATTCTACTGACATAGCTCCAATTATATCAGCATTTTCTAAACAATTCCTAAACCTATTTAATGTTAAACATGTATATGCTGAGATGAACTGTGTTCCATTAAGAAGTGCGAGACCCTCTTTTTCCTTAATATCAATTGGTGTCTTCTTCTCCATTGAAAGCATATCTGAAGATTTAACCTTTTTATTTTTGTAAATGACTTCTCCCTCACCAATTAATGGCAAGAAAAGATGAGCAAGAGGTGCTAAATCTCCCGACGCACCAACTGAGCCTTTAGAAGGCACAACCGGTATAATATTATTTTCTATTTTCCATAATATTCTCTCAATCAATTCAATACTTACTCCGGAATAACCCATGCAAAGGGAATGAACTTTTAAAACCATCATCAGTTTTGAAATTATATTGGGGACATCATCTCCGACTCCTACTGCATGACTTTTTATTAAATTACTCTGAAGTTGACTCACCTCATCTTTGGAGATAATCGTGGTGCAAAGTGCACCAAAACCAGTATTGACCCCGTAAATTTTTTTATCAGATCCTAAAGCATTTTCTACATTTTTTCTTGAAAGAAGAATTACTTTCTTCTGATAATCAGATATTTCAGCATTAATTTTACCCTCAGCAATTTCAAATGCTAGGCTATAAGTTAAGGTATCTTCTCCGTATTTAAATATCGTTAATGCCATTACTTTAAAGTTAGTTTTTTTAGATGAATT
>CAZKLB010000004.1:0-18603 GCA_964553685.1 uncultured Marinoscillum sp.
TAAATATGAAAATTTAAAAATCAAATTTAATTCCTTGAGCTAGAGGTAGGTCATCCGAATAATTTATTGTGTTTGTCTGTCTTCTCATGTATGCCTTCCAAGAATCTGACCCAGACTCTCTACCCCCACCTGTTTCTTTTTCACCACCAAAAGCACCACCAATTTCAGCACCTGATGTACCAATATTTACATTTGCAATTCCACAATCTGATCCAGATGAGGATAAAAACTCTTCGGCTTCAGAAATTTTTGTAGTCATTAGTGAAGATGAAAGTCCTTGAGGAACATCATTTTGAATTAATATAGCATCACTTAATTTTTTATACCTTATTAAATATAAAATAGGTGCAAAAGTTTCAGATTGAACAATTTTATAATTGTTTTTTACAGAATAAATAGCAGGTGAAACATAACACCCTGACTCATACCCTATTCCATTTAAAACTTTTCCTTCTACTACTGGCTCTCCACCTTCCTTGAGAATTTCTTTAAGTGCATTTTCATACATTTTTACTGCTTCTTTATCAATAAGTGGACCCATATGATTATTTTCATCTAACGGATTCCCAATCTTTATCTGCTTGTAAGCTTTTACTAATAAGTCCTTAAATTTCTCATAAATAGAATCATGAATAATTAATCTTCTTGTTGTGGTACATCTTTGACCAGCAGTGCCAACAGCTCCAAATACTGCGCCTCGAATTGCAATATCTAAATTAGCATGCTGAGATATAATCATTGCATTATTACCACCTAACTCCAAAAGAGATTTACCAAGTCTTTCACCTACTGTTTTTGCAACTGACTTTCCCATTCTTGTAGATCCTGTCGCAGACACAAGGGATATTCTTTTATCAGAGGCAATCTTTTTTCCAAGGATTTTCTTGTCACAATCTGTTACCAAATTTAAAACACCATGCGCATTATTTTTTTTAAGAATTTTCAAAATAATATTATGTGTAGCTACAGCTGATAAAGGTGTCTTTTCTGATGGTTTCCATATACACACATTACCACAAACTAATGCAATCATCGCATTCCAACTCCAAACAGCTACAGGAAAATTGAAGGCCGAAATAATTCCAACAATTCCTAATGGGTGCCACTGCTCATACATTCTGTGATTAGGTCTTTCAGAATGCATGGTTAAACCGTATAATTGTCTTGATAAGCCCACAGAAAAATCACAGATATCAATCATTTCTTGTACTTCACCAAGTCCTTCCTGATAAGATTTCCCCATTTCATATGATACAAGAGAGCCTAAAGCATTTTTACTTTTTCTTAACTCATTTCCTATTTGTCTGACAATTTCTCCACGAGCAGGAGCAGGTAAATTTCTCCATTTTAAAAATGATTTTTGAGCTGTAGCAACGACTTCTTCGTAACTCTTACTTGATGTTTCAATAACTGATGCTATTTTTTTACCATCAACTGGAGAAAATATATTTTTTAATTCACCGTCAGATTTTATATGATTAACTCCGTTAGAAGTACCTTCATTAATATCCTTTAATTTAAGATTATCTAGTATCTCAGATATATTTTTCATTAGTTATCTATTGAAAAGTCAGATTCTGATACTTCAGGATTTACAGTGATATTAATAATTTTAAATTCAAGACTTTGTGGTCCAATCGGTGACTTTATTACATGAGGAAACAAAATACCATTAACTGGTTTATAATCCTCAAAAAAGGTGGTTTGGGGTACTTTAGAACCATCAGGCATTTCAGCAATTTGAGTCTCTTTTACCTTTAGACCTGTCTCAGAGTCATAAGCAACATAGGTTTCTTTATTGATTTCTAAAACATTTAAAATTCTTCCATCAAGCTCTTCAGTTGAACTAAATTTAACATTTTCATCATCTAACCAACCTATTTCCTCCGTTGGCAAGGTTGTTTTAGACATTTTTAAAGCTTCCTTTTCTGGAATAGGTGAATCAATTCCTTGTTGACTAATTGAACCATTTTCACCATCGAATACCATCTTCATCATTGTATTGCCCATCATCATCATCATAGTAACTTGCTTGTTAGGTTTTGCTTGAATACTAACCATTTGCAATTTCATTCCCTGAACTTCAGCCTCTGCAAGCATACTGATGGCATTCAGTGACTCAACATTTTCTTTTCCACCAATTGCGTCCAAATAATCCATTAAAACTTTCTGCGATGTAAGTCCAGCAGGTGTTGAGTAATCTGGTTTTGATACGGGTTCTCCAGTCTTATCAAAATATTTAACGTCATAAGGAAGTTCTTCCAAATTTGATAAAATTTCTGCGCCTTTCCCTACAACAACTATTCTTAATTTATCTCTTTTAAAATATTTATTAGAAACTCTTTTAATATCATCTACAGAAACTTTCTGAAAATTTTCAAGATAAGTTTCATAGAAATTTTCAGGTAGATTGAACTTATCAATATTTCTAGCAAAATTAGCAATTGTTGATGGTTGTTCTGTTGACATGATGAACCCACCAACAAATTTTTCTTTTACCGATGAAAGTTTTTCCTCTGTTACATTTTCATCTATCATAGTTTCGATTTCTTTAATTATCTCAACAATAGAACTATCTGTAACCTCATTTCTAACACTAGTTGAGGCAGAAAACCTACCAACATACCTACTGGTTTCAACCCCAGAGTATGCACCGTATGTGAATCCTTTATCCTCACGAAGATTCAAATATAATTTACCACCTGATCCACCAAATATTTGATTTGCTAATCTTAAAGAAAAATAATCTGGGTCTGACATTGATATATTGATAATATTTCCGACAGAAATTTCAGATTGAACAGCATTCGACATATCAACAAAATTTATTTCTGGTTTTTCAAGGTCACTAACAACTGGCATTGTATACTTTGGTAACTTTCCCTTTTTCCAATCTCCGAAAAGCTTTTCAACTAAAGGCTTTATTTCCTCATAATTAACATCTCCAACAATAGTTAGATACGCATTATTTGGTTTTGCATAGGTCTCATAATATTTTTTTACATCTTTAAGTGATATATTATTAACTGATTCCTCTGTAGCAAATTCACCAAATGGATGGTTTGACCCAAAAAATAATTTTCCTCCAAGTATTGATGCCATATCAGGAACACTATTTTGAGATGATTTAATACCGTCAATTAAAATATTTTTTTCTTTTTCAAAGTCCTCTACCGTAAAGACAGGGTTTTTAAGCCCGTCAGACATCATCTCTAGAACTCTTGGAAAATACCTTTTTAATGAAGAGGCAAATCCTCCACCTGCAGAGAGAGATAGTGACGCACCCATGTAATCTATTTCTTCGTTATAATCATCTTTACTCTGTGATGTTGTCCCATTACCCATTAGAGAACTTACCAAACTTGCAACACCTTTTATATCACCTTGATAATCGGGATAATTATCAATGTCTAAATTGGCATATGCACGAGGTAATTTAGAATTCTCAACTATAATAACTTTTAAGCCATTTTTTAATGAAAACATCTTCGGCTTTCCAAGATTTATAACCGGCGGGGGTCCTGAAATGGGAGGGTTACTCCTATCAACTTGAGATATTAAAGTTGAGTTTATAAAAAGTGTTGTTAATAATAATAAAACTAATTTCTTCATATTCATAATTTTAAACTATTCTGATTCCTTAGGTAAGTAATCAATTAATACTCTATTTTCTTTATTTAAATATTTATTGGCAACCTCTCTTATCTCATCCCTAGTTATAGATTTATAAATATCAATTGTTGTATTTATTAAATTTGTATTGCCGTAAAGCATATAATTTCTAGCAAGAGAATTAGCAATACCAGCCATTGAGGAGTTAGAGTTTACAAAATTATTTTCAAAAATATTTTGAAGTTTTTCGAATTCCCTCTCTGTAATTAAATCTTTTTTTAATTTTTCAATTTCCTCGTCAATATTATCATATAAAGTTGTAAGCTTATTATCTCCAACAGGTAGAGATAATATTATGTAAGCTCCGTAATCTTCCAATGATAAATTTACAGCTTGAACTTGAAGCGATATTTTTTTATCATCAACCATTTTTTTATATAATCTAGAACTCTTTCCATCACTAAGTATAGAAGAAATCATATCTAAGACATATGCTTCTCTATCTTTCATAGATGGTGTTCTAAATGATACTAGACCCATTGGTATTTGAATATTTGGATCATAGACTTTTCTTTTTAACTCCCCATTGAGTGGGTCTTCTTTAATGTTAACTCTTGGGACATCATTACCTCTAGGTATAGGCCCAAAATAATCAGATATTTTCTTTTTAATATCCTCCATATCAAAGTTCCCAGCAACTACTAAAACAGCATTATTAGGAACATAAAATTTATTTTTAAATTCAAGAAATTCTTCTAGAGTTGCAGCATCTAAATGGTCCATTGATCCAATTGTAGTCCATCTATATGGATGCTTTACAAATAAACCTTTTGTAATTTCTTCAAGAAGTCGACCGTAGGGTGCATTATCGACTCTTAATCTTTTTTCCTCTTTCACAACCTCATTCTGAGTGTCAACACCAATTTGATTTATTACAGGATGAAGTAATCTTTCAGACTCAATCCATAGACCTAAGTCTACTTTATTTGATGGCAAAAGCTCATAATAATATGTTCTATCCTGATTTGTATTAGCATTATAAGAACCACCATTTTTTTCAATAATCTTATCCATCTCACCTCTTGGTATATTCTTTGAACCCTCAAATAAAAGGTGTTCAAAAAAATGGGCAAAACCAGTTCTCTCTGGATTTTCATCCTTAGCACCAACATGATACATTACTGATGTGACAGCAATAGGAACGGTATTATCTTGATGTAATATTACATGCATCCCATTATCTAAATCATATTCTGTGAACTTCACATTTTGAGAAAAAGATGTAAGAGGGAAAAGAATAAGTAGTAGTTTGATTATCGTTTTCATTGTTTTAGAATCAATTATTTTAACAATTGGAAATACGAATTTAGATAAATTTTAGGAATCGATCTATAATATTTTTAAAGCAAAGGTGAATATATCTATTTAAGCTTATTTAGGGATATCTGTTTTTGAGATTTTGATTTAAATCTATATTCAGAATTTGTAGAATTATATGAATGTTTTGTTTTTCTATTGTCAATTCTTTTTCTCCATCTGACGAAAGATGATTTTTTGAGATTGTTCCTCATAACAGATATTATTTCGCCCTCTGATAAATCAAATTGTTTCTTTATAACATCAAAAGGAGTCCTGTCTTCCCAGCACATTTGAATTATTCTATCTATATCATCTATCGATAACTCTTTCATATATAAACAAAAATTATAATAATTAATTTTATTGACCATAAAATTGTTCTAAACCAATTGTAATTTATTAGCCTATTTATGATATCATCACTTCTTTTATTTGAAAGTGAATTATGTAATGGTATAATACATATAAAAGTAAATAACCATATAGTCAATAAAATTAATAATGATTTTATCATGAAAAGATCACTTATATAAAAGGTTAAGCAGACTAAAGAAAATAGTTCAATTAACATTAATGGGATAACAACATATGATATCCTATTAACATAATTTTTATGATATTTTTCAAAAAACGTTTTATCAATACTCGATAAACTTGGATAAGAAATTATCTGTGTTATTATTAAAACACCTATTAGTATTGAATTAGATATTATTTGAATAAGAAAAAGGTTATCCATAAATCAATAATTCAGATATACTAAAAAAATCATTAGATAAATAACAAGATAAATTCTGTATTGGTTTCGTGTCTTAATATATATTTCATCATCTGGGTAAATATTATAAAAAAGACCAACTAACTCTTTTTTAAATAAAGGTTTAATATTGATTTTCCAGTCATTTGTTTTATAAACAATTTTTCTAAATTTGCTACGGAAGTAGGTACTAGGTATGCCCCATATTAATAATACAATGAAGAAAAAATCTTTATCAAAAACCATATTTTTAAAGCTTTTACTAGTCTTTGTACTTTGTTTGGCTGATTTTGGTTGTACTAATAGTAAAAAAATTGAAGAAGAGTGCTCCTATACTCATCCTAGAGGCTGTGAAGATTTTATTGGGCTTGAAATTTTTAATAGGGGTAGTAGACTTCCCGCAGATGGTATAGTTTTAATAAAAGACTGGACGTTTTATCTAACTTATTTTGATAATTCATTAAATAAATTAACTGAAAAATATATTACTGTTGACTGTAACTGTGAAGTATTATACTTTGGTGACAGAAATCCTTATGAGGATAACAATCTATTTTAAAAAAACAATTTCATGTCAAGTCCGTACTTAATTTTATGTTCGGATTATTTCAATCAAAAAAAGAAAAACTCTTAAAAAAGTATAACAAGCTTTTAAAAGAGTCATATGAGTTATCTAATGTCAGTAGAAAAGATAGCGATGCAAAATTAGCTGAAGCCAACGAAATACTTCAGCAAATTGAAAAACTTGACTAATCAATGGACTTTTCCCCAAACCTAACTCCTAAGGAGATTATTAACCTTGGTTCCTTCGGTGGTGTGTATTTCGATACGTGTGGTGGTAAAATTGATATCGATTATAAAGAATTTCCTAATGATTGGTTCGAAAACTTACCAGATAGCCACTATAAATCTAAAGTATACAATAAGAATGTTAATTTTTTCAAAGTAAAATGTGGACAAACACAAGAAGAGTGGGAAGAAAAGGGATGGATAAACAAACAAGATCAAAGAGGTTGGTTTCAATGGTATTGCAGATACTTTTTAGGAAGAAGAAGTGATGATGATGATAGACAGATTAGGAGATGGAACAATTTTTGTGGAGAGAAGGGAAGATTCAGAAATAATATTTATAAAAAAATCTTTAATAGAAACACTAATATTAATGATAACTCATTCTCACTGGCACTAAGACAATCACTTTTACATTGGGGATATAAACTCAATGAAGGAGATTATGAAATGTGGAAAGTTAAAAATAGTTTTTAAAAACTGAATCTCATTTGTAGATAAATTCCCCTAAGTAAATTTGTAAGACTTCCTGAATCCTCCATAAAAAATAGTTGGCCAATAACACCTATATCAAATTTATCATTAATGTCATAAGATATATTTGGAGATAAAAATAAAAAGTTAATGCCTGAACCATACATAATAGTTAATGAAGAGTTTAATGGAGGTGAAATACTTTTAGATATCTGAAGTAAATATGAATTTTTGGAAGGCATTAGGTTCTTTGGAGATAAAACATTGTCAGTAATATTTATAAAATTTAAAAGACCAGGTGAACTGCTACCTTGTGAGTTATGTAAATAAGAAGCTAAAAGGTAATATCCATTTTTAAATGAGTAATCTAAAGATGTAGATAAGCTTAGAGTATTATTAAAATTATTATTAATAAAATAAGACAGTTCTCCTTTAAACCCAGCTTTTTTAATATTTCCAGCCCATCCTCCACCTAAAACTAAATCATCAAAATAATTTGCTGCTAAAAACTGAAAATCATATCCAATTTTATTGAGCTTGTACATTCCAGCATAAATATTTCTTCCAGATTTATTTGGCATATATATAAATTCAAAACTTGAAAGATTATCACCTGAATAAATTATCCTTAAAACATCAGAACCTGGTCTTTCTATATAATCAAAATCAATAAAATTATATGCATTAAATAAATCATTAGAATTCCAAATTGTATTAATACCCCAATTAACTCTCTGTCGACCTAAACTTATTTCTAGCTTATTTTTTTGATATTTTATCCATAACCTATCAATCATACTATGAAGAATAAAGTTTTTTTCATTAAAAATATAAAAAGACATATCTACCAAACCATTATCAGATTGAATTGTTTGTAAATCACCAAACATCATTCTATTTCTAAATTCAAATCCAAGAGAAAAATTATTTCCATAGTAACCCCTTAAATTTATTCTGTTATGAATTAAGTGTATTTTTTGTGACTCAAGCATTGATGGTGGAATCAATTTATTAGGCTTAAGATTATAATCTAGATATGAGGGCAAATATTTAACATAGCCATTAACTGAAAAATTTAAATCTGAATTTTGACCATAAAATTTATGGACATTAAATAAGAAAAATATTATAAATAATAACCTACTTTTTTTTATCACTAACAATTTTTCCATCCTCAAGTGTAATTACTCTTCTAGCTCTATCAATAACTCTTTGATCATGTGTTGAAAAAATAAAGGTGATCTTTTCATTCTTATTAAGTTTATTCATTATATCAAGTAGGTTTGATGTAGATGATGTATCAAGATTTGCAGTCGGCTCATCTGCAAGAATAAATTTTGGTTTGGAAGCAAGGGCTCTAGCTACAGCTACCCTCTGCTGTTGGCCACCAGAAAGCTGGGCTGGTCTTCTATTTCTCATTTCATAGAGTCCAACTTGATTAAGAAGCTCATCAGTCCTGGACGACCTTGATTTTTCGTCAATCCCCTGAAGGAGCATGATCATTTCTATATTCTCTTTTGCTGATAAGACTGGTATTAAATTATACGCTTGAAAAACAAATCCAATATTTTGCAATCTATATCTAATTATATCTCCACCAGATAGTTTCGTAATATTTTCATTAGAGATAATAACGTTACCAGAAGTTGGTGAATCTAGTCCACCAACACAATTAAGAAATGTTGTTTTCCCTGACCCAGATGGTCCAACAACTGCGGTAAACTCTCCCTCAGCAAATTTACAAGAAACATTATCTACTGCTCTTACCTCAAATTTTCCAGGATTATAAATTTTAGAAAGATCTTTAGTTTCAATCATACTTCAAATTTAAATAGTTTTTGTTGCTTCAACAGGATTAATTTTTAGAGCTCTAATTGATGGAAAAATTGAGGAGATTAATGATATAATAAATACCATTAATGAAACTATAAAATATTCTTGATTAGGTACTTTGAAATAAAGTCTTGTTCCTACCCCAAAATTTTCTAAACCTGCCTCAACAATACTTAGATCAATTCCAACCACTGAGTAATATTCAACAATTAAGTAAGATGAGAATAAACCAACTGGCAATGCAACTAATGAGAGAAAAATAGTTTCAAAAGAAATCATCATAAATATTTTATATCTATTCATACCTATTGACATTAGCATACCTATCTCTTTCTTCCTCTCCAAAATTGCCATTAACATTGTATTTACAATTCCAAATGATAAACCAAAAAGAATTATCATCATAAATATATATAATACTGCTGCAAGCATCTCATTGGCATAGGCAAGTTCTTTTGAGATATCGTCCCAACCCTCAACTATGTTTTCTTCACTTATTTTGGATAAATCTTTTTTTACTTCGTTCCTTAAATTAATATCAGTTAACAGGATTGGCAATTCATGATAACCACTAAATGCAGGTAAATTTTTTTTAATATTATCATTTCTTACAAATACATTAGATTCATCATATCTCGAATTTCCAGACCTATATATCCCCTCAACCCTAAATAAAAGAGATGTCAAGTCGTAATTTTCATCCTGAAAGGTTACAACAACCTTCGACTTCAATTTAAGATTTAATCTATCAGCAAGCTTTTTACCTACTAATATTGTATTATCTCTTTTTGAATTAAAATATTCTCCTTCAATTATTTTTTCAAATGTATTAGTAACCATTTTTTCCTGTTCTGGATCTATTCCTTTCACTTGAATACCATATGAACCATTTGAATTTGATAACATCCCATTCAAAATTATCCTCTTAGAATAAGAAACTACTCTATTATCATTTTGAATCACATCCTCAATTTGACTAAGATTATCAATGGTATTCAAGATATTATAATCTTCTGAAAATTGTTTATTATGGATCTGGACATGTGAAAGATATGCCTCTACTGCATTGTTCATTCTCTCCTCATTCAAACCGTATGACATTGCTATAATAATTATACCTCCTAATAAACCAAAGATGACAGAAAATATTACAACAATACTTCTTAGTTTATTTCTCCAGACATTTCTCCATGAAATTTTAATGAGTGTTAAAATATTCATATTTTCATTGATTTTACTGGGTCAAGTTTAGATATTTTTATTGCCGGGTATATTGATATTATAATAGAGGATATGAAAATAACCAAAGTGTGAGTTAAAGGAATACTCCAGGATATTGACATTGGAATAAAAGTTGAAAAACCCAATTCCTGCATCATTTCTTCTGCGCCATCTCCCATTAGAACTGCCATATCTATAGGGTTCAAATTATAATAATAACAAATCGGGTGAGTTATAATCACAGCCAAAGCAACACCAATCATAGATAATATTACAGTCTCAATTAGTATTATCCCAAAAAGCCTTACTCGGCTCATTCCAATAGAAATTAAAACTCCAAACTCATATTTTCTTTCCTCAGTCATCATAAGGACGGTACCAAACATTCCAAAAATGACAATAACATATAATATAAATGCCATGATTAAACCTCCAGCGCTGTCAGCTGTAATCGTTTGCTCAATTTCTGGAAGAGTTTCCTTCCAGGTCATTATCTCATAATCCTCAGAAAGGGTTTGAGATAAATCATTTACGATTTTTATCTCATCATAGTAACGCTCCTTATCAATAATAATATGAGTAGAAATATCATCAGAGGAAACATAAGATCTCGCAGACTCGATAGTCATAAAAATTCCTAGTTTATTTAAATCTGGATTTTTAAGATCTATTACTCCAGCAACTGGATATTTTCCTGCGGCCATCATTCCTCTATACCCTTGACCATATAGAATCAATGTATCATTTTCTTTGACGTCAAAATATTCTGCGATACCCTTTCCAACAATAATTTCATTATCATTAATTTCAAAGGTTCCAGAAACCATTTTCTTACTCCAATCTGTAATCTTTTGTTCATCAGAAACATTTATTCCATTAATTACTCCTCCCTTAGTTTTATTACCCATTGAAATTAAGGTAAATGTTTGAAGTCTTTGCACAATATTATCCACACCTTCAACAGTCTTAATATTATCTAAAAGACTTTGATCAACCTCCATTGAATTATCTAAACTTTGATTATCCCAAAATCCATCTGCGTGAACTTCAACGTATCCAGCATATGATTCAACCACTGTTTCTATTAATTTATCATAGAAACCAAATTGTAAAGCTCTCATTAAAATTATGAGGAAAAGAGCTGCAAAAATTGAAGAAATTGTAATTAGACTTCTTTTTTTATTTCTATAGATATTTCTCCAAGCAATTTTAAAAATCATCTTAAATTTTTCATATAATTTGGAAGGAAAAATCTCTCATTAATATCAATATCGAATTCCCAAACTAACCTTTCAATAATAGTTTTATTTCCTTCTTTGTCTAAAGGTATAAATTCAATAACTGCTGGTAAGTTTTTACCTCCAAAATTTTTGATACTATTCGAGGTCATAACACTTACCATTTCATCATATTCATCAAAAAATTGGGTTTTTAACTGCATATAATCTATTTTATCAATCCACATAACAAGTTTACCCCATACAACAGGTGCGTCTTCATTAGGAATTAATTCAATAACCCAGCAGTCATACCCATTAATATTCTCTTCACCAATAATTTTATTTTTATAATCCTCAGATACAGACGATCTCTGGACAAGATCATCATTTGTAAAATCCGTACCCATCCAGTTTTGCATCATCATAGAAGGTGGGAGTTTTATAATCCTTTCAATAGATGGAACATAGTTCCAAACTTCATTCTCTCTCTTTAAAAAAACAGTACCTTTTTCTTTAACAGGAGAAAGAACAACAGATGAAAAGTAATCATCACCAATAGACCAACCCTTCATAGACATTTCTTTCTTCCATTTAGGTCTTTCTATAGTGATTATCATTTCTGTGTAGGAAGACTTAATGCCTTGTATTTTTTCTTCAGAGATTTTTAATATATCAGTAGCATCTTGTGATAATGACACATAACTAATAAATAATAAAAAAATGAAAATTAATCTATTCATATTACGTACAAATTATGATATGAAAGTTACTATAGCTAAATCAATTTTTATAATTATATCTTCTATATTCTATGTCATAGTTGGTATTAAGCATTTTATTGACCCTGGATACTTTCTAAATATTGTACCTCCTTATCTACCTTTTCATTTAGAATTGGTTTATTTAAGCGGTGTGTTTGAGATATTATTTGGAGTAATGATTCTTTTGCCTAAATATAGATACTTAGGGTCTATTGGTCTTATATTATTATTAATAGCTGTTTTTCCAGCAAATATTTATCTTGCTCAAAGTAAGGAAGCTCAAATTGCAATAGGAGCAAGTCAAGAAATTGCAACTTGGAGACTTCCAATACAAGGTTTACTTATTTACATAGCATATTGGATCAGAAAATAGTTAATTTCTAACTATTTCAAAACTAGTGGTATCACTAGCGAATGCTGAAAAAATTCCGAAAGCATTCACAATATTTGAAGGTGGTTCATTAAGCTCTGTCCCATCTTGCACCTCACTTTCAAATAGACTAACATAATCTTTATTAATCTTATATAATGAGACTTTATACCTTCCGTAATTTTTTAAACTCATACAAATTACATTATAGTTCTTTCCATTAGTTGGAGCAGATTGTAATGAAAAATTAGAAAAAAACTCTCCAACAACACCTGGGATTTTATCATTAAAAATCGGGTCATCATCTTCATCCATATATTGAATTGTCAAATAGTGTTGTTCATCATTAGGATTATCCCATATAACATTTGTCCTTGCATTTTCAAATAGATTAGCTAGAATATTTGGTAGAGCAGGTGATATTGCAAGAGGTGGAACAATAATTTTACTTTCTGACATTTTTAAACCTAAAGGTTTTGAAGGAACCACGGTCTCGGCTGTAGCAGTTCTATCCTCTACTGTAATCTCAATACCATACTTTTCTCCGGATATTATTTCGATTTTTTCTCCAAGTATATAAGAATCTAACACAGAATTATAATCTAATAAATATTCATTTCCATTCCCATATAATTTTACTGAAGCATTATTAATATAGGTATCTATACTATCCTCAGAATTCCATAATTTGGTTTCTTTCACTTTAATATCATCAACAATTTCTCCCTGAAATAGAAATGCCTCAACAACAAAATTATCCTGAATTGGAATTTCAACATCACATGAAAACAAAAAACAAATAGAAATTATAAAAACCTTTTTCATTAAAATGTAAGTTTAAATGATAAATTTGGGACAATTCCTAAATAATTTTTTGTTTGACGTACATATGGTCTCTGATCAAAATTATATTCATAATACCATACATTAAGTTTGTTATAAAGATTAAAGATTGAAAGACCAATATCACCTTTTGCTTTTTCAAGATTAAACATATGATGAACTGAAATATCTAATCTATGATAATCAGGAAGTAATGAACCATTTTTAGGACCAACTCCTACAAAATTAAGATTTGAGTTATCTAGTAATGTTATATTATAATTATATGAGGGCTCAGTAAATGATTTTCCAGAGCCATAAATAAAATTCACAGAAAAATTCCAACCATTAATCTCATAGTTATTAAAAATCTTAAATTCATTTTTTTGAGTATTGGGTGCTGGAAAAGAATTACCATAATTTAGAAGAGGATATATATTTTCAGCGTCAATAAATGTATATGATACCCAACCAGTATACTTATCTATTTTTTTTTGTAATAATGTTTCAAAACCCTTTACTGTTCCGTTACCATTAAAAAAAAGTGAGTTAAGATCACTATTTTGAAATCTTAATGAAAATTCCGTGAGGTTCGATATATCCTTATAGAAAAACTCAGTATCAATTAAAAATAAATCATTTTCATAAACAATCCCTGCTACATAGTGATTGGATTCTCCTACATTTATATCTTTATCATCGGAAAGCTGCCAGAAGTCTCTTGAGCGTGAGGTAACATTTTCCCCAACAATCTGCTTAACGAATTGATAATGTATTCCATAGCCAAGTTTGAATTTGAATTTTTCAAAAAATTGATAATCTAATTGAAATCTTGGGGCAAGGTAGTTTTTATCTGTTAACTCATATCTACTAGCTCTTACTCCAGCTTTTACATTTAAATTTTTTATTGATTTAAGGTCATAAGATAAGTACCCTGAAAAAAGGTCAGATTTCTGAATTGTATTTAGAATAGTTAAAGTATCGTCCCTTACAAAAAGATAATTCACATCAGAATTTGTAAATTCAAATCCAAATTCAAATTTATTATTACTTCCAGATATTAATTCTGCATCATAACGTGCAGTAAAATCCTGTACCTTATTATCTTGATCTAATATAACGCTAAGATCAAAAATCGTTGAATCTGAATCTGGAATTATTGCATTTACAAAATATGAATCATCCTGGTAATTATAATATTCTGAATATGAAATATTTAAACTATTATAAAATTTTGGATTCCATTGTCTAGACCATTTAAAAGAATACCCTGAATTTCCCCATTTTGAAATTCTATCAAGATCTCCATTTATTTCAATCTTATCAATATCTCCAAAATTAGGATACTGATATCTTTTAGTATCACTTGTTTCTGCTAAATTATCCTCTCCCCTATAAAAACTAAAAGTAATCAAATCATTACTCGAAGGCTTATAAGATAGCTTAGCATTCATATCATAAAAATTAAATTTAGGGACCCAAGGGTCTAAATTTTCTATGTCATCATCAGGATCAAACTGACCAAATATTTTATCAAAGAATGAGGTTTGCAATAAGTCAGTAAATGATCTTCTACCAGCAATAAAAAAACTAAATTTTTTTAAAAATGGTAATTCTAAAGATCCAGATGCACTTAAAAGATTAACATTAATATTTCCCTTGACCTCATTAAAACTTCCAACCTTACCTGCTAAATCAATCACACTAGATAAGCGTCCACCATACCTTGATGGAAATGCTCCTTTATATAACTCTACACTCTTTATAGCATTTGCATTAAATGCACTAAAAAAACCAAAAAAATGATCAACATTATATACTTTAATTCCATCAAGAAGAACAAGATTTTCCTGTGGCTCACCACCACGTATATATAGTCCAGAACTATTTTCATTAGTAGCACTAACTCCAGGTAGAAGTTGAAGGGATCTAAATATATCTACCTCACCGATAGAAGGCATAAGGCTTAGTTGTTGGACTGACATTTTATGCTTACTAATCTCAGTACTGGCTTGAAGAAATTTATTAGATTCAGTAGAAATAACAACTTCATTTAATGTTGAAGTCAATGCAGTAAGACTAATTTCCAAAATTCCATCTATCATATCTTGATTAATAGTAATAGACTTTGTCTGAAAACCCACATAACTTGCCTTTAATACCATGCCAGGTTTAATATTACCTATAACTGTAAAAAAACCATTTTCATTTGCACTAGAACCTATCTCTATATCAGTAATGTATACATTCGAATATGGTAATCTCTCCCCAGACCCTTCCTCCTCAATATATCCAGATAGCGTTATCTGAGAGTATAAAGAATTATTTAAGAATAATATAAATATAGGAAATAAAAATCTCATAATTTTCCCTGCTAAAATAGAAAATTAATCTTTGGTTTTGAATTTATAGGACAAATTGATGATAAAATTTCTGCCAATGTCATCCGCAAAATATCTCATATTATTGAGATAATTTCTATACTTCTTATCAAGGATATTATTTACAAAAAGAGTAAATGCAAAATCATTAATATCAACTTTCCAAGAAAAATCAAGTAAAAGATATCCATCAGGAGCTTCTTTAAAATCAAAAATTTTTGTGTCGTAATTAATTAGGACTTCCCCATTTATTAAACTTTCAGGGGTATATGTAATTGGCGCCTGAAACTGACGAAATGTATAGCTTGGAGATATTGAAATTTCAGAAAAATCTACACCCCAAAATTTATTTGTCTCCCACTTAAAATTATTTTGTATTCTGACTGGTGGTTGTTTAATAAGTTTACCGCTGTTATCTAAATTATTTGACCATAAATAATTAAATGTCAAAGCCGTTTTAAAATTTTTGGAAAACTTTCTTTTTAATGTTATATCCGATCCAACAAATAACACATCAATTTGGTCAAATATAAAGTATGGCATTGGTCCTCTTATTGTTCCAAAAAGACCGATTGGTTTTTCAAAAACGTAGTTTAAGATATAATTAGAAAATAGTGTAAATTTTATTTCATTCTTCTCATCTGAAAAATCGAATTCATTAATTATTTTAAATGATTTTTCAGGTGATACATCACTATCTTTAATATTAGTAACCCTATTGGTTTTTATTTTGTCATTATCATAATAATATCTTAAAAGACCAAAAGAGTTTCTAAAACCGTGAGAACCAAAACTAAATAACTCTGCCATATTTGGGGTTCTCCAAGCGGTTCCTAAATTTGATCTAAAGGAAAATGTTTTAGAAATTTGATTATCAAAACCTACAGAAAATGTAAGGTTAGAGAATGAATGTTCATCTCTAAAAATTTTCTGAGAGGTTTCTCTCCCTCTAACATTATAATCCTCGTAATCTAATCTTGTACCAAATTCAAAAGATTTATTCCCAAATTTTAGACTCTCAATCAAGAAAAGACTATATCTATTAGTATTGTAATTCGGTATAAAAGGAGTGGTTTGAGTTCCAGGTAGGTTATCATTGTCTTGATTAAAAAAGTGAAGCCCAATCAAACCCTCAGACTTATCAGAAATTGAGTGATCCCATTCAAGCATTAAATCTGTTGAAACTAAATCCAAATCAATTATTGGTAACTCAGAGTTTCTTCTTACATCAAACTCTTTTCTCTTATTTAATTGTCTTCCAGCAATGAGAGAAATTTTTTTATTTTCACTATAGTACCAATCAATTTTTGCTTTAGTAAAATGATGATTTATCAGTTGACTAGGTTCTCTTATATTAAACGAAAAAGGCTCAATAATTAGAGGTACATCAGAGACCATAGCTCTTGATATTGCATCTCCACTATGAAAGATAGAGGATCTTAGTAAAGCAAGATTTAAGTCAACAAAGTTGTAATATAACTTTATATCAAAATTTTTAAGATGATAATGAAGTCCCAAGTTAATTCCTTTCTCCTTTTTCCCTGAGTTTGTTAGATAATATGACGGGGAATGCCTATCACCAATATTAATATAATTAAGACCCAGGTTAAAGCCTAAATTTTTAAAACCCTTACCAGTTTTAATACTATAGTTAGTGCCTCTTCCATTTGACTGATATCCGGCATCAACATCAAGAAAATAAGGTTGTCTTAATTTCATTTGGTCAGGCTCAACAATTATCGCTCCTCCCAAAGCTTCAGGACCAAATCGAACTCCTGCTGATCCTTTCAAAACCGAAATTCTATCTACTGAGGATATATTTATTTCTGGGGCATGGTCATCTCCCCAATTTTGAAATCCATGTTTTATATAATTATTTAATACAAGAATACGATTACCATATAAACCATGAATAACAGGTCTTTCAACATTAGATCCAGTAGATATAAAGGTTACCCCATCTATCTGACTGGTAATACTTGCTAAAGATGAAGTCATATCAATTGTTTGATCTTCTAGATCTATGGATTGCTCAGAGAGTGTCTGAGTACCTAAATTTTTCTCTCTTTCATCAGATATAATTACATTATCCAATTCTACAGATTTCTCAGTTAATGAAACTGTCCAAAAATCAGCTTTTAGAGAAATTAATGTGTCTTGGTAACCAATTCTTGAAAAAAGTAAACTATCCTCCTCAGAGCATAAATCTTCTAATAAAAATTTTCCGTTTTCATCTGAAATAGAAAATTTATCTGAGGAATTATATAAAACTCTATTACCAAAAACTTGTGGATCAGTTATTGCTCTTACTATTACATCTGATATGGGGTTATTAGTTTCTTTATCAATAACCTTACCAGTTATAATCCTATCACAAAGATTTTGAGATTTTACATCAAGAGATAAAATTAAAATCATATAAAAAATACAACATGATCTTATTACATAGTTTTTACCAAGAGAATCATGGCAAACACAAGGTTTATCTAATTTTTTATTGATAGAACACATAAAAGACTATTATAAATTAATAATACGAAGTTATAGTATTAATTATCTGACTTATTAAAAAGAATAAGAAAAAAAACACTCCCAAAATTTATTTAGGGAGTGTTAAGCAATAATTTACTTAAAAGTTATTATTACTGAATATTTAATACAAATGTTAATTCAAAATCCGTGTCACCAGTAGTAGCTGTAGAAGAACTTGTCTTCACACCAGGCTGATGCTGTAACTTTACTACAAAAGAACCATCATTCTGAGCAGTTCCAGTAGTCCAAGTTGTATTAAGTCCAACAGGATTACCATTTGCATCTTGATCATTGTAATTAATTGGATCAGAAGCATTATCGATATTCCCATCACCAGTAGGATTAGTAAATGCACCATTAGTAAAAGAAAAGAAAATTTGATGCTCGTCATCCTCCTCTTTGATCTCTTCACCTATGTCTTCTCCTGGAGTCTCTAGGTTATTTTTAATGTCAAACGTAAGAGTATAAGTTG
>CAZKLB010000004.1:18703-80929 GCA_964553685.1 uncultured Marinoscillum sp.
TTTTACATCTGTGATTACTTCCATCTCCTCTTCTTCTTCAGGAGCAGCTTCGTCTTCCTCACAAGCTGTAAAAATAAATAGAGTTAGTACAGCAAATAAAAGGTATTTAAGTTTTAATATGTTTTTCATTGTTTTATAGTTTTATGTTAAGTAAATGTTTAAAAAATCGACCCTAAAATTTGATGATATTATATTGAGGCCGGGAATATAACGATAAAACTATGCAGGCGGTCCCCTTTGATATTTTTTATTGTAGAAAGGTTTAAAGTAATTCTCTGATTTAAAACTATTGAGATGTAAGTCTACGAGATATTCATAACTGTTAGACTTTACCTCAAAATTTGAAATAGAATTTGAATTACAATTGCTAAACAAACATTTTTCACATTCTTCATATTCTGTGTAACTGGTATATTCATTCGAATTTATATCATGATGGTGATATGAATGTCCATCAACTAATATTGTGATTAAAAACAAGCATGAAAGAAATAAAGAAAGTGTTTTTTTCATAGATTAATTAAGTGAGCAATTTAAAGAAATTTTGCAATTTAATAATCCAGATATCGGACAATTTTTTTTAGCTTCTTCTGCACATTCCAAGAACTTATCCTCTGATAGCTCTGGTACTTTAGCATTTAATGATAAATCAATTGATTCAACAACGCCATCGATAAAAGTGAGTACTGACTCAGTTTCTAAGACTTCAGGGAAAAATCCATTTTCATTTAGTACAAAACTCAATTTCATATTAAAACAACCTGCGTGTGCAGCAGCAATTAATTCTTCTGGATTAGTACCGAGTTTCCCGTCATCATTTTTAAATCTCATTTTAAAATTATAAGGTAAATTTTCAATTGCTCCACTACCTGTTGATAACATACCAGAACCATCCTCACCATTTCCTTTCCATACTACATGGGCTTTTCTTTTCATAATAAATTTTTTTACTTAAATTAATATATTCTGAATTTAAATAGAAATGGTCAAAAACTCTAGAAGAAATTTTATAAAAAAATTATTTTTATTATCTCAGTCTTTGCTTTTACCTCAGAACCTAATTTCTAATCATTATTCAAAAAAAAATTTAGATATTGCCCTTCAAGTATATTCCTTCGCTCCCGAGCTACTTCAAGGTAAATTTCAAATACTTGATTTTCCAAGAATTATAAGAAATGATTATAACATTAGTGGTGCTGAGTACTGGTCGATCGCTTTCCTAGGAAAAGAAAAAGATAATGAATTTATCAAAAGTTTAAGAAATAATTCAAAAGAGTTTGGAGTTGATAATCTTATTATTCTTGTTGATAATATTGATATTCAAACAATGAAAAGTGGACCAAGCCTTGCATCATCAATAAAAACAGAGAGAGATTCTGCAATTGATTTTCACAAGCAATGGGTTGAGGTAGCAAAAGAAATTGGCTGTCACTCAATTAGGGTAAACCTTAGATCTAAAGAGGATGATAACAAAAAAATACTTGACAATTCATCAAAAAGCCTACACGAACTTATTGAGTTTAGTAAAAACTATAAGATAAATATTGTTGTTGAAAATCATGGGGGCATCACTGGTGATGCTGATTGGATGGTGGATTTAATGGAAAATATTAATTCTAAATACTTAGGAACTCTTCCAGATTTTGGCTCAAGTAACTTTTGTGTTAATAAAGGGGAATTAGATTTAGAGGGAATAACGAATAGATGTGAGAACCAGTACGATAAGTATGATGGTGTTACAAAACTGATGCCATACGCAAAAGGTGTGAGCGCTAAATCTCATAATTTTAATGAAGAAGGTGAAGAGTTATCAACAGATTTTTCAAGGATGATTAAAATAATTTCGGAATCAGATTATGATGGGTATATTACAATAGAGTATGAGGGTGCGATAATGAGTATGTACGGACAAGGTGAAAATTATTTGAATTCCAACGAAGGAATAATAGCAACAAAAAAACTTATTGAAAAATATTTATAAATGAACTGGGTAGATTATTTCTATAAAATAGCAGAACAAGTAAAGGAAAAATCTAAAGATAAAAACACAAAGATTGGAGCTGTGATTGTTGGAAGAGATAACGAAATAGTCTCGACTGGTTATAATTCTTTTCCAAGAGGTATTGATGATAATGTTGCAGAAAGACAAGAGAGGCCTGAAAAATATTTTTGGTTTGAACATGCTGAAAGAAATGCTATATACAATGCAGCAAGAATTGGAGTTTCAACTAAAGGTTGCACTATGTTTTTAACTTGTGATATTCCATGCGCAGATTGTGCAAGAGGGATCATAAATGCGGGTATTAATAAAATATATGTGATGGATGGAGGAGGCGCCAAATCTAAGAAATGGAAAGAGTCCGCGGAGAGAAGTATGAAAATGTTTAATGAATCTGGTGTAAAAGTTAAATGGTATAATAAGTAAATTATTTCCAATCCCTATTAAAAGGACCTAAAAACATAGGGACATTTTCTTGATACTTCTTATAATCAGAATATTTTCTGGAGCTAATTCCCTCACTAAATATGGCGCTATTAACAAAAAGTATTACGAGCAATATACATCCAACGATTGACCAATTTAAATAAGCGCCGTTTGCTGAAGCGCTAAGGCAATAAAACGTGATCCATATAAGCTGCTCACATGTAAAATTTGGATGCCTAGAAAAAGACCATAAACCTGTCGTAACAAACCCTCTTTTGTAGTCGCCGTCTAATTTTTCATTATTTTCAATTCTTCTATACTTCTCGGTTTGAAATTCATATTGCTGTTGATCAGAAATGTATTGTATTACAATTAGTAAAAACATAAAACCACCGATAATATAATCCAGCATACCAAGTGGCTCAGATCCCTGCCACGCTGCAAGTATTGGTAAAGAAAAAAGAAATATTAATCCCATCTGGTATAAACAGATAAAAAATAAATTAAATAAACCCCAAGTTAATCTTGAAGATAGAAAAGGTATTGCAGCTTTTACTTCGACCCACCTGTAGTCTTCTTCTCCTTTCCAAAAATAAATACTAAATCCACCTCTTCTGGCAAAATTATATGTTAATCTAGCTCCCCATAAAGTTACTAGAACTGCCATCATGACCATGCGATCATTGTAACCTGAAGCGTGAGCAAAGTACCATACGTATGCGATGGGGATTAAGCTCCAAAATTTATCTACCTGACTATAATTTTTTGCGAGTTCGCTAACAACAAAACAATAAATTGCTGACCCTAAGTATAGTTTTGTCATTGTAATTAAGGCTGCATACTGCTCATCTGTAAAAGATGTATCAAACACATCGGTCCCAAAAGTTATATACACTAATGCGCATAATGTGACAATAAGAAATATTGATTGTTTTGCTACCATCTAACTATATTTTTAATAATTCGTTCAATTTGGATTATGAGTTTAATATTATCTAAAAAAATCTATGATACCAAAAACATACCAAAAGTAATCGGAATATACTATTTCATAGATGATAATAATATACCTATTTACATTGGAAAAAGTTTAAATATTAAAAAAAGAATTCAGCAGCATCTAAATTCAAAGTCATTAAAATCAGATAAAATTAAAACCAGATATAGCTACATAAGGTATCTTGAAACAAAAAGTGAGCTACTTGCATTGATTATTGAATCTCAAGAAATTAAAAAAAATAAGCCAGTTCTCAACAGGAAGCTTAGGAAGAAAAAAAGAAATATTTTTATTTCAAAATATAAGAATGAGGATGGGTATTATGGTTTGAAAATCTCAAGAAAAAGGGAGGGTAGTATAACAAGTTTCAGATCAATAAATTCTGCTAGATCATTTATAAATTATTTATCTAAAAAGTATAAGTTGTGTGAAAAGATAAATACAGCATTTTCATCTTCACATTGTTGTTTTTCGATATCATCATCCTCTAAATCTCAAAATTGTTTTTGTGACGATAATAAAGATTCATATAATATTAAATTTTTTGATATGCTCAATTCTCTTGAACTACCAAAAAAAAAATTTCTCATCTTCTCTAAAAATAGTAACAAACCTTATCCATTCATATCCGTATCAAATGGTGTTGTAGAAGGGTACGGATACTCCAATACCAAATCCAAAAGTTGTAAAAACCACCTTAAGAAATTAGATTTTATTACAAAGGATGAAATTATAATTGTGAATAATTATTACAAAAAAAATTTAAAGGATTTAGAATTAATCTCTCTAAAATGATAACTTTCAATAATCAAAATAAGGTTTACACACTTAAGACAGAGCAAGAATTACCCATCACTCTGAAGAAAAGTTGGGATTTTTTTTCAAGTCCAAAAAATCTGTTTAAAATAACTCCTGAGCATATGAACTTTAAAATTCTTACAGATTTTAAAAAGATGTATGAGGGTCAAATAATTAAATATAAAGTTTCTCCCTTTCCTTTTTTCAGAGTCGGATGGACTACTAAGATTACATATGTTGAAGAACCTTTTTCTTTTATTGACAAGCAAGTTTCTGGCCCTTTCAGATTATGGGAACACACGCACACATTCAAAAAAAAAAATAATAAGCTTCTAGCATGTGATATTGTAAAATACAAATTACCTCTAGGTCTAATTGGAAGAATATTTGGGGGGGCAATTGTAAAGTATCAATTAAATAAAATATTTGAATACAGAAATAAACAATTAAATAAAATTTTTAACAAATGAGCAGAATACTAATAATTGGCGGTAGCAGAGGAATAGGAAAAGAGGTGTTAAATTATCAACTAGATAAAAATAAAAGATGTGTAGTCTTATCCCGATCAGATTTAGATATTAATGATACCAATGTAGAGCATCACAAGGTTGACATATCTAATGAGAGTTTACCAGAAGTTAACGATATTGAATCCCTTGTATTCTGTCCTGGATCAATAACGCTTAAACCATTTCTTCAACTAAAAGACGAAGATTTTTTAAGAGATTTTGAAATCAACGTTATTGGTGCTATTAAATGTATTAGATATTATATTAACGAACTAAAAAATTCTGAGAATCCCTCTATAACCATGTTTAGTACAGTTGCTGTTGGTCAGGGCATGCCATTCCATTCCTCAATATCAACTGCAAAGGCAGGAGTTGAAGGTCTTACAAAGTCTCTGGCGGCAGAGTTTGCTCCTAATGTTAGAGTAAACTGTATTGCACCAACTCTAACCAAAACAGATTTAGCAAAAGGAATTTTAAGAAATGAGAGAATAGAAGAGAATATATCTGAGAAACATCCATTGAAAAAAATATGTGAGGCCTCTGATGTATCAGGAATGGTGAACTTTCTAGTTTCAAGGGATGCTAAAATGGTTACAGGACAAATCATGAGAGTAGATTCTGGAATGTCGACTTTAAAAATATAGTAGTGATTCTTACTAGAGAGTCTCTTAAAAATTCTGATAAGGTTTATAGATTGAACCTTATAAATAGCATTACAGGTTATAAACCTGGTAATTTGATTGGCACTAAATCAGCTAACAATAAGAGTAATCTAGCAATATTTTCATCCGTAGTTCATCTAGGGTCGAAGCCACCTCTACTCGGAATTATTACAAGACCAAACAGTGTGCCTAGACATACTTATAAAAATATCATAGATACCAATTATTTCACAATTAATCATATATCAAAGGACTCTGTTTTAAGAGCTCATTACACATCAGCAAAATTTGATATTGACGATTCTGAATTCAAGAGATGCGGATTTGAAGAAAATTACCTTAATGATTTTTTTGCTCCTTTTGTTAAAGAGAGTGAGGTCAAAATAGGAATGAAATTAGTCGAAGAAATAAGTATTAAATCAAACAATACAATTTTATTGGTAGGTGAAGTGATAAAAATCATAGTTGACGATAATTTTATAGATACAGATGGCTCTTTAAAATACGAGGATATGAATTCCATATGTATTTCTGGTCTTGATACGTATTATGAAACAAAGAAAATTGCTAAATACCCATATGCAAGAAGGGAGGAATTACCTGAAAAATGGTGAAAATAAATATTCCAGACAAGATATGTATAGTTTGCGAAAGACCATTTTCATACAGAAAAAAGTGGAGAAATTGTTGGGAAGATGTCAAATACTGTTCTAAAAGATGCAGAAAAAATAAACATGAAAGAATTATCAGTAATACTTCCTAACCAACTATTTGAGGACATTAGTATATTAAATAAAAAGTTTCCTGTTTACCTAATTGAGGAATTTCTTTTTTTTAAAAATTATAATTTTCATAAGCAAAAACTTGTATTCCATAGATCCTCAATGAAGTGCTATGAAAAGTATTTAATAAAGAATGGTTACACGGTTAGCTATATTGAATCTAAAAATGAATTATCTGACATACGTTATTTCATAAATAATATAGATAAAGAGATCAATCACATTCATATCATTGAACCTAACGACTATCTTATTGAGAGAAGACTTGTTAGAGAATGTAATAAAAATAATATCAAATTAAATCTTTACGATAGTCCAGCTTTCATAAGCTCAAAGGATGATCTTAAAAGCTTTTTTAAGGAGGATAAAGTAAAATTTTTTCAAACCTCTTTCTATAAAGCCCAAAGAAAAAAATTTAATATATTATTATCAAATGGTGATCCAAAAGGAGGAAAGTGGACTTATGATGATGAAAATAGACTGAGATATCCGAAAGATAAAAAGACTCCTGAAATTGAATATCCAGCATCTGACGAAGATCACTCAAAAGCAATCAAATATGTTAATGAGAATTTTGAAAGAAATATAGGTATCATTGACAGAAATATCATATATCCATTTACTTTTAATTCCGCTAAAAAATGGTTTGAAAACTTTCTAAATAAAAGGTTCAAAGAATTTGGTCCTTATGAGGATGCTATTTTAAAAGAGGAATCAATACTTAATCATAGTTTACTATCACCGCTGCTAAATAGTGGTCTATTATCTCCTAAATATATAGTTAATGAATCCTTACTTTTTTATAAAAAAAATAATATACCAATCAACTCGTGCGAAGGATTTATAAGACAAATAATAGGTTGGAGAGAGTTTATAAGAGGAATCTATACCGTGAAAGGATCTTACGAGAGGACCAAAAATTATTGGAATTTTGAAAGAAAAATTCCAGAGTCTTTCTACAATGGCACAACCGGAATTGAGCCTGTGGATGATACAATAAAAAAAGTAATTAAATCTGCTTACAACCATCATATTGAGAGACTAATGATCATTGGCAATTTTATGTTATTATGTGAATTCGATCCAGACGAAGTTTATCGCTGGTTCATGGAATTTTATATTGATGCATATGACTGGGTAATGGTGCCTAATGTATATGGTATGAGTCAATTCGCAGATGGTGGTCTTATGTCAACAAAACCATACATTAGCGGTAGTAGTTACATCCTCAAAATGAGTAACTACAAAAAATCTGATTGGTGTGATATATGGGATGCACTTTTTTGGAGATTTTTAGATAAACAAAGAGATTTCTTTTCTAAAAATCCAAGAATGAGAATGTTAGTAAGCACCTACGATAAAATGGATAAAAGTAGGAAAAATGTATTATCAAATACAGCAAAAAATTATTTAGAAAATTTAAAATAAATTATTTAATGAAAAGGGCAATATACTGGTTTAGAAAAAATTTAAGGTTAAATGATAATCCATCACTAGCTGAAGCTATCAAAAACTATGATGAAATCATTTTCATATACATTAAAAATGAAAGTTTTTTTAATCCATTAAAACATGATGAAAATAAAATTGGAGAATTCAGAAAAAAATTTTTAGATGAATCAGTCATTAACTTAGAAACAAATCTTAAAAAAATAAATATAAGGCTTTATATTTTTGATGGGGATTTAGTAGAAATATTTACAGAAATCAATATGAATTTCAAATCCAACATTGTATTTGCAACAAAAGAAGTTGGATGGTATGAGGAATCCGAGGAAAAAACCCTTAAAGAAAATGGATTTGATTTAAGACTATATGAAGATCAGAACCTATTTGAGTTAGAGAAATTACCTTACGATATTGAAGAATTACCGCTTATTTTTACTCATTTTAGAAAGAAAGTTGAAAAAAATGTTACTATACGAAATATAGAAAAATATGAAATACCAAGTTATTCTACTAAAGAGTTTAGTTTTAAGAAACTAGTGAATGTTGAACATCCAAAAACAAAATTATCAAATAAATCTGCGTATCCTTTTATTGGTGGAGAAGACGATGGAATCAAAAGATTAAATTCTTACCTATGGGAAACAAACAATATTGAAAATTATAAAGAAACAAGAAATGGATTAGTTGGAACTGAATATTCTTCTAAGTTTTCAGCTTATTTATCCTTGGGCTGTATTTCTCCTGTACAGGTTTATCAGGAAGTAAAAAAATATGAAAAAGAAGTTAAAAAAAATTCGTCTACTTACTGGATAATCTTTGAATTACTATGGAGAGAATTTTTTAGATATGTTTATTTAAAAGCTGAGAATAAAATTTTTTTAAAAAATGGGATTAACGGTAATATCTTTTCAAAAAACTTCAATAATAATATAGATGCTTTTACTGCTTGGAAGAATGGTGAAACTGGACAAGACTTTATAGATGCTAATATGATTGAACTGAAAAAAACTGGTTTTATGAGTAATAGGGGAAGACAAAATGTAGCTAGCTACTTAATTAATGATTTAGATATCAATTGGGTTTGGGGTGCATCTTATTTCGAAAAACATTTGATTGATTATGATGTTACTAGTAACTGGTGTAATTGGATGTACATGGCTGGAGTTGGTAATAATACTAGGAATTGGGTATTCAATCCTGAGAGACAATCTGATATGTATGATAAAGATGGATTATTTCGATCTAATTGGTTATCAACAAAAAAGGGGCAACAAAATATTATGTTTTAGAGTATAAGTAGATATATATGTAAATTTTTTATGTATATAAATGGAATAAATTATAGTTATGTTTAAATTTATAAAGCTTTTTAAACCTTTAGAACTCGTATTACTTATACTAGTTCTTGCAACAATAGTGGTCTCTGAAATGTTTTTTTTCAATGACGAACCTCTAAAAGCTGTTTTTTTGGGTTTATGGGCTCCAACTATACTTCTTTTTATTTTGGTATTTAATCAAAAGAAAAGAGATTTATAGAAGTAAACTAACTATGTCTGAACTGTTAACTAAAGATTTTATCTTCCTTTGGGCAGGAATCGTTTCCGTGTCGTTCATAATATGGATAATTTTAACGGCTAAAGAACTTAATGAAATTGTTGATAAAAGAAGCAAGAAATGAACGCACACACGGCAAGCTTAGTTAATGCCATCCTATTAATTTCTGTTGGAGGATGGGGCTATTTTGAATCTAGTTCACCAAGTGCTCTAATTCCAGTTATAATTGGTGTCATTTTATTTTTTTTAAATAAAGGTGTCAAAAATAATAACAAAGTAATCGCCCATATTGCAGTCTTATTGACATTATTATCTTTTGCATTATTTATGCCATTGATGAGAGCTTTAGAAGATGGAAGAAGCGATGCGGTTCTCAGGATACTTATAATGTTAAGTTCCTCTGTATATGCAATGGTTTTCTTTATCAAAAGCTTTATTCAAGCAAGAAAAAAATAGATTAAAAATATAGTTGGATGAAAAAAAAATCCTTCATCATTTTATTTCTTTTAAGCTATAATTTATTATCTCAAAATCTTGATACAGTAAAATGGGTATCCACTACTGGAGATGATATAAATGGCACAGGTGAATCCTTCAATCCTTATAAAACCATAAAAAAAGCTTTATCTGAACTAGACTCTGGAACAATATACTTTCGAGTAATTGAAAATATTGATACTTTCAGAGAGGAAGTAGTTATTGATGGAAAGGAAAATATCACTATTCGTGGACACGAACCCGGCAACAAATTTGTAATTTTTGATGGAACATCTGACTTAAGTAATTTTAATTGGATAAGCCAAGGAAATAATATCTTTAAAACCACCATTGACACAACAATATGGCAATTATTTATTGACGGTAAGGAGATGGTTATGGCTAGGTGGCCGAATGCTCAGTTTATAGATAAATCAATTTATAGCTGGGAAACGTGGGGACAAGGTAATGAAAGTTTAAGTACTAATGGAAATGTTATTGTTGATGACAATTATCATGACATGTCTAAATTAAAAGGAAATTTAGATACTGCACACGCCATTCTAAATTTGGGATCATTTAGAACATGGAATAGTAAAATATCCCATTCCCAAGGCAACAATTCTTTCACATACGATAAGGATATTTCAGATAACCAGTACAAGGACAAACACCATTATTTTTTTATAGAAGGAGACTATGACTTACTAGATACAATAAACGAATGGTATCATAATCCAACAACTGGTGACCTCTGGGTCATGACTGATGGAACAAATCCAAATGAACTTGATATAAAGGGTAAAACATCTTCTTACTCTTTTGAAATAAAAAATTCAAAAAATATTACAATTGAGAATCTCTTTTTCTTCTCCTCTACAATAAAAGTTTCATCGAGTGAGAATATCATTATTCAAGATTGTAATTTTGCCTTCCCTTCCACATCAAAAAGAATGATAGGTGATTTAGGAACACCAGAAGCTACTTCAATAGGAATAAGTGGCTCATCAAATAAAGTTAATAATAGTATCTTCCGTAGAAATTTATTTGCTTACACCGATGGTGATGCTTTAAGAGTTTTTGGTGATAACAATAGAATTGAGAATAATATTTTTCAATATATTGACTATTCTGTCTCTGAACTTCCAGGCCTGATGGTATCTTTTTATGTTAATGGTGACAAAAATGTATTTACAAAAAATTCAATTAATGATACTCAAGCCTCTGCAACTTTAACCCCTGGAGAAAGAAGTGAATTTTCATATAATAAAGTAACAAGAACTGGAGCATTACAATCTGACGGATCAGTTTTTCAAGGAACAAGAAATTACGTTGCAGAATCCGAAGTTCATCATAACTTCATTTATAATACACCTAAGCTTGCCCTCCGATACGATGCGCCTGGTGATGATCCAACAGCAGCTGGACAAAGAGGTAAAATGTATAATAATGTTGCAATTAACACAAGCGGTATAATGGTTAAAGGAGACTATCATTATATTGCAAATAACACAGTAATTGGAAGTAATAAAAATGGGATGATCATATTAGACGAAGAAAATTCAAATCTTAATACTTTCACCCAAAATAACCTTGTAGATAAACTTTCTGGTCATAGAAGTATTAGTAATTATGAGGATAAAGATCAAAATGGATTTCCAGATTATCCTATTCCTGGGACATCGTCAAATAACTGGAATGGTTGGGACTCTGTTAAAACATCCTACATTGATGAGGAAAATATTGATAATTTAATTTATAGTTTAATTGATAGCGTTACTCTAATGCCATTGGAGGGTTCTCCATTAATTAATGCTGGCACTAGTATTGATTCTATACCACTTGATATTATTGGCGAATCTCCTGATATTGGAGCATACGAGTATGGTGGAGAATTATGGATTGCTGGCTATGATGGTTGGTACCCTAGATATTACCCCTGGAATTTTATGGAAAATATACCAAGGGGGATTTTAACTTCGTCTAGTTCTGATTTATATGAAGATTCCACAATTATTGAAATGTCTTTCAAACTTGAAGGTGGACCACACAACGAGGATATAATAATTAATATAGATACTATTAATACTATTGGAAGCGCTGATTATGGCAATGACTGGATACTCATTTACGAAAGTGATACAATAGAAAACCCAAATGAGGATATAATTTGGATGAAAGGAAAAGATTCAATTTCAATAAAAATTTATCCAATAAGTGATGATGTATATGAAAGAAATGAAACCTTAGTTGCAGGTATATTTGGAAGGTCAGCAATAAGTAGAGTAGTTCCTATTAATACTGGAATATATGGAAATTTATATGATAATGATCCAATGCCAACAGCATCTGCTTCAGTAAATACAGATTCAATCTCAGAAAACTCCGAAACAAAAATAATAAGAGTAAGCCTCAGCAACCCTTCAAAATTTGATATTAATCTAGGAATTTCAGTAGAAGACAGCCCTTTAATTCCTGGAGAACTTGCAGAGAATAAAATAGATTTTGAATTAAATTTAGATACCATAATTTTTCCTGCTTTAAGTAAAGAGCAAGAATTTAGTATAACTACTATTCAGGATGATGAAATCGAGAGCGATGAACTTGCAATATTAAATATTGAATCTATAGAGGATTCAATTTATCTGGTTGTTACTCTAGTTATAATTGATGACGACGAACCATTACCTCTCTCAATTGAAAATAAAAATAATTCAAATCAATTATTCCCAAATCCCGCTAAGGATGTAATTAATTTAAAACTCAATAATCAATTTAAAATTGAGAACATAAAATTTACTGACCTTGAGGGCAAAGAGTTTAAACCTAAAAATATTATTCTGAATAAAAAATTTATTAATTTTGACGTATCAAATCTTGACGAGGGAATCTACGTTATCCAAATACAAACTAATGATGATATCCTAAAAGTCAAACTTATAATTGATAGAAACAACTAGTTACAGAAAATGAAAATAACGAAAACATTATCAGTACACCCAGACAATCTTGGTGCAACTTTTAGTCTTCTATGTGTAATACATTGTTTTGCAACACCATTACTTTTTATAACACAAAGTCATTTACTCACTGTCCCCGGTTGGTGGCAAGGTTTAAACTACATATTTTTAACTCTCTCATTAGTAGCAGTATACAAATCAGCTCAAAATTCATCAAATCAGTTAATAAAAGTTCTCTTATTTGTTAGCTGGAGTTTTTTAGCATTTTTATTAATAAGTGAAGAGTTTCACCTTCTACACTTACCTGAACCTATAACATATTTCACTGGGTTTACACTTGCATTCTTACATATGTATAATAAAAAATATTGCAAGTGCAATGATCAGGAATGTTGTATTGAATAATTTATATTTACCTTAAAGGCAAATCCCTTTGAGAAAAATAATAATAGATACAGATACAGCAACAGACGATGCAATAGCATTAATAATGGCTCTAAAATGCGATTATTTCGATGTTTTAGCTATAACTACTGTAGCTGGAAATGTTGACTTAGAGCTAGCAACAAATAATGCCCTATATACATGTGAACTTTGTGAATCTCAAACTCCTATTTTCAAAGGAGCATCGGGTCCTCTGAATAGAAAACTAGAAACCTCCAAATTTTTTCATGGTAGGGATGGAATGGGAGATACTGGTCCATATGAGCCAAGTAATAAATCAAAAAAAGATAACGCAGTTGATAAAATTATTTCTCTTTTAAAAGATAATCCTCATGAAATAGAAATCATCGGTATTGGACCCTTAACAAATATAGCTGAGGTCTTTAAAAAAGATCCAGACACATTCAGATTAATCAAAAATCTATATGTTATGGGGGGAATAGGAGAAGGTAGAGGAAATATAACTGAGTTTGCAGAATTTAATTTTTGGGTTGATCCAGACGCAGCAAATATGGTTTTAAACTCAGGATTAGATGTAAAAGTTATTGCATGGGACGTGACTCAGATATATGGATATTTAGATAGAAATAATTTTGATGATCTAGAAAAAATTAATACTTCTCTTTCAAGATTTGCTATAAATATTCAGCAGAGAGGATTAGAATACTATAAAGTAAAATACAATGAATACAAAGTTGACCTGGCAGATCCATTAGCTATGGCAATAATGATAGATGATAGTGAAACAGTTTATAGAAATTGCAAGGTAAATATTATACTCAAAGGTGAAAAAAGAGGACGAGATAGTTATGAGTTTATAAATTCAGGAAAAATTAAACTTGCATCAAAAGTTTCTAGGTCAAAGTTTTTAAATATTTTACAATCAAGTCTTGAATTATGAAAATTTTAAATTACGGCTCAATTAATAAAGATTTTATTTACACAGTAAAAGACTTTGTGAGACCAGGTGAAACTATTAAAACAAGAGGTTTTAAAGATTTTTTAGGTGGGAAAGGATTAAACCAAAGTGTTGCTGTTGCTAAGTCTGGTATTAAAATTTTTCATGCTGGTTGTATTAATAAAAAGGATAGTCAAATAAAAAATTATTTAGAAAATTGGGGAGTTGACACAAAAAATATTTTTTACGATGATGAGCCAACTGGACATGCTATAATCCAAGTGAATAAAAAAGGTGAAAATTCAATATTAATTCATGGTGGAGCCAATAGAAAAATAAACTCAAAACATATAGAGAAAACAATATCACAATTTAATACTGGAGATTTCTTAATAATTCAAAATGAAATTAATAAAGTTCCAGAAATCATTGAGAGAGCCAATCATCAAAAAATGAGAATTATTTTTAACCCTGCTCCCTTTACTGAAGAGGTATTAAATTATCCTTTAGAAAAAGTAGATACTATAATTTATAATGAAACTGAGGGCACGGGTTTATCAGGTTTTAAGAAAATCAATGAAATAAAAAGTAATCTTTTGGAGAAATACCCCATGCTAAAACAAATCTTAACACTTGGAAATCAAGGATCAATTTATTTTGATAAAGAAAATGAAATACCAGTTAAAGCAATTAAAGCAAAAACCATTGATACTACAGGTGCAGGGGACACATTTGTTGGATACTACGTATCTTCACTATCAAAAAAAATGAAAATAAAAGATTGCTTATTAAGAGCTTCTAAGGCTGCAGGAATAACTACTGAGAAACTTGGAGGAGCAGTTTCTATTCCATCAATTGACTAAAGAGCTTCTTTTTTCCTTTCAACAAATGTATTTAAACCATTACTGTTCTTTACTAAGTCAAAGGCATCATATAAATCTCCAACGGCAGTATATGCTTTATATGTAAGCTTATCACCATCAATTGAAATTACTTGAAAAAGCTGTTTGTTATTTCCTACCCTATCTCTTAGAGCTTCATATTCTTCCCATCCAGGTTTAACTTTATACATCTTACCTCCACTTACAGAAACAACATATACAGTTCCTGTAACGTCTTTTACATTATTGCCAGATAACATGTTCATTTCATATGGAGCAACCCTCCCTCTTGTATATGTATGATCATGACCTTGTAAAGCAAGGTCAACTTTATACTTGTCAAATAATGGTTTCCATAGTTCTCTAAGAGTAACGTTGTCTCTTCCTCTAGAAGCTGAAAAGACTGGATGGTGAAAAGTTGCAATTGTCCACTTATTTGGATTATTTTTTAAAACGCCCTCTAACCATTTCGATTGTTCCTCAATCATAAGATTACTATTAAGAGCAATAAACCTCACTCCTTGATAGTCAACATAATAATTTGTTTCTTGAATACCTCTTACTCCATTATTTGGGAATGTAAACTGGTTATTCCATTGCACCGATAATCTTTTAACATTTTCATCAATATCTTTCTGGACAAATGGTCTATACTCATGATTACCTGGAACAGCTAACGAAGGAAGAGATCTATGAATCCATCCCCCTGCCATAAACCACTCGTGCCACTCATTTTCATTGTGAGCTTCATCAACTAAATCGCCCGCGTGTATAATAAATTTAGCGTCAGGAGCCTTTCTATAACTTTCTCTTATTAACCTTGACCACAGCTCAAGAATATAATTTTGAGCATCTCCTACATAAAGAAATGAAAATGGTTCATTTGTTTCGTGGGCAGTTCTAAATTGAATCCATTCGCTCCAAATCTTTCCATTTCCAACTCTATAAGCATATAATGTATTAGGTTCTAAATTATCAAATGTTACCGAATGATAATTATGGTTTACGTTATTAAATTTCGTTTTTTCGGGATCTCTAGAATTATAATTTTGAACAATATTTGCATAACTCATATTTTGGGTAATTGCTTTTTTGGTGACACCTCTTACTATGAAACTAGGGTTCGCAGTAGCCTTAGCTATCTCTCCAAATCCCTCTTTTACATCTTTTGAAGTTCTCCAAGTAACACTTATCGACTTAGAGGGGTCCCCTGAAAAATTAAGTACAATATGATCTGGATGCTTTGACGGATTACTCCAACTTTTAGCAAACTCAGGCTTTACATATTTTTTTTGAGCAGATATCTCATTGAATAAGAAAAATGAAATGACAATTATAGCTATCCTCATAATGACCCCAAAAGTATAAAAATTATTTTAAACAATACACAATTAAAATGGTGAACTGTATATCTCAAAAACTTTAAATTTTTATTTTTAAAAAAAATTACCCGAGATATTTAAACTTCTCCATTCTCTTGTAGATATATAAGATTATAAGACCAAATAATACACCTGAGGCTATCAGTATGACACTAACTAAACCTGATGCTGCAAATGATAATCTAAGTAATATTGTTGATATAATAAAACCAGTATTTCTAATTAACTGAGAGTAGCGTTCTGTATACCTAAAGGAGATAAGCAGTATAAATACATCAACAAGTATGAGAATTGTAAAGAAGTCTACAAAAAATAGAAAATTTACATTATCATCATATCCATTAGAAAATAAGGATGCGTTGGCCCAACTATAAAAACTCCACCCTGCCAAAAATAATAAAGTAGGAACAAGTAAAATTGAAATTAATTTTTTTTGAGAAATAAACTTTTTTAATTTTTTATCAGGCTTCGTAGTTTTTGGTCTACCAGCTGTAGTTTTAAATAAATAGATTAGAAAAAATACAACGAGAATTCCTAAAAGATCATAAATTAACTGAATATTATAATCATTTGAGAAGAAAGGAACATCTAGGTTTACAAGAGGAAAGTCCTTAAAAATTTTTCTTATAAGTATGAGAGAAATTATCTCATATTCTTTCACAACAGTAACAGTGAAAGAATTTGGGAGATAGTATATTAATAAATATGCCTCATACACAAGAATAAATGAAAAAGGGGTATAAAGCGCTGATATAGGATCTAAGAGTAATGTATTATTAAAATTAAAATCTGTATAATTATACTTGTTAAGATATATCAGTATGAGATGTATTATAAAGCCTGAAGTAGCTAAGAATAAAATATATTTTTCAAAAATTTTCTGACTTTTTTCGGAAAATATCGTATGAAAGATTGAATCAACTTTATTCAACATATTTTTTAATTTTAATTATGAAAAATATATTCTTCTTTATTTTGATTTTCACATACTTTAACGGCTATTCGCAAGAATTAGTTATAGGAGAAGAGAGAATTGAGCCAGGAATCATTTTTGTTTTTGAAGGTGCAGTAAAGGATGTTGTATACCCAAAATCAATAAACTTAGATGAAGAGTTAACAAATATTCATATTGAAGCTAGGGTAAACTGGGACAATAATAACTTACCAAAAGGCACTCCTTCGGGTGGTTTTATTCCTTATCTCAACATAAATGCAATTATTACAAATGATAGAACAGGGCAAAGAACTTTTGTGGATTTAACTCCTCACTTAAATCTCATAGATAACTTTCACTACGCTAGAAATATTTCTTTACCTGGTAATGTTGATGACTTATATAATGTTATATTTAATGTGAATCCTCCAGAAAAGTTATCGCTTTCATTTCATAAAGATTGGAGTGATACTTACTCCAATCAATTATTTAAACCAATCACATTCGAGTACAAAAAAGTAGACTTTGAGGAGATTGCAAATTCATCAAGAAGATAATTTTTGAGTTATATTTACCTAACCAATTTATCATGATAAGGTATTTTATATTACTAACTCTTCTTTTTCATTATAATTCATATTCACAAGATATTTTTGCAGAGAAGGAAAGATTTACAAGGCAGGATAGTCTTAGAGGAAGCATAACACAGGAGAGATCTTGGTGGGATTTAGTATATTATCACCTTGATATTAAAATTGAACCAGATAAAAAATTTATTGAAGGTCATAATACTGTAAAATTTCAGGTAATAGAAGAAAATCAAGTCATGCAAATTGACTTACAAGAACCACTTAGAATTACTAAGGTTCAAGAAAATGGGAAAAATTTAAAATATACTAGAGAAGGAAATGTTTATCTCATTTATCTAGATAAAAAACAAATTGTCGGAGAAGTCAATGAAATAAAAATTAGTTATAAAGGAAAACCTAAAGTTGCGGTAAGAGCTCCTTGGGATGGTGGTTTTTCTTGGGATAAAGATGAAAATGGAAATCACTTTATTGCAACTTCTTGCCAAGGTCTTGGTGCAAGTGTTTGGTGGCCAAATAAAGATCATATGTACGATGAAGTTGATAGCATGCTTATTAGTGTAAATATTCCAAGAGAATTAGTTAATGTATCTAACGGAAGGTTAAAAGAAATTACATATCCTGACGATAAGACGAGCACTTATCATTGGTTTGTCAGTAACCCTATAAATAATTATGGAGTGAATGTTAATATTGGTGACTATGTTAAATTTTCAGAAATATATAATGGCGAGAAAGGAAATTTAGATATTGACTATTATGTACTTAGATATAACGAGGAAAAAGCAAAAGTACATTTTGAAGATGTTCCTAAAATGTTTGATGCCCTTGAATACTGGTTTGGTCCATATCCATTTTATGAAGATAGTTATAAACTTGTAGAGGTACCATATCTTGGTATGGAGCACCAGAGTTCAATAACTTATGGTAATAAATATTTAAAAGGTTACCTAGGTAGAGATCCATCTGATTCAGGTTGGGGCTTAAAGTTTGATTTCATAATTATTCACGAATCTGGACACGAGTGGTTTGCAAATAATATCACCTACATAGATATTGCTGACATGTGGATTCATGAGGGATTCACCGCATACTCTGAGAATCTATTTCTTGATTATCATTATGGAAAACAGGCAGGTGCTGATTACACAATTGGAACAAGAAAAGGGATACAAAATGATAAGCCAATTATTGGTCCTTATGATGTAAACAAGAATGGATCTAAAGATATGTATTCTAAAGGAGCAAATTTATTGCATACAATAAGGCAAATTACTAATAACGATGAGTTATGGAGGAAAACTCTTAGGGGACTAAATGAAAGGTTTTATCATAAGACTGTCTCATCTATTCAAGTTGAAGAATTTATCTCCGAATCTATTGGATTAGACCTTAAGTATGTTTTTAATCAATACCTGAGGGATGTAAGGATTCCAATCTTTGAATATAAAATTGACGAGAACGGATTGAATTATAGGTGGTCAAATTCTATTGATAATTTTGATATGCCTTTAGATATAGAATTAAATGGTGAAAAGACAAGGTTATTTCCAAAAAATAATTGGTCAGAGTATAAAACAAAAGTCAATACACTTGAAATCGATAGAAATTTTTATATAAAGACAAAAAAAAAGGCCTCTAAGTAGAAGGCCCTTTTCTTATAAAATATACTGGTTTTAATAAAATTTATAACCAATATTATTTGAGTGAGGCACAAGTCCATCAGAACCGCCTACTAGATATTTTGATAACTCTCCAGCAATTCCACTAGGATCATCATTTAATCTCCAATTTAAATATGTATCATATTGTTCGAATGAATCCCAGTATTCAATAATAAAATATGTACTGGTCTCCTCGTTGAATGTTGCTTCCAAATGAGTACATCCATCATATGCTCTAGTTGTAGGTAATCCATCCTCTGAGTCTAACATTTCTTTTACCTTTTCATAACTTCCCTTCTTGACTTTTAAAGTTGCAACTACTACTTTTCTATCAACAGGACCAACAGCATTTGTCATACCTGTTGCATCAAAGTATTCTCCTGTATAAACGATCTTACCATCTGCAAAATCAAAATTATGATACGATGGCAATGTAAATGTCCTACCAGTTGACTTACTTTTTCCAGTCCAGACTCCATAAGCTCTAACGCTTCCGTCAAGTGTCATAGTTCCAGTATCAATACCAGGTAACCACATTGGGTCATTAAACTTAACATCAGTATAACTATTGATGTAGAATTCTGCAATTTGTTGAGATGTTGCATAATCTACTTCACCCATACCGTATAAAGGAGCTTGATCACGAAGGTCTTCAGACATGATTTCTTTCCATAAATCAATATCTCCATTTTCAAAAACTTGAACCCATTTCTTTGCTAATTCAAGATTAGTCTTATATTCTGGGTTTGTATTACATCCATATAAAAACATAATAGATATAATAAATAATAACTTTTTCATATTCTTAATAATTTAATTTAGTGGACAAAATTATAAAAAAATATAATACTATTCTTTAAAGAGATGACTATTGATTCAAATTCAGATAATCTTTAAATTCTGAATAACTTTTTATTTTATGGTAAATACTATCTTCTGATAAAATTTTTTCTATTTTCTTTGGGTATTTCAGTGTTTCTGGGATGCACTCATTTACTTCTTTTATGAACTTTGAGTAATGAGCGGTTTCTAGAAATATATGGTATAAACCATTATGTTTCTCTTGATGTTTTTTTACTCCAAGATATCCTACTGCCCCGTGAGGATCGCAAATGTAATTATATTTATCATTCAGTTCGTTTATTGCAGTTTGTGTCTCCTTATCACTAAAAGTATAAGCACTAATAATTTTTTTTATTTTTTTTATGTCATTTAGAAAGTACTCCGAGACTCTAATAAAATTACTTGGATCTCCAACATCCATTGCACTAGATATTGTTCTTACTGACCTTTGTGGAGTATAACAATTTGATTCAATAAATTTTTTAAAAGTATCGTTTCTATTATTTGAAGCTATTACATATTTAACTGGAATACCCATACCTATTGCAACTAAACAAGAAAAGAAATTTCCAAAATTTCCAGATGGGATTGAAAAAGCAATATTCTTATGCTTTACTGCAATCTCTTTGTACGCAAAAAAATAATATAGTATTTGAGGTATCCATCTTGATATATTTATTGAGTTAGCAGTTGTAAAATTGAATTTCGATCGAAGATCAGTATCAGTTAAAGCATCTTTCACCATTTTTTGACACTCGTCAAAGGAACCTTCCACCTCAACTGGATATATATTTCCTGAAAATGATGTTATCTGTTTCTCTTGAACTTTAGAGATCCTCCCTTTTGGAAATAGTATAAAAACATTAATACCTTTTACCTTATGAAAACCGCTTGCAACTGCTGCTCCTGTATCACCTGATGTTGCAACAAGTACTGTTTTTTTTCTTTTTTCAGAAATATTAAAGTGACTTAAAACTCTTGATGTAAAACGAGCTCCAACATCCTTAAAGGCCATGGTTGGTCCGTGAAATAATTCAAGGACCGAAATTTTATCACTCAACTCTTTACAAGGAAAATTAAAATTTATTGTCTCTGCAATTATACTTTTAAGTGATACATCATCAATATCATCTCCTGAAAATTTTGAAATGCATTCAAATGCAATTTGTTCATTTGAGAGATTTGGTAATTCCTTAACAAAACTCCTACCCATTCTCGGAATAACTTCAGGATAATAAAGTCCTTTATCTAGTGGTATTCCATTTAATACAGCTTCCCTAAAACTAACTCTAACACTTTTATCTCTAGTACTATAATATTTCATTCTAACTAGATAAAATTCTTACCCCCTTTTCACTGATCTTTGAGACATAGGTTGAAAAATCAATATCTGATTTTTCATAAAGTTTTGAAACACTTTCACTGATTCTATCAGCTTTATCAACCCCTTTGGTTAAAGCAAATACTGAAGGGCCAGAACCAGATATTGAACAACCCAAAGCTCCATTCTTTAAACAGATCTCTTTAATTTCATCGAAAAGAGGTATTAATATTTTTCTATGTTTTTCAACTAGATAATCATTTAGACTTCCACCTATTAATGTATAATCTTCAGTATGAAGAGCATGAACAAAAGATCCAAAAGAAGAAACTTGCTTCGTCACATCTTTTAAGGTTACCTTCTTCGGCAATATTTCTCTAGAGTAAGATGTCTTAACTTCAATTTTAGGGTTTATTACAAAACAATATAGATTGCTTGGTGTTGGCAACTTTATTATTTCTAGAGGGGAAATAGATTTAACCATTACAAGGCCTCCCATTAATGCAGGAGCTACATTATCAGCATGTTCAGTGATGCTTGAAGCTACCTCACCTTTCATAGCAAATTTTACTAATTCAATTTCTTTTAGTGGTGACCCTAATAATTTATTAATTGCATAAACGCTTGCCGAGGCACTAGATCCACTACTCCCTATCCCACTTCCTGGAATGATATTTTTATGTATTTGAAAATCAAATCCACATCCTGGATTAAGATATTCCATCATTTTCTTTGCGGCTATTGTCGAAACATTTTTATCTATTTCATATGGCACAGAATACCCTGAAATATCACTAATTACTAAAGATTTTTTTTTAGTTTTTTTTACAGTCATCTCATCTCCAATTGTTTCAATAGGAAATCCAAGTATATCAAAACCACACGCAACATTAGAAACAGTTGCGGGAGAAAAAACCTTTATCTGATCCATATCCCTAAAATTGATTAAAAAAATGCATATTTTTGATTAATAGTAATTAAAAATAAACGTTATGCCAAATCATTTATCATATAGATCAGGGAATCCAGTTTTAACCTCAAATGCATTTAACATAGCAACAGACGAATCTGATGTTATGACAATTAATGGTACTGTTAATAAAACATTTTTATTATTATTTATTGTAATTGGATCGGGGTACTTTGCATGGAATAATTTAGTAACATCCATGTATTTAGCATTTCCAGCAGCAATCATGGGATTCGTTCTTACTTTACTCATAATTTTCAATAAAAAATGGATAAGCTATTTAGCCCCTATTTATGCTGTTACTCAAGGAATCTTTTTAGGTATGATATCATATTATTTTAATTCCCTATATGATGGAATTGCTATTACTGCTATCTCTTATACATTATGTATCTTATTTGGTCTACTATCAATATATAGACTGGGAATAATAAAACCAACCGAAAATTTTAAACTTGGAGTTGGTGCTGCAACGTCAGGAATATTTTTAATTTATATGATAAACTTTATAATGAGTTTCTTTGGGACAGGCATCCCATTAATGGATATAGCTAATGCATCTATTTATAGCATTGGATTTAGCGTATTTGTAATAATTATAGCTTCAGCAAATCTAGTTATTGACTTTGACTTCATAGAAGAAGGAGCTGAAAAAGGTGCACCAAAGTATATGGAATGGTATGGTGCATTCGGACTTATGGTAACTTTAATTTGGTTATATTTCGAGATACTTAAATTACTAGCAAAGTTAAACTCTAGAAGATGATTAGATGAAAATCAAATTTATTTGTTTTTCTATTTTATTATTTATACTTAACTCTTGTAAGCTAAAACAAGAAAAATCAGACTCACCAAACTTTATTTTATTTTTAACTGATGATCAAAGTTGGTCCGGAACCTCTGTTCAGATGTCGCCAGATCATCCTTCATCAAAAAGTTTTTATTATGAAACACCTAACCTCAAAAAACTATCTGAAAGAGGAATGGTATTTTCTCGTGGATATTCCGCATCACCAGTATGCTCTCCCTCTAGATATAGCATTCAATTTGGGAAAACTGCAGCAAGGTTAAAAATGATTCGAGTTGGAATGAATACAAGTCATATTGATCATAATGAACCGAATACCATTCCCAAAGTTTTAAAAGACATTAATCCAGAATATGTAACTGCTCACTTTGGTAAGTGGGGGATTGATGCTGATCCATCTATACTTGGTTATGATTTCCATGATGGAAAAAATGGTAATAAAGAAGGTGGATTTAATAACGATAATTCTCAGTGGAAAATTTCATTTTCTGAAGATCCAAAAAATATTTTTAGTTTAACGAGTAAGGCATTAGACTTTATTGAAAAACAGAAAAAATATGATAAACCTTTTTTTCTTCAGGTGTCACACTATGCCGTACACACAAATCTTATTTCTAAAAAAAGCACTTATGATAAATACGTTAATAAAAAAAAATATTCTGAAACTGACCATCCTGGGTTTGCTGCAATGAATGAAGATCTAGATGAGGGTTTGGGTTTAATTTTAAAAAAAATTGAAGAATTAGATTTATCTGATAATACATTTATAATATATACAGCAGATAATGGTTCAGTCCCAACAATCCCAGCAAGAAAATTTTATAAAAAAAGTATTAATTATCCATTAAGTAGAGGAAAGTGGGATGCAATGGAAGGTGGTATTAGAGTCCCTTTCATTATTGCTGGCCCTGGAATAAAACCGGAAAGCATAAATAATATACCAGTATCCGGATATGACCTTTTACCTACAATTATTGATATTATAGATCCAAATTATAAGTTTAGTAATCAAATTGATGGGGGAAGTTTCAAAGAAATCTTATTTTCTAATAAAATAAAATCCGTTAAAAGAGGTACTGATGGTTTAATTTTTCATGTCCCTTATGAAAATAAAATAGCTTTGGAAAGGGCTCACTCATCAATAATAAGAGATGATTTTAAATTAATAAAGTTTAGGGATAATAATGAAATAAATTTATTTAATCTTAATTCTGATATATCAGAGTTAAATAATTTAATAGATTCATTTCCTAATATTGGTAATGAGTTAGAAACCACTTTAGAAAACTATCTCAAAAATGTAAAATCTATTAAGTGGAGAGAAGGGATAAATTGGAAAAATATTGATATTAATGATGTAAATTCATTTTATGAATAATCTAAAATAAAGAAATACCCCAGTATGTAAATAAAGCCCAAATAAAATACCTCACTAATTTTCCTAAAAACATAAAGATAACAACGGTATATGGGTTTGTTCTAAAAAAACCTAGAGCAATTGCAATAGGATCACCAAAAATTGGAAGCCAACACAAAAAGGCTAGTAGACCACCCCACCTATCAATTTTAATTTTCCATTTATATATATTTTCTTTTTTTACTCTAAAATATTTTTCAATAAAATCCCAATTCCCTAATCTTCCCAAAATAAAACTACTAACTCCTCCAAGCCAATTACCTAGTGATGCAACCATTAACGTGGAAAATAAATCATAGTTATTTGCTAAAAGAATACTTAAAACTATTTCTGAACTTAACGGAATTATTGTAGCAGCTAGAAAACTAGATATAAAAAGACCAATATACCCCCACTCTGCTAATGCTTCCATACTATAATTTTATTATCAAATCCAAAAATTAAAGATTTCTAAAGTAATATTTTATGTAAAACTCATTGCCTTTACTATCTCTTTCGTAGTTCTTAAACCTGATTCTATTGCCCCATTCATTGAGGCTCTTTGAAAAGCAGTATGTTCACCAGCAAAATATAAAGGATCTTCATTTCTAGATAATATTTCCCTAAAGTTTTTTTGACCGACTGCAGAAAAAGTATAGCTAGCTTTTATCCATTTATCATCGTTCCAATATTTTGAGACAGATCTTTCCCAATACTTTGAGGAATCTTTCCATATTTTCAAACATGTATTTTTTGCTATTTTATCTCTCTCCTCATCACCTAATTTACCAAGTTTCATAGCATCTTTGCCAGAAGTAAAACTTAGTAATATACCTCTAGGTCCAGGTTGATCCACAGAAAAATGGTAAATTCTTCTAAGTACGGTATCAGTAAAAACTCGCTGACCAATAGAATCTCCATTATCCCAAAATCTTTTTTTGAATTGAATTGCTATTTTCATGGCATTACCATAAGCCTGTTCATTAATACATTTTATTTTATCATTTGATAATTTTGGATAAATTTCAATATTCTTCAATATTGTTGTTGGTATAGCAAGTACACATTTTGCTGCCTTTATTTTTATTGGTTTTCCATTTTCACTGATTGTTGCAATTACCCCATCAGAATTGTGGTCAAGTCTTAGAAGTGGAGAATTATATTTTATTCTATTTTCTATTTTTTTTGAAAGTGTTTTAGGAAGCTGATCGTTTCCACCAAAAATTCTTCCTTCGACAGTATTTTCACTGAAGCCAGATGTTTTAATATTTGACAAAATAACGGCTAATGCAGAAATTTTTGAAGGGGTAGTCGTTGACTCTGTTGCATTTGCGTAAGTATATAGTTCGATGATATCTTTTGGAGCGCCTCCTTTTTTTAAAATTGACTCAACTGATACATTATCTAACGCTTGTACCTCAGTGGAATTAATTCCTTTGTCTTTAACCAAGTCAATCCACTTCTGAATATACTGAACCTCCTGGCCAAATAGCATACCATCCTCAGTACCATTATAAGGTAAAGAATTCTCTCCAGATCTAATTCTCTCCATAGATAATTTATTCCCTCTTACATAAACGCCATCATATTGTCTGGCAGGAAGTATTTTTAAATTAAATCTCCTACAATAGTCATGTACAAACAAATCTGTGCTATCAACATATTCTGCACCCATTTCAGAATATAAATTATCAGAAAATTGATCTCTGTATGTACTAACTCTTCCACCTGGAAGAGATTTTGCTTCAATCAAAATAACATTATATCCAGCTTGATCTAACTCATAAGCACATGACAAACCTGCTAACCCAGCGCCAACAATAATAATCCTTTTTTCATCGGAAGAACTTGAGAAAAGTGATGATGAGGAAAAAGAAATTACAGAGCCTATTACTCCAGTCTTTTTTATAAATGATCTCCTGCCTATCTTATTTACCATCCAAATATTAAAAAAGTTAATTACATTTATAATTCTAATAAATTGTTATTGAATAAATAAATTAAATAATTTTATTATAACTAAAAAAACGATTAAAAATATTTTATGAAAAATTTAATACTGCTTTTATCATTATTTATTGTTATCTCTTGTTCTAATTCGGTAAAAGATTCAAGTAATTTACCTGGAAGACTTGGAAATCCTGAAATGAGTTTAAAAACTGATCCAAGAGCTATTCCGGCAGTAACTAAAGTAATGTCTGAATATGGATTAGATGCTTTAGCTCCTGATCCTCAAATATCAATACAAGCGACTCAAAAGGAGAAGGTTGATTATATGACATCTCTTGAACCAGCATATGAAGAAATATTTAAATCTTGGTATTCAGAGCTCCCAGAGGTTGAAGGTTTAGAAAGATTTACTGAAGTTATTGATGGAGTTGATGGAAATCAAATAAAATTATATGTTCATAAGCCAGAAAAAGAAAAATCTAAAATTCCAGGTATTCTTCACATTCATGGTGGAGGTATGAGTATAATGAAGGCAAGTAATCCTAATTATGTAAGATGGAGAGATGACCTTGCATCAACAGGACTTGTTGTAGTCGGTGTTGAGTTTCGAAATGTTGCTGGAGAATTAGGAAGTCATCCTTTTCCTGCAGGCTTGAATGATTGTAGTAGTGCCTTACAATGGATGTTTGATAATAAGGAAAAATTAGGTGTTTCAAAAATTATTGTTTCTGGTGAATCTGGAGGAGGTAATCTTACTTTAGCTACAACATTAAAAGCAAAAAAGGACGAAAAACTTTTTCAAATTGACGGAGTTTATGCTCAGTGTCCTTACATTTCTAATGAATATCATAGATCAATTAATAATCTTCCTTCTCTAATAGAAAATAACGGCTATTTTCTAAATGTAAAAGATATGGCTGTCATGGCTTCAGCCTATGATGGTATTGATAGTAAGAACCCCCTTGCTTGGCCATTATTTGCCACAAATGAAGATTTGTCTGGGCTACCTCCTCACGTAATATCTGTGAACGAATTAGATCCTCTTAGAGACGAAGGTCTTTTATATTATAAAAATTTACTTATGGCTGGAGTTGATGCATCAAGTATTACAATAAATGGAACTGTTCATGCCGGAGATATGATTTTTATAAAAGCGACTCCAAAAATATATAGAGCCTCATTAATGCATATTAATAATTTTGCAAATAGCTTATAAATTACTTTTTAAAGTCAGACAATCAAAATAAAGTGGAGCCAGAGGGAGTCGAACCCTCGACCTCTTGACTGCCAGTCAAGCACTCTAGCCAGCTGAGCTATGGCCCCTCTATTTCCTTAAGACGTCTCTCTTAAATTGGGACCATTCGTTTATTTTCCCATCAACTATATGATAAAATTCATAAATGACTTCTGCTTCTAACTCTGAATCTGGATTAGTATGAGTAGAAGTAAATTGAGCATTAACCCAATCACCTTCAATAGTTGTTACTGCTAGAGAAAAAGCATAATCAGTATTCCACTTATATTCATTGCCTTTTTCATCTTCAATTTCTGAAACCCAAATTTTGATCAATTCAATAAATTCTTCAGGTCCAACTGCTACTCTTCCATCATGAAACCTCATCTCTGCGTCTTCAGCGACATATGATTTAAGGGTTTCATAATCAAGATCAGCCCAAGCCTTATCAATTTCATTAAATATATCAACAGCATTTTGAGAGCCCATCTTAACTTGGCCATCATTACCATCAATAAAACCGTTTGCATTATCTGTACATTTCTGATCAGAAGTTGTACACGATACAACAAATAGGGTAAAAAAGGAAAGAATATAGTTTTTCATAATATAAAATTTAATTGGTTATAATTATTTAAATGCGTTTCCTATCAGAAGTTTTATATGATTTCTGTGAGCTACAGAAGATACATTTCCAGCAGGTTTTTTTAACATCTTCCCGATTTCAGATAGGTTATGAATAGCCATAGATCTGGCTGGAATTTTAAATCTATCTGATGACTTTCCTTTTATCATATTAATCAGTCGAGTAACATAAACAGCCTGAAGATTCTGTCGAAAAGTATTGACATCTGTATTTATATCATCTTTGAAAATAGCATCATTTAAATCGGTCATAAATTCTGAGAGTTTATATTGATTTCCATACAATTCTGAGTCAATTATCCTCTGTAAAGTATTTGGATGTAGTATGTGCGCAAGTACCCTTGTCTGATAGCTTAAAACTTGATCATGTATTTTTGGGTCTTCGGGTCCACTAAAGAAGTCAAATCCTCTTCTTTGTTTTGCAAGTAAATTATATAGGTTCTCTGGTGCACGATATGCGTTTGGAGAAAAAACATAATTTTTTAAAGCATTCATAGCTCTCTTTTGATCGGATAGAGATACTGGAGTATATGGTTTGCTTCCATTATCCTGACCAATATTAGACCTGTCAACATAAACTCCTCCAATAAATCTCGATATTACATCACCAGCTCTTGCCGCTTGAGAATTTAATGTATAATAAGCTCTCCTGAGATCTTCATATGTATTTCCGTCAACACTAAATTTGTTAACGATTTTACCCATCATATCATTTACTAGATTATACCTATCTATGGAGTATGTTATTTGATCGTTTGATAAATCTCCTGTCATAACCCTTGGATCAATAGCTTTTCCTGGAGAACGCATGTCATCAGCATCATTACCAAATATTAATTCAGGTTCCGTCGATCTATTAAGAAGTTCATGCATTTCAGAATCACTTTTAAATGGAGTATAACCAAACTGTACAGCCCATACATCATATGGCCCTACTGCCATATCATAAAATTGTCCTTGTTTTGATCTATCCTTAGTCAGATTTATTCCCGCATAATCCATCACGGAACCCGTAAGTGCTTTCCCTTCGATGAATGAGGCATCATAAAGTTCTTGAGGTGAAAATAATTGACTTGCTTTCATATTATGATTCAGTCCTAGTGTATGACCAACTTCATGCATTATCAAGGATTTTAATCCCTCCTTCTCTATCCTATCTAGATCATAATCGGATGCGTCCATTACATCCAAAAATGTTTTTCCTAATAATAAATTTTCGTGCATTAAGTGACCCATAGAACAATACATATTTTCCTCATGAATATTTTCTTCGTCATCTAAACTCATATTTTTTGATGCATCTCCAACCAACTTATTATAGAAAACTCTATTTGTAAAATGAACAAATTCAAGCATTATATCTGCACCGATGATTTCTCCAGTTCTTGGATTGGTCATACTTGGCCCATAACCTCCAAAAGGAGGATTTGGTGAAGAAGTCCACCTTAAGACATTATATCTCACATCTCCCGCATCCCATTTTGCATCATCAGGTTGTACCTTTACCTCAAGAGCATTTTTAAAGCCAGCTTTCTCAAAAGCCTCGTTCCAGGCAAGGACTCCGTCCTTTATTGTTTCTCTCCACTCCATAGGAGTTGAATTCTCAATCCACCAGGTTATTGGCTTGACAGGTTCTGAGATTTCTTGGTCGGGATTCTTTTTAACTAATCTCCATCTATTGACCATATCCCTGTAGTTAGTAGTTCCTGTTTCCGTCATATCATTTACATATGTGAGGAAATATCCAACTCTTGGATCATCATATCTTATCTCGTATCCATCATCAGGCATACTCATCATTGAATGAAATACTTGAATAGAAACATATCTTGCATCTGTCACTGCTTCAGAACCTCCGTTTAAATAGTTTGGGTTCTTGTATACATATTCGGTCTTCAAATTTGTATTTTCAGGATAATTATTAATCTCCTTAACCTTTGATTTACTCTTATCTAAACTCCCTAAACTAAAAGACATAGAAGATGACCCTGGCCTCTTAGGTCTCTTAACTCTTCTAAGTGTCTCAGAAAGAAAAAGATCATTTATACTAATTAATACTTCTCCATTATCTTCAGATAAAATTTTATTTGAAGATATTATGGCATGACTCATATTTGCATCACTTGACTTAGATAATGGATTATTTTCATCAAAATAAAAATTTACGTTAGGTGCTACAAATTCTATCTTATTATAATACTTTTTTATATTAAAAATGACATCTGCACCGTATGACCCTCTGAAACTCCCGGCTTCAGTTACTCCATCTGCAATCTGTGAAAAGTATATAAAATCCTTATCAAGCTGTTCTTCTTTAATTGACATTTTAAGTTCTCCTGTCAATGTATCTTGATAAATTGTAAATAATCCATCAATTTTTTTACTTGATTTTGTTAAATCTTCTATTGTTTTTTTCTTCTTCTCTTTATCTTTTGTCTTATCCTGTGCATGTATAAATAAGGATGAAAAAAGGAAAGCCACTATCAGTATGTTTTTCATAATTCTATTTTTTTTTAATATTACCAAATAAGTTGTTAAACAAAAAGTTTTAAAGCTAAAATACCCTCTTTACTTTTCTTATTCTTTTTAAATAATAGTCTTTAATAAGTTGAGTTTCAACAACACCCCGCGATGAGGATGCATGAATAAAGTTAATATCTGATGAATTTTTTAATTCAGATAAAATACCTACATGAGTTACTTTTCTTTTACTCTTCCCAAAAGCGAAGAAAACTAGATCTCCTTTTTTTGATTTCTTGAGTGATACACTCTTACCGATCTCTATCTGTTGAGACGTAGTCCTAGGAATTTGTAACCCTATAGACTCAAATGATCTAACAAGTAGGCCTGAACAATCAATTCCTCTGTTATCGTTTCCACCCCATTTGTAAGGAGTTCCAATATATGTCCTGGCTTCTTCTATTACTCTACCTATCTTTCTGTTAGTTGATATTTTTTTTTGTGAAATACAACCTGACAAAAATAATAATGAAACTAATAAGACTATTATGCTCCTCAATTTTTATCTTTTTTTAATATTAAAAATAAATCTAAGTTATTAGGATTATCATTAGCCAGTAAATAATCTTTATATGATATAGAAGATACCAATTTATCATTATCATTTTTCAGATTATTTCTATTAAATCTATTCAACAGTTCATAAGGAATTTTATAAATAAAATTGGGCAAATGTTTCTCTAAGTTAAGAAAATCAAGTCTCTTAAACTTTTGAACTGACTTTACATTATTATTATAATAGTCAATAACTTTAGTATTTCCTGATATACCTTTAATTTCTACAGTTGGAAAATATTTTGATGATATATCTATTAATTCCTTAGACGTATATTCTCTGATATGCCACGGATTCCTTGTAAGTGTCATCTTAATATTGGGTGTAGTGATAATTGCCTTACCACCCGGTCTAAGAATTCTAAATATCTCATTTAGAAAAAGTTCGTCATCTTCAATATGTTCGATGACCTGAAAAGAGATAATGGTATCGAATGATTTGTCTTCAATATATCCCATTGGAGGAAATAATTTTGATAAAAAATTATGTTTTGGGTATTTAGCTGAAAGCGCATCAACTGCATCTTTAATTTTATCGATTGCTGTAAATGTCTTTGACTTCTTTAATATAACATCTATACCCCTACCCTCACCACATCCTAATTCAAGCACATCTCCATCAATATAATTTTTAGCCAAATAATATGCACTTAAAAGTCTGTGATGAAGAGGATTATCAGAAGGTATCCTGTCAGATGTAATTTCTGTTGTAAAAATTGACATGACACAAAAATAATACTAATAAATTTTTATTTACTCATTCTGTAATTGTATAACCATTAGTTATCTAAATATTTTAGTATCTTAAAATATGTTTTTAATAAAAAAAATAGGAGATAAAACATTTACTTGTTTACTTATAATATTAATTAGTATAAACTATCTATTCTCCCAGTCAAAAATTAAGAAATACGACAAAAGTCTTCTTACCTATGATTTTAGTGACCCTAACCCGATTCCAATTCTATCTAAAAACCCTAAGATATATCCATATTTCACATTTGATGGTTATGATTTAAATTCAAAACAAAAGAAATTTAAAATTATTGAACTTGAGAATGATTATGTCCAGGTTTTTGTAATGCCGGAAGTTGGAGGTAAAGTTTGGGGAGCAATAGAAAAGTCAACAGGAAATGAGTTCATTTATAGAAACGAGGTTATTAAGTATAGAAACATATCGATGAGAGGGCCGTGGACCTCTGGAGGCATTGAATTTAATTTTGGTTTAATTGGACATCATCCATCAACAGCAACACCAGTCGATTATGTTATTAAAGAAAATGAAGACGGAAGTGTGTCGTGCATAGTAGGTAATATTGATTTACCCTCAAGAACACAATGGAGAGTAAAAATTAATCTACCAAAAGATTATGCTGGATTTTTTACTGAAGCTGTGTGGTATAATCCAACACCATTACATCAATCATACTATAATTGGATGACTGCTGCTGCTCCCGCGTCAAATGACCTTGAATTCTTTACTCCAGGTAATGCATATCTTGAACACAGCGGTGAAAGTAAAAATTGGCCTATTAATGAAGATGGGAAAAACTTATCTAAGTATAACCAAAATAATTTTGGTCCTAGCAAGTCATACCACGTAGTTGGTGAACTAAATGATTTTTTTGGTGGATACTATAAAAACAGTGGATATGGATACGGTCATTGGGGTAACTATGAAGATATTCCTGGACAAAAATTATGGCTATGGTCTCAATCGAGATCAGGTGGAATTTGGGAGGATCTGCTAACGGATACTGACGGGCAATATATCGAGTTTCAAGCAGGAAGATTACTTGTTCAGTATTTACCATCTGGAGATATAAATCCAATATCAAATGTGAGTTTTGAACCCAATAGCATCGATATTTGGCAGGAATCTTGGTTCCCAGTAAAAGAAATTGGAGGAATTTCCGATGCTTCTCAGTATGGTGCTATCTATATTATAAGAGATGAAGATAGTACAACTTTAAACCTTAATCCATTTATAGATTTTGATGGTAAAATTCAGATCCTAATTAATGATAAAAAATATCTCGAGGAAAATATCAACCTTAAACCCATGGATGTTTATAGAATGAAATTTAAAATTAGTGAGGATATTAATTTCAGAGTCAAAATAAACGATCTAAAAATTGATTATGAAACAATCAACAAAAAATTAATAAAAAGATCATTTAACTCTAACCCTTTAAAAATCAAAGAAACAAATCAAAGTCTTTTTAATTCTGCCATAGAAGATATTGGTTACAGAGATTTTGATAAAGCTAAGGAAAAACTTAAAAAAATAATTGAAGTTGATCCCTATCATACTGATGCAATATCTTACCTAGGAGAAATATATTATAGAAATGGAGAATATAAGAAAGCTATAGATATTATTTACTCTGGACTTAGTATAGATACATACAACCCATCTCTTAATTATATTGCAGGAATTATTTATAAAGAAATAGGAGATTATATAAATAGTAAAGAGTCACTCGGATGGGCATCTCGCTCAATTAAGTATAGATCAAATGCATTATCTAAAATGGCTGAGTTAAGTTTAATTGAAAAAGATTACGAGACTGCAATATCTTATTCAAATAAATCACTAGAATACAATAGTAATAATATCTCTAGCCTAGAAGTATTAGCTATTTCAAATAGATTACTTTCAAATAAAGAAGACCATCAAAAAATATTGGCAAAAATCGAAAGTATAGATCCAATTCATCATATTCTTAGTTTCGAAAAATTTCTCATGGATCCCAGTGAAATAAATAAAACTCAATTCATTAATTCACACCAATCAGAACTTAGAAATGAAACATTTCTCGAATTATCTATTCGATATTTTAATTTAAAACAAACCAAAGAAGCTCAAATGATATTAGAGAATGGGCCTAGGCACCTAACAAATGATTTATGGATATCATATATATCAAATAATAAAGACAAACTTGATAATTTAGTTAAATCAAACAGTATCAATTTTATATTCCCTTTCAGAAGAGAAACAATAAAAGTATTAGAATGGGCTAAAAATAACATATCTAATTGGAAGGTGGATTATCTTCTAGCACTCAATTTGTGGAGCAAGGGAAGGCAAGATGAATCACAAAAACTTTTTAAAGAATTAGGTGACGTACCAGAAAATGAAAACTTTTATCTATCAAGGGCATCCCTAATAAAAAATTCTAATGTAGCATCTTACAATGATGATATTAAAAAAGCTTATATGATTAATAAAAAAAATTGGAGAGCAGTATTAGAGTATGGAAGGAGCTTACAAAACTCAAATGAATTTTCCGAAGCAAGAAAAGTATTACGCACAGAATTTGAAAGAAATAAGAGTAATTACATGATAGGGATGGAATATATTAAAGTACTTTTAAATATTAGTCAATTTGAAAAAGCAATAGACATCTTAGAAAATTTAAAGATACTACCATACGAACATGCCGGGGAAGGAAGGGAACTTTATGAAAAAGCATATTTTAACTCTGCAATAAATAAAATTAATGATGGTAGAATTGATGAAGCAATAAAATTAATTATAAAATCTAAATTATGGCCCGAAGAGTTAGGGGTTGGGAAACCTTATAAGCCTGATGAAAGAATTCAAAATTTTTTATTGTACTTATGTTATAAAAAATTAGGTAAACCAAACTATACTTTTTTTCTTGAAGAAGTAGTTAATTATTCAAAAGAAAATATTGATAAATTAAATCTTAATGATATTCTTGGATATGAAGCAATAAAAGAATCAAAAGGAGAAGAATTAGCAAATAAATTTATTGATCAAATAAAACAAGTCAGAAAAAATAATTTATCAGAAGTAGAATGGCTAATAAACTATTCAAAAACACAATCATTGCCAGGTGAAAAGAAATTTGATATGATAAAATCTATATTAAAATTAAAATAAATGAAAAATCAAGATATAATCTTTGGAAGGAGACCTGTCGTTGAGTCATTAAAATCTGGAAAAACTATTGAAAAGATATTTATTCAAAAAAATATTTCCAATGAACTTATATCATTAGTCAAAGAATTTTCAAAAGAAAAAAAAATAAATATATCTGTTGTTCCAAAAGAGAAACTTAATAGAATGACAAGAAAAAATCATCAAGGAATAATTTGTGTGACCTCTCCAATAAGTTATCAACCCATTGATGAAATAGTTCATAGGTGTTATGAATCTGGTAAAGACCCACTTATTTTAATTTTAGATAGAATAACTGACACAAGAAACTTTGGAGCAATTACAAGAGTTGCTGAAGCTTCACAGGTGGATGCCATAGTTGTACCTGAGAAAGAGACAGCACTTATATCAAGTGATGCTGTAAAATCTTCAGCTGGTGCAATCAATTATATTCCGATTTGTAAGTCAAATAAATTGGTAGATGATGTCAATAAATTAAAGGAAAGTGGATTAAAAATATTTTCATGTTCTGAAAAGGGTGAAGAAGATATTTACTCAGTAAATCTTAATATTCCAGCATGCATAATCTTAGGATCGGAGAAGGATGGAATTTCAAATAGTTTACTTGAATCAAGTGATAAAATTATAAGAATACCAATGTTTGGAAAAGTGTCTTCATTGAATGTTGCTACTAGTTCAGCAGTAATTTTGTTTGAATCTGTTCGGCAAAGGAATTAATTTGATTTTAAACCGGTAAGGTCTGAGCTACTTCTAATTTTTTTTCCAAGACCATCAAGTAATTCAATTCCATATTTTTTACATACTACAGCCTCAGGAATTTCCTTATTATGCCTATCGCCACCATTAGTAAAGATATCTGGTCTGATTTTTTCAAGACTTTTGCATACAGTCCTATCTTGATCAATTGAGATAAATACTTCGTCAACACCCTCAATTGCTTCTAATATCTTTGCTCTATCGTTCTCATCCATAAAGTGTTTTCCTTTTTTTAGTGTACACTGATGATTATTATTAATTATAACAATTAGATAATCTCCAAGTTTTTTTGATAGACTGATATATTCTAAGTGACCGACATGGATAGGATCAAAATAACCACTTATTGCAACTTTTTTCATTTATTTATTTTTAATAAGCAAATATAAATTTATTAATAATATTTTTGAGCTATGATCATTCTTATATTAGGTTCTGGAGGAAGGGAGCACGCCCTATCATGGAAAATTTCAAAAAGTAGTCTATGTGATAAAATATATATAGCACCAGGTAATGGAGGAACTGATAAAATTGGAACCAACGTTGATATAGACATAAATAATTTCCATGAGGTTAAAAGTTTTATTTTAGATAAGAAAATAGATTTAGTTATAGTTGGTCCTGAAGATCCTTTAGTTAATGGAATTGTTGACTTTATTAATAATAATGAGGATTTAAATGATATAAAAATTTTTGGACCTAGTAAAAAAGGTGCTCAGCTAGAAGGTAGTAAAGACTTTTCTAAAGATTTTATGTTTAGAAATAATATTCCATGTGGTGCATCGAAGACATTCTCAAAAGAGACATTTGATAATGGCGTTGAGTTTATCAAAAGTTTATCTCCTCCATATGTTCTTAAAGCTGACGGATTAGCTGCTGGGAAAGGAGTACTAATTATTGATAATAAAGATGAAGCAATCAAAGAACTTCATAGTATGTTGATTGACAAAAAATTTGGTGACGCCAGTAAAAATGTTTTGATAGAAGAATTTCTTGACGGGATAGAGTTATCTGTTTTTGTGATAACTGATGGTAAAAATTATATTATGCTTCCAGAAGCAAAAGATTATAAAAGAATAGGTGAAAAAGACACTGGTCCAAATACTGGTGGAATGGGAGCCATATCTCCAGTGAGCTTTGCAAATGAGACCTTCTTAAAAAAAGTAGAAGAAAAAATTATAAAGAAAACTATAGAGGGAATTCAAGCAGATGAAATAGAATACAAAGGGTTCTTATTTATTGGTCTAATGAATGTTCGTGGAGAACCATATGTTATTGAGTATAATGTTAGAATGGGTGATCCGGAAACCCAAGTTGTAATTCCAAGAATTGAAAATGATCTGCTTGAAGTAATTATAAAATGTATTGATGGAGAACTTGATAAAATAAAAATTAAACCATTAAATAAATTTGTTTCAACTGTAATTCTTGCTTCTAATGGTTACCCTAATTCATATGAAAAGGGTGATGAAATAAATAACCTAGAAGAAATTGATGAATCTAAAATTTTTCATGCTGGGACCAAAAATAACAAAGGAAAGATAGAAAGTAATGGAGGAAGGGTCCTTGCCGCTACAGGATTTGGCAAAACTATTGAAGATGCACTCTCAAAATCATATATAATTGCTAATAATATATCTTGGAAAAATAAATATTTCAGAAGAGATATAGGTAAAGATTTAATTTAAAAATTATCATGAGATTACTCATTTTAATATCTTTTTTGAGTTTATTTTTTTCATGTCAAAACAATACTGTTTATAGTAACTACTACACATTCAGAGATAATATTTGGTATGCAGATTCATCTATCGTTTTTAATTTCAAAAATAAAACTCAAGAAAATTTAAAATTCAATTTAAGTTTATCATACAATAATGATTATCCCTTTCAAAATTTTTATACCTCATATTCTCTTTTAGACTCTAATAAAAATATTATTAATTCACGAATGGTTGAATATCAACTATTTGAAAAAAAGTATGGGTATCCGCTAGGTTCAGGAACTTTTCAATATTTCGTAAAAGATTCCGTCATATTAGAAGCTAATAATATGCTGATTAATTCCGAATATACTTTTTTAGTTAAACACTCTATGAGAAAAAATGAATTAAATGGAATTAATAAAATAGGTCTTACAATAACCAATTAATTTCCAGAAGAATCAAAAGATTCATCTTTATCAAATAAAAATGAGATTGAGAATCTCATAGTTTCAGCGAGAGGGTGATCGTTATCTATTGTTGAAAGGTAGGAGAAATCGACACCAAGATTATTATATTTGATACCTGCACCAAGTGTAATAAACCTTCTACCACCTTTATCTCTATTTTCAAAAAAATATCCGCTCCTTAAAGCAAAAAAGTCTCTGTACCAGTACTCTAATCCAGATGAGAATGTGATTTCCTTAATTTCTTCATTAAAACCATCAGGAGCATCAGAGAATGAAGAAAACATACCACTCAAAACTGACCTATTAGGATTTTTTCCTTTTAAAATTTTTGGTTCATTTGTTATAGGGTCAATTACATATTCTCCATTTTGATCAATTTCATATATTGGAGGTGATGGAACCATTAATTTATTTAAATCAAATGCTAGTGTAATAGAATTATACTGATCTAAAAAGGTTTTAAGAGATGTACCAAAACGCAAATTAGCTGGTATAAAATCTAAACTTTTAGAACTTCCATAAGTAATTTTTCCTCCAATGTTAGAAATATGTGTTCCAAAAGATAATTCAGATGTTCTATTAGTAATTGTTATTTCTTTATTATAATAAAATCCTAAATCTACAGAAAAACTATTCCCAGCTTTTGCGTCCGAATAGTTTGAAATACTACCTGTAAGGTTTGACCAAATATACCTAGCAGTTCCTCCTAAGGATAAATCATTTGTTAGTTTTCTTGAGTATGTAAATGCTGAACTCAATTCTTTTGGATTTTCAATACCAAGAGAAAGACCCTGATTATCAGTAAGCTGAATTTCTCCTAAATCAAAATATTTCATTGTTAAACCAACAGCCTGAACCTCATCAATTTTATAGAATCCAGAAAGATAAGAGATTGACATATCATCAACAATTTTTCCCAGCCAGGGAACATAAGAGAGACCAAAACCATATTTCTTATCAATAAATGATAGCTTAGCATTATTCCAGTGAATCGAGTTAGCATCTGGTGATGTCGCTACTCCAGTTTCCCCCATAGCTGAACCCCTAGAATCAGGAGATATTAATAAGAAAGGAACAGCAGTTATTATAGGTCTCCTCGAAGTGTCTTGACCACTAAGAATTCCAACTTGTGAAAATAGATTTTGATTAATTGAAATAAATAAAATAATAGTGAAAAATCTCATTTTTTCTTGAATAGTTTTTTATGTAAAAGAATTGAAGCGTTATTATTTAAATTTATAACGTGCAATTTATAAATATAAATACCTTGAGGCAAAGGATAATTATTCAAATCCTTTCCATTCCACATTATATTATCAATTTTCTCAGGTGAAAATTCATATATATTTTCATAATTATATACAATATTACCTCTCAAATCATATACATTTAAATTAATTGATAGTGGTTCTTCAAACTCACCATTATCAAAACTAAAAGTTGTAAAGTCAGTAAATGGATTAGGATAATTCATAAGATTATCTATTTTTAGTTTGTTTTCATTATCAATAATGAATACAACTGTCTTAGATGATAAATTATTGTAATTATCAGAAACTTTAATTTCTATTTTATGCTTACCACTTATTAGATTTTCAAGTGGATACCTAATAACACCTCTTTGGTAATCATCAATATTATTTGTAAAATAATTATCAAGAGCAATTGTTATTGAATCATCAACTATTGCTCTCATTGTATGAAAAGTATTTGTATTTGTAATATTTATTCCGTTTAGATCAAATAGATCAACTATTAATAATGGATTTTTTGAAACTGTTTGACCTGATTTAAAATTATAAGAATCAATAAAAATATCTATATCTGGAGGCCTATTGTCCTTTACATTATTCTCTGATGTGCCTCCAATCAAAAAATTTGAATAAGACAACGCTTCGCCATAATTTAAGGTATCGATAGCATACATTGATATTTTTCCAGTTCCCAAAGTATATTTAATATTTTTTGGTACAATAAACTCGAAATCAAACTCACCATTAGAAACAGATGAAATTCCTTTATAAATAATATTATCCCACTCTTTAAACATATAAGGATCGCTTTCATCTCCAAGAGTATATTTTGAAGATATTTTATCATAAATAGTTATATAAATATTCCCATTATAACTACTTACCAACTCATCATTTATATTGATAATTTTTCCAGTAATTTCCTTTTTTCCTGTTGCCCTTAATGTATCGATACTATCAACAACAATATCATATTTAGGATAAGATAATTGAAGAGATGGATCACCCAGCAAAGAAAAATTTCTATTGATCGCACCACTCAAACTTTTATTTTTAGTCCTTCTAAAAATTTCACCTAATCTTAAGTATGTTCCATTTTCAACGGTAAATACATTTTTATAAAATTGGTTATTCACTCTATAATTAGTTTGAGAAAAGACTGGTCTTGTTGTTGTAAGTAAAGCTATCGCACCACCGTCATCTTTATTTAAAAGTAACTCCCCACCAGAAGTAATAAGAGGATCATCAAATTTTCCAAATTCACAAGTAGCCGTTAGGAATAAAGGAAGCTTGATCCTGTTTTTCCAAGAATAAATTGAGTTTTCGTCAAGTATTTTTTCTTCTGTCCATAAAAACTCATTTCCATGACCAATATAATTTAGAATAAATGATCCATCTTCAATTGCATAATTTAACTTATTTTTTGCTTGGGATGATGTTACGACTCCATCTTCAATATTTTGAATAAAATTATCTAAGTATATTTTTTTAACATCATAATCTCCTCTTTCTCTGTCCAATAATTGAAAATGATTTTCGGCATCATTTTGGTGAACATTATTGTCACCATCATCTGCCACTAGATATATATTCTTTTTCCACTGACCTTTTAACTGGTCCTGACTAGAATATCGAATTAACTTATCTACATACCCCTTAGAATCATTTAAATTTTTACTAGGTATTCTTCCAACTCCCACATCTAGAGTATGATCACCTGATGAACTCTCCATCCATATACCCTCACTTTCTTCAAGAAAACCGTAATAATCATCTGATGAGTAACTATAAATATTATTTGATGAATTATAAGACTGATAGATTGGAATAAAGTTGGTATTATTTGGAACTCTATTCTTGAAGTCGTAGGAACAATCCCCAAAAATCAGTACGTATTTAAGATTTTTATTAGAAGTATTATATATATATTTTATAAAATTTCTGATGGCCGAGACATCCTGATTCCCAGATGAAAATTGGTTATAAATATCGTCAACGGTTACAAGAGAAACCGCCATGCCATCATTTTGTTCTCTTAATTTCTTAATTCTTAAAGCATCATATTCAAATAAAGGATGAGTGATAATTAATAAATCAGGATTATTATGATTAAGAATATTAGAATTTGAAATTGATTCAAATGAGATTGGATAAGAAATATCATTAGATGAAAATAGGATATTATTTGAATGAAATCTGTCATCAATAATAACTGAATAATTTTCTGGTAACTTATTAACCTCATATTCCTCAACACTATATGGATTAGTAATATCCCAAACATATATATTCTCATCAGAATCAATTTTATATTTTGTAAATGAAGAAACTGAATTATGAGCTGTGTAGAATGAAGTTTGTTGACCTTGATATTTTAAAGGTATGGAGGCATTAATTTTTACTTTGTCCAAGTATGAAATTGCTGAATTGTCTCCTGCATATATTATCTGAAGGGTATTACTTTGTTGATTTAAGAATTTTTTATTAAAATTTTTTGATATGTGGATAAATTTTTCACCATAAATCTGATCTTCGATTTTATCCATTTCAATTTCTGAAATACTATTATCATTAAAGGTTATATTAAATCTAGAATCAACCGTTGAACGTGATACTAAATCTATCTTAATTTTAAAGTCTAAATTTTCATTAAACTCAAATAATTCTATCTCTTTTTGGTCGCCACCTGAAAAAATATCGCCAAACCATTCTCTCCCTGATTGAATTATACTATAGATATCTTCTTCATGATGGTAATAAAAAAATGCATTATTTCTTTCATTAGTAAAATTGATATTATTTATCTTTTTTTTAATTTTTTTACTTTCATTAGTATTAAAAGTAATAAAATAATAAGCTGTGTCTGTGTATATATTTTTTTCAGAATCCATTATTTTATTAAGAGAATCATAATAGATTTTGTCGGATGACTGAAGATAAAAATATATGCTTTCCTCATTATCAAAATATGTATCTTCATTTCCATTAAACATAACATTTGATTCCTGAGGCTGAATTAAATTTGATTTTGAATTCAATTGGGGAATCTGACCATTATAACCACTACCAAATACTTGAATAGTAAGTGGATTAATATTCTCAGCATTTATATTATTTTGAATTAAAAAGTTTTTGTCTATCTTATAAACACCTGACTTTACGATACCTATTTTATACCAACTACCCGAATTCAATATTGAGTTATTGGAAAAACCATCAATAACAATTAAACATTGAAATAATAAATACAATATTAAACTATAGTTACTCATATTACATTTATTAACTCATGTTAGAGAATATTATTTTGATTTATTTTTTTATTATTAACGATCTATAAATTGATACTAATACATATGGCACTATTATCAAGAATATTAACTCGTAGCCAAAAGAGAAAAAAATAAAAAACGTGATAAAAATCAAAAAGTAAGCTTCTAGATTGTCTCTAAAAGAGTAGTTTTTAAATTTTAGTGATGAAAACTGAATATCAGAGATCATTAAATATGAAAATAGGAATATAAGAAATATAAGAATCTTATCAGTTAAGGCTTCAGATAAAAAACTACAGTATCCTAATAGAGAAAAGGGCAAATTATAACAACTTGAATAATATATTAGTGAAATAAAAAAAAATGCATTGGCCGGAGTTGGCAAACCATTAAAGGATAATTGATTTGAATCATTAACATTAAATTTTGCAAGTCTTACAGCAGAGCAAACCATTATTAAAAATGAAAAATATTTTAGATTAGGTGTAGATGAATTTGCATCAATCCATAAAAAAATTACTAAAGTTGGAAGAATTCCAAATGAAACTAAATCAGAAAGTGAGTCAAGTTGCTTCCCAAAAGCTGAAGTAGAATTTAATTTTCTTGCTATGAACCCATCCATAAAATCTAATAATAAGCAGCCATAAACCATAAATATTATTAAATCAGTATATTGACCTTGAAATAAAAAAGATATCGCTAATAGTCCAAGGATAAGGTTTAATATGGTTATAAAATTTGGAATATTTTTTTTCAATTTAAAAAAGGATTATTTTTTCTTTCATCAAAAATTGTTGTTGTTGGTCCGTGACCTGGATAAATTTTTAAAGAATCATCTAATAAAAATAGCTCATTTTTAATACTGCTGATCAAAGTATCATAATTACCGCCAGGTAGATCAGTACGCCCAATTGAATTTTTAAAAATTACATCACCACTAAAACATATATTTTTTTCAATAAAATAGAAACCTACATGACCAGGAGAATGACCAGGAAGATTTAATAATTTTATTGATTGGTTTTCAAATATTATTTTTTTGGATAAATCTAGAAACTTAATATTACTAAAGTGATTATACTTCTCCAAATTAAATAAAGGAGCATAATTTTCAATATCCCTATATAAGTTAATTTCCGATTCAGGTATATAAACATTTACTGAGAACTCTTTCACTAAAAAATCAATTCCTAAAACATGATCGATATGACAATGAGTAATTAAAATGCTTTGCGGTATTAAACGTAAATCATCTATATAATCTTTAATTTCCTTATTTTCATTTGTTTGATAGTTTCCTGGATCGATTATAATACACCTTCCGTTTTCGGAAACGATATATGTATTTTCCTGATAGTCATTGAAAGTAAATGATTTTATTTCAAGCATTAGTTTTTTTATTTGCAAATTTGGATTAATAATATTGATATTAAAATAAATGTCAAAAAAAATAGAATTTATAGTAATTGGTCAAGGTATAGCAGGGTCCTGTTTTGCATGGAATTTATATTTCAATGATAAATCTTTCATCATTCTTAATTCTGAGAAGAAAAATTGTGCTTCATCTGCCGCTCTTGGGATTTATAACCCAATTACTGGAAGAAGACATACAAAGACATGGAATGTTGAAAAATTATTTGAATGTTTAGAAAATTTCTATGAGAAAGTAGAAAAAAAAATTAAAACTAAAATCCTATATAAGAAAGATATATACAGACCTTTTAAAAATGATGCTGATCAAAATAATTGGGATGCTAGATTATCAAATAATAACTATAAAGATTATATCAAAGAAAGATCTTCAAATGGAGTTCTAACAACAAATTGTGGACATATTGATGTTAATAAATTTATTAATGAAACAAGAAAATATTTTAAAAGATTAAATCGTTATAAAAAATATGAATTTAACAATTCATTTATAATAGATAAAAAAAGAGTAAAGATGAGAAATTTTAATAGCAATAAAATTGTGATGTGTACTGGAATTGATGAAAAAAATAGTAAATATTTTTCATTTCTTCCACTCAAAGAACTTTCTGGGAATAGTATTCTTATTGAGTCTATATTTAAAACTAAAAATATTATAAATAAGGGGATTACTATGTTACCGTTAAAAGAAAATAATTATCATGTTGGATCAACATATGAAAATAGTTATAAAAATATGGGCATTGGTTCTCTTTTATCCAAAATCAAAGAAATAACTCATAAAAAATTTAAATTAAAAGATAAAAAATTTGGTATTAGGGCATCTACTTCAGACAGAAGACCAGTAATTGGAAGGCATCCACTATTAAAAAATCTTTATATTATGAATGGTTTTGGTTCAAAAGGTGTGAGCCAAGCACCATACTGCTCAGAAATATTATATAATAACATTGAAAATAATAATATTATAGAGAAAGAAATAAACATAGATAGATTCAAATCGTAATTTTAATTGTGAAATATTTACTAATACTTTTTTTTGGTTTTTTAAATTTTAAAGTTTTTTCACAGAATAGCTTCTATAATAATATTGGAAAAAATAGAATTCAATATAAATCATTTAAATGGAATGTTATTCATACAAATAATTTTGAAATATACTACAATTCAAATAACGATCAAGTTGAAAGGATTGCGTCTGAACACTTAGAAAATAACTTTTCTAGAATGACAAGCCTTGTTGGACATCAACCTTATACTAAAACAAAAGTGTTTATTTTTAATTCGGAAAGTGATATGAATCAGTCTAACATTGGTATAAACGAAACTGATAAATATTTAAATACTAATACTAACTACAATAATAAAATCCAATTTAAAATTTCTTTTGAAAATAATATTCACTCCTTTAAAAAAAATCTTGATTACAAATTTTCAAAAGTTTTAATAAATGATTTAATGAGAGGAAATATTAGTCTTACCAAAAGATTTGGTAAAATATCTTCTTTTAGATCTATTCCAGATTGGTTTTCAGAGGGAGCTGCAAAATTTCTCGGATACGGGTGGGATATTGAGATGGATAATGTCATCAGAGATTATTTTCTTACTCAAAACAAAAAAAAATTAAAAAAGATTACTGAAATAAAATCAGGATACATAGGACAAAGTATATGGAACTATATATCAGTAACATATGGGAAAGGATCCATTTCAAATATCATAAACCTTACAAAAATTATCAGAAACCCAGAAAAAGCAATTGCAAGTTCCTTGGGTTTATCATTTAATAATTTCATAAATAACTGGTCAAATTTTTATAGTAATAAGATTAAAGGAGACTACATACTACCTAATGACTCATCAATAACACTCACAGAGATAAATAATAGGTATAAAAAGATCAATGATATAAAAATTAATTCCCTTAGTGATAAGTATGTATTTTCAACAGAGGGAAAAAATTATAAAAAAATTATTTTATATAATGAAAAAAATAAAAAGTTTAAAACTATTGATAGATTGAAAAATAAAAACATAGGTAATTTAATTTATCTACAATGGACAGATGATCAAAGTATAGCTTATAATAAGACCATAAGAGACCAGATAAATATTATTAAATACAATTCTGAATTAAAACAGAAAACATATAAGTCATTAGAGTTTTTTAAAAAAATAAGTGGATTTTCCTATAATTCTAATCAAAGTCTAATTGCTGTAAGTGGAAATATTAATAATCAGAATGATATATACTTACTGAGTACAAGCTCTGATAATATGAAGAAGTTGACGGATGATATGTACGATGATATCCATCCTACTTTTTTTCCAAATTCAACATCAATAGCTTTTAGTTCAAACAGACCTTCACCCATAATCAGTTCAAAGTATTCATATGACGATGAAAAATATTATAATATCTATGCATATGATTTAGATACTACAAAAAATATTTTACATCAAATTACAAAAACAATTAGTAATGATATTAAAGCTAAAGGCATTTCTAAGAATGAACTTATTTATCTCAGCGATCTGAATGGAGTATTTAATCTTCATAAGTATGATCCTAAGGATGGTTATAAGCAAATATCAAATCTAAGAAGTAATATTATTAATTATGACTTCAATATAATTAATAAGAGATTGACTTATAATTCTATATTTGAGGGAATTAATAGACTTAGCAGTATTGAACAATTTGATATTAATCAATCAAATTTCGGCACATCAACTGCTAGAGTAATCAATATCCAAAGAAATACTTTAATCGAAAAGAAGAGAGCACAAGATGAAGATGAAGATAGGAAAAAGAATGTAAATTTTAAGACAACTGAAGATTTTGAGTTTAAAGATGATAAGAAGGTCCTCACATCTGTCCAAAAAAACATACAAAAAAGTAATAATAAAAATACTAGTAAAAGATCCTACGAATACACATACTCATTTATAAAAAATAATTTTAATAGTTTTTTAAGAGTAGATCCTCTCGAAGGATTTGGAACACAAGTAGAAACAGATTTTATTGAGCTTTTTGAGGATCATAATTTATATGCTAAGGCATTCTTGCCTTTATCGAGTCTGAAAAGTTCAGATATTTTTTCTCAATACAGCTATTTAAAGCATAGGATCGACTTTAAAATTTCTTTGGATAGAAAAATAATTTATGCTGAAGATTCTGAAAATTATATCTATCACAAATATTCATTGAATCAAATTAAAGGAACTATTGCATATCCAATTTCAAACTTTTTAAGATTCGAAATATCACCTCAAATTTCAATTTCAAAATTTTATGACTTAGACTACAGAGTACTTAATAATACACCTCCCCCATTCCTATTTTTTGAAAAAAATAAATTTATAGGTTATAATCTTAACTTATTATATGATGATACAAAAAAGGTTGGAATGAATTTAGAAGTTGGATCAAAAATGCGCATTAATTTTAAAAATTTTGATTCTGATATCAAAAAAAATAGTTTCAAAAATATATCAGTTGATTTTATACATCATCAATCAATATTAAACAATATAATTTTATCAACTAGAATATTTTATGGGAACTCTTTTGGTAATAACCCATACAAATATTTAGTAGGAGGAGTTAATAATTCCTTATTTGGCAAAAAGGAGGAAAAGGGGATAAATGATCCTCTTTATGTAACAAATGGAGTTAATAATATCAACTTTTTATTTGGAGAATTTATTAACCTCAGAGGCTATAACTTTAAAAAATTTGATGGATTTAAAGCCTTAGTGTTGAATACAGAGCTAAGAATACCCGTAACAAAAGCAGTGATTGGAAGAACAATAAAAAGTAATTTTTTAAATAATCTTCAGATAGTGGGATTTTTTGACTTAGGGTCTTCTTGGAATGTTAATTCACCATTTAGCAAAAAAAATGATGTTAATACTTGGTACATAAAAGAACCTGGATCTGTTTTCCAAGCAGAAATTGAAAATTCTAAAAACCCATGGCTCGCAAGCTACGGTTTTGGATTCAGATCTTATATTATGGATTATTACGTAAAACTTGATATTGCTAAGCCAATTGAAGATTATAGAGTAGGTAGTACTAAATATCACTTTTCCATAGGATATAGTTTTTAGTAATTATGGTACAATCAATGACATCTTACGGTAGACACTCTATATCAAAAAAATATTACTCAATTGAGACTGAAATTAAATCCCTAAACTCTAAATTTTTTGATTTTAATATAAGGAACTCTCCACAAATAAAATTAGATGAAAATAAAATTAGATCAATTCTCAAGAAAAAATTAACGAGAGGTAAAATCGATGTTACTATTTCGATCTATGAAAAATCAAAAGATCATAAAAAAATAATTGATTCAAAAAAATTTAAGAATCTTTATAGTGAAATTAAATCACTTGCAAGAAGTCATAATGATGATATTATATTAAACAATACCTTGAAATTTAGTGAAAAACTTTTAGCTTCTGAAAATATTAATCTATCTCAAAACATAATATATGATTCAATAAATAAAGCTGCTAATGCATGTATCAAATATAGAGTCAAAGAAGGGAAAACTATTTTAAAAGATCTCCAAAAAAAAATTAAAAGTATTCATAAAGACTTAAAGAATATCATTCTTATTGATAAAAAACAGATCAAGAATAAAAGAAAAGCCCTTAAAGAAAAAATATTAGATATCAAAGGATTAAAAGTAGATCAAAATAGATTAGAGCAGGAAGTATTTTTTTATCTTGACAAAATAGATATCAATGAAGAAATCAATAGGTTAAAAAGTAATCTATACTTGTTTGAGGAAACTATGAAATCAAAAACTTCACAGGGTAAAAAGTTAAATTTTATATGTCAAGAAATTGGAAGAGAAATAAATACAATTGGATCAAAATGTAGTGAGTTTGCAATTCAAAAAAAAGTTATTGAAATGAAAAATAATTTAGAGAAAATAAAAGAGGAAAATTATAATATAGTTTAGCCCAATTTGAAGGTTATTGGTAGTATCATTCTAACCCTAACTGGTCTCCCTCTCTGTTTCCCTGGCGACCATTTTTTAGCTTTTGCTATAACCCTCACAGCCTCCTCATCACAACCAGCACCTATTCCTTTTATTGCCTTAACATCTGATAAAGAACCGTCTTTGTCAACAACAAATTGAACAAATACTTTACCTTCAATACCCATTCTTCTTGCTTGAGCAGGATACCTAAGTGATGTTGCAACATATTTATAAAAGGCGCCCATTCCTCCAGGTGGCTGTGGTTGATCTTCAACAATAGTAAAAATCTCATCAACTTCTTCTTCTTCGGGTGCTTCCTCAAAAACTATTTCTTCAATTACAGTTTCTTCAGTGATCTCAACGTCAATTTCTATTTCAATTTCTTCTTCAATTTCTTCTTCATCTGGAACCTCAATAATTTCAGGTTGTTGTATAACAGGTGGTGGTGGTGGTGGTTGTTCAGTAGGCGGAATCTCCATCAAATCCTCAAAATCATCTTCAATTGAACCTAAATCCATAGCAGCGCCCCTATCATAAAATCTCCACTCAAAAGCAGTTATAACAAGTAGAAGACTTAGGCATAAGCCAATATTTAAGAAAAGTCCACTTCTTCTTTCTAAATCAGCCTCAGGATGTTTTTTAATTTCCATATCAAGTAAATTTAAATAAATATATTTTAGTTTTTAATATAAATACTACAAAATAAACCTGAAGTAATACCTAAAAGGTTAAATAATAAATCATAGTATTCAAATTTTCTCATGGGTAAGTAAATTTGTTGAACCTCCATTATAGATCCAAAAATTATCAATAAAATAAAAATAATTATCAAATTCTTTGTTTGTACTCTCTTATCATAAGAGATTATTGCTTGTGTAATAAGAAATGCCTGAACAAAAAAAAGAATGAAATGAATAGCCTTATCAAGATGATCAATAGATATTTCAGATGAGTTATTAGAATAAAAAATTAATAAATATAAAATTGAAATAAACCAACCAACTGATGATATAAGATAAATATAAAACTTAAGAGATAAGTTTTTCATAACCCTGAGCATCAAGCAAGCTATCTAACTCTGATTTATTTTCAAATTTTATTTTAACCATCCAACCATCTCCATAAGGATCGTTATTTACAAGTTCAGGTTCAGATTCTAATTTTTCGTTCAACTCAATTACATCGCCAGAAATTGGCATAAATAGATCTGAAACAGTTTTAACAGCTTCTACAGTTCCAAAAACATCACCCATTTTAACATTTTGATCGATAGTTTCAATTTCTACATAAACAATATCACCTAACTCTCCTTGTGCAAAATCTGTAATTCCAACAACTGCAATATCATCTTCAATCCTTATCCATTCGTGATCTTTAGTATATTTTAAATTTTCTTGTACCATGGGCGAATATAATAAATGAATTTTTCTAAAAATAGTATTTAATAAATTATTGATTTAAACTTAGTCGAAGTCTAGCCCCAAATGTTGTAGAATATCTTGGAAATGAATTTGAGACCGTAGGCTTATTTATAACCCTATCATAATAGACTATAAGATTAACTCTATTATTAACTGTATAATTAATATTAGGCCTTAATTGAAAATTATAATTACCATTAGTCACAATATTTTCACCGTCCATTTTTCTTTGAATAGTAGATGTATTTCTTATTATGAAGTTTAATCTAAATTCAATTTCATTATCAAGAATTATAGTATTACCTCTTACTTTGAAGGGTAATCTCAGCTTTTCTTTGGTATATCCAAAATCTACTGAAAAGTCAGAGTTTCTCATTTCAGTTACTTGTGAATTAGATAGATTCAGCATTACATTCCTGTCTTTTTTATAATCAACACGAGCATTTAAATTATTTTTTGTCCTAACATTGATTCCTATTAATGGTGAAAACCTCTCTGTTATTCTTACTTGATTAATAATAAAAAATGGAATTAATCCATTTTCAGATTGTTGTGATGCTAATGGATAATTCATAATCGAATTAGTAAAATCAAGATCATCAACGTATAACAGAGAGTTTGAAAATTCACCAATGGAGTATATACTCTGATATGCGTGAGATATTGTTATTGAAGAAAAAATTTCACTAAGTGATTTAATTTTACCCAAACCTGAAAAATCTAATCTCCAATTCGGTATTGGTATTTTAGGAAATGGTTTTAAAGAAAATGTAGACGCGTCAGAACCTGAATAAGCTGATATGAATGCAGGTATTAGTACGTCCTGAGAATTAATACCGTACTCTCCTTGGGTATTGAGAGTATTTAATCTATCTCTAATAATATTCCTATTAGTGACAAATTTTTCAAAAACAGGAGAATTATTTGTATTATCATCTTTCAAAAAAGAGGTCTTTATAGAAAGGAATGATAGTGAGAAGCTACCACCTCTTGTTGGAGTCAAAGAGACAAAAGATCCTTTATTTGAATCAAATCGAAAAATTTCTTGAAAGTTTTCAGAAACAATTCTCTTTGCATCCAACTGAATTCTTAAACTATTGAGCGGTTGAATAGAACTTCTAAATTGGAAATTATTATTTCTTGATTGAACAAATGGATTATTAAGATAATCATTGGCTACTAACCAGCCATTATCGGCAGCTAAATTTCTGATTTTTGAGTCTTGAGAGCCAAGAATAAAGTTCCATCCTGGTGACTTCGAAAAAGAATTAAGACCAAAAATTCCAGGAGAATGGATAATTCCGGACATACCTGTTCTTTCATTTACATTATAATTTAAATTTATTGATCTAACTGACAATAAAACTTTCATTAATCCGTCAAAAACTCTGGACTGAAAAATAGAACTAACAGTGTCTTTCTCTTTATATTTTTTATTGTAATTTTTAAGAATTGGGATTTTATCGTAAAATTTTGAAATATCTAACTTAGTTGTAAGGGAATATTCTCTCCCATTTTCAACAATATTACCAAGAGTATCTGATTGCAAATATGAACCTGCTGACCATAAATATCTTGAACTATATTTTGCATTTGAACTTACCCAATCTAATAACGGCAATTTATTGATTGGGATTTTATAATTTACTTGTATATTCTGATTAAAATTTTTAGTTCTCCCTAAACGTTTTAGATTATAATACATACTATCCAATTTTTCTTGGGTATCTAATTCACCCTCAGGTTCATCCACCACAGAATTATTTACAACACTAAAATCAATATTCATGCTACTAAATATATTCCATCGCATACTGTATGATTTATTGAAGGAGAAATATTTCTCATAAATAGGATCAACACCTTCTATTGATAAATCTGAATTTCTATATTGGGTTTTATTAAACCTTCTATTTAAATCACCAGAAATATTAATATTAGAAGGGAGAGGATTAAAATTTAAATCCTTTATTATTTGAAAAACTTTTGAATCTAACCATTTGATATTTTTGAATGGTTCTAATGATACACTCTTCGGAGAAAAGTTGTAAGTTATATTACCTCTATGCTCTCTTGTTTCAATCGACTGCGTTGTAACATTAGAGCTTTTCCTTTCTGTAAATGAAAATCCGGTTGTAAAATTTTCTATATCCCAAAAGTCGACTCTAGACTCAGGGTTTGTTCTTTCCTTTCTTACATTATTCAAACTTATTGATTTAGATTCAACTCTTTCCTCTGTTAACAACCTGTAATCATCTTGTTCTTTCTTTGAATCGAAAGAATTAATAGATGCAGAAAGCGGAATGTCTTTATCTAAAGGATCATATTTTGGAGTAACTCTTGTCTTAGAAGTTGAAATATATAATGGTAATTTTATACCTGTCTTACTTGGCAAAAACTTATCAAGATTTAAGTTTGCAGAAGCATCATATTGAAATGTTTCATCTCTCGACCTCTCAGAAATTTTTTGTTGAATTGAACCAAAACCAACTGATGTATATCTTGCTGATGAAGAAACCGTTCCAAAATCAGATAATTTTAAGTTAAGACTTGCATTTGCAGCCCACCCCTTCGTTTTATCAAAATCAGTAAGTCTAAGCTCATTAAACCACAAACATGCAGACTTAGATGACCTGTCATCTGAAAGAGGATTTTTAACCCCAATCATGAAATTCAAAACTGATCCTAACGAAGGTCTACCTACAATTTTAAATATATATTTTCCATTACTTGAATTTTTTGCATAAGGGACAGTAACATCAAATTTTTCACGATTTCTTTCAGATTTCAGAGATAATAGCTCTTCAACAAAAACATTTATTTCGTTTTCTTCAGGCCAGATTAACCTTTCAATATTTGATGCATTTTGATTTATCAAACTTGGATTAGTTATTTTAAGAGGTAGTTCAATTTCATAGTAGTTATTTTCATAATCAGAACCAAATCTTAAAAAAGCACTAATTTCATCATCAGAAATAAGATCACCATCATTTGGTTCTGCGTGAATAAACATCTTTATCCTACCATAATTAATTAAATCAAAATTTGATTCCTTAAAAACAGCTTGCGCATTGCCATCTGATAAGTCAGTCACACATAATTGTAGAGATTGCTCATTTGTTCTTCTTTGGACGATTGTTGTATTATCAATATCTCGCGGAATTCCAGGAGGAACCACATAAGGTGACTTTGATTCTGAGCCAATACTGTTTTCCTCTATGCTTACAACTGATATTTGAAGATCAGAGTCAGATTGCTCAGGTATCTCATTTAATCCTGATTCAATTAAAGATTCTTCATATTTTCTCCATTGGCTTCCAACCATTTGAAATTTTGCAAACCTTAGTACTACTGGTTCTTCCCAACCAGTTAGATATGTTCTAATAAATCTTATAGTTTTAAAATCTGATATTGAACCTTGAATTCTATCAGGATCTCTGATTGGAACCCTAAATTGATACCAAGTTGCATTACCAGATTTATCAACTATCTTATCAACGATATTATTATTACCTACATTGAGCTTCCCTGGAATAAGGTCTATATTGTATTCATAATAAGATTCTAGTTCGGATAAGGTATTATCCTCATTTAAGTCCTCATTTTCAGGAAAAGGAGAACCTTGTGCTGAAAAATTACCACTAGACACTAAAGGAGTATTTCCATCCATACCATTAAAATTTTTATATCTCTCTAATATTTTTTTATTGGAATTATCAAGATCATTTCCTAAATAATAGGAAAAATTATCAGCAGAAACGTCATTCTTAATTTTTAGTAATCCATCCCCAGTTAAACTTAATTTATCAATGAAAGTCTCTTTAAAATGAATCTCCTCCTCAGAGTTTTTTAAACCATCAAGACCTACGTCTTGATTATCCCTCGAAGTACTATTATTTTCAAAAAATTTAGTTAGATATTGTTTTGAGGTTACCCTTCCCCACTCATTCACATTAATACCATTATTTGAATAGTCTGAGGAAAGTCCATTTTCAAAAGCATGAATATTATCTTTCATAATATCTTCCGAAACATTACCAAGATTCATAACTAGCTTTCCCCCTGTAGTATTATTTCTATTAAATATTCCATCCAATACTTTTCCATTCTCTCCTTCAATAAATGGATCCATTAACCAAAACTCAATATATTGAATATTAGTCCTATCGAAATCCGTTTCATTTGATATACTTTTTGTTATAGCTCCAAAATTTGATTTTGGATCTCTTAATAACCCAGAGGGAAGTAGATCTGGATTATAATTATACTGTCCTCTTTCATTTGGAAAATAAGCAATATCAAAAATAGGTAGATTGGTATTAATTAGTTGTCTATCCTGCTGCCTAAAAATATCTTGAGGTGATACTGGTTTGACATAATTATTTTCAAGATCCTCATTAGTTATATTATTAGGCTTTTGAGAACCTCCATTCAAGTAGAAAATATTATCAATGGTATACCAAGCAATTTTTGCTCTTTTATATGAGTAACCTAAATTATTTGTTGTAAGATTACTCAAATCAAATTTATTATTTGTTGTTGCAGGTGTTGATCCTAATTTCCAAGAAAGGGATGAACTTCCTAGTGTAATAGGAATAACAGCACTTTCAAAGTCATCAATATATGTAATCCCTTCTCCATTAATTATGTTTGAAGTACCTGGTACTATCTGAGCAAATTCTGAACTAAAGTTAATATTTGATTTTTCCCTAGTTCCAAGCAGTGGAATAGTATTTATTATCTTTGTTAAAAACTCACTTTCTTTATTAATATTAAAGTCAAACCCATACTTAGTATTTCTTACAGGCTCATTCCCAACACTAAATCTTGTTATTCCTCCTGGCCTTTCATTCATGTGAAATACAGTAAAACCTAAATTAATATTTTCATCAAAATTATATTCGGCTCTAGCCCCTGATAACCACTTAGTCTGAAAATTAAATAAGTCAGCTTTCTCAAATGAAATATTTACCTCTTGACCAGAACTAAGAATAGCAGGATTTAAAATCCTTACACTACCAAGATTGTAATTAACTGTATAATCTGTGCCCTCAACTAATTGTAAATTACCTGCGGTAACTACAACGGAGTTCTCAGAAATATCAAGTCCAGGAAGATTGATTTCACTTCCAGAACCTGATGAGACTGTTCCCACAATAAAAAATTTATTTTTTGAAAGTATTTTTTGAGCTTCGTCCTGTGTTTGAGAATATAACTCCTTATATACATATTTTTCAGATAAGCTGGATTCATTATTACTTTGAAAATAAGAGTCTAGAGTTGCTCCAAAAGGTTCAATTACTGGAAATATGATATTTCCTTTTTTTGAATTAATAGTATAACCTTCAATAAAATCAAAATTACCATCATATTGTGGATCATTATTCGAATTTAATCTATCTAATCCAAGTAATCTGATGAGAGGCTTATCTCTTGTTAAGGTTCCCTCATTAAGACTAGGATTATTAAAACCAACAGCATCATCTCTATAATTAATTCTTAATTCAAAATTTTCATTCTCTATTTGATTAGCATTTAAGTTATAAATATTTTTCATCATCAAATCCCATGTAGGAATCGATGTATTAATATTTGAAGGCCTCAATAATTTCAAAAAAATTATCTCACTCTCTGATCTATTTTGGTAATCCTCTGATAATTCTCCAACCTTATACCTATTACCGTTATATGTATATTCATATGAAACAGCTAATACTTCATCATTCTGTAATCTTCTTAAAAGAGAGATATATCCAAGGGTCTTATTTACTTCATATTCATCTGTATTTAGTTTTCTAGCTGATGTTACTTTTTCAAAATCAATTGTTTTTGACAAACCATTAACATTAGATAATATGTCATCAATTTGATCATTATTTCTAAGGCTTGAATTATTGATGATATTATCATATAAATTATTTGAAGCATTATCGTTTGGCCCAAGGTTACCTGATCCAATTATAGGATTTGAAGGATTTAGTATTCTTTTCCCTTCTCCAAGATCTGTGAATGCTGCAAAATTTCTCAGTGCCTGAGAATTATTTGTTCTATTTAAAATATATACTTCAACCCTATTAATGTTAACTCCTGAACTAACAATAGGTAGTGACTTTAACCATTTCTCATAGTTTTCTCTAAAAAAATGACCAAGAAAATAATGTCTATTTCTGTCATATTTAGATGCTATAATCTCAAACTCTCTACCCTGAAAACCATTATCGATTTTAATTGACTCACTTTTTCCTTGTTGCCTAGATAATATACCCGTGATGCTTAACTTTCCAAACTGTAATTGAGTTTTAAGACCAAATAAACTTTGAGCACCTCTTAATAAACTATTTTTTACAGGCATACTGATATTACCAACCTCAATTTTTCTAATAATTTCTTCATCAAAGCCTGTATAATCTAATTTTAAATTATTCTGAAAATCAAAAGTGTTATTATTATCAAAATTTGCTGTTATTTTAAGTTTTTCTCCAATTTTTCCGTTTATGTTTAAATTGATTTGTTGATCATAATTAAATCCACCATTTCTCTGTTGTCTGATAGGTATAGAAGGATTTTCAACCTTTTGAAATCTACCTCCAAAATCTAAATTTACAAATCCATTTACTTGAAGATCAATGAAATTACCTCCAAAAATTCTATCTAAAGATTCCGGAATATATATTTTGGGAATAAGCCTTCCACTTTGTAATGTATTTTCCCCATCTAAACCTATTGATTTTTGTCTAAAATATTCTTTAATATTTTTATCAGTACTGAATTTATCAAAACTATTAAATGGTACAGCAATAGATGGTCTATAATTTAGAGCACCTAACTTTTCATCAAGATAAAAAACCCCTGAGGTATCATATATCGAAGAAAGCTCGATAAGACTAGTATTAATATTATATGCGTTATTTGAAAATAGACTTGAATAAGGATCTGAATATCTATCCTTTAATGTGTAAGTAGAAAAATTACTTGGTTCGTAATTAATCGTATCATTGACTTTTAATGTATCAGTTTCTCCATTTTGAGAATATAAGCTTGAATTAGACAAAGCTAAAGCAACACAAATAAAAAAGTATATATAAGTAGATCTCAAAGCTTACTTTTTGTCTATGACCTTTTAAGTACCTCTCTGATTAGTTCTTCCAAAGTAATATTGATATTTTTCTCTAAAATATTATCAATATGGCGTTCAACAACATTCTTTGAAATACCCAAAGAAGATAATGCTGATAACGCTTCATTCCTAATGGTATTGTCAAAAGATTCAACAAATTTTATATCGTCTATATCTTCTTTAGAAATTTTATCTTTAAGCTCAAGGATTATTCTTTCAGCAGTTTTTAATCCAATCCCCTTTACTGACTTTATTTTATTAACATCTGACTCAATAATTGCTTTTTTCAACTCGCTAGCTGATAATGAAGATAATATAACAATGGCAGTACTTGGACCAACTCCTGAGATAGATATCAAATCTAAAAAGGTTTTTCTTTCTTTCTTATTATAAAATCCATATAAAGTATGGGAATCCTCTTTGACATTTAAATGTGTGAAAATATTTACTTTATCAATATTCTTAATTTTGGAATATGTTCTTAAAGAAATTAAGATTTCGTAACCAACACCATTAACGTCTACTATAAGTTTAGTGGGGCTAATTTCAATATTTTTACCTTTAATAAATGATATCATATCTCAAATGTCCACAATATGGAAAATATTTCTTGCATTAAATCTCTTTTTTTTAAACCTGGAGCATAGACATACCCCTCTATATAATATACTCTTTCGGCTTCTGAGTCGTAAACTATTAAACTATGAAAAGGTCCACCAGCTGAAATATCACTTAATTTCCACAAACCTTTAGACTCAACTGCTGAAAACCCTTTGTAATTAATATTTCTTGAATCAATTGGAAAAATATCTTGTATTGTCATGTAAACACTACTCTTTTCGGAATCTCTTAAAAATTTTCTAGTTATAATATTTCTAACCTTTTTTATATCAGGCGGATTTTGATTGAATACATCATAAAAATCTTCAAACTGTTTTTCTTTAAAATCTTCATAATATACAAATATATTTTTTTCAAAATCAGGTTCTAATTGTCTTAACCAAAAGAAATTTCCATTTTCTTCTGGCAAGCTTTTAGCTAAATCATAGCCATAGGGAATCTTGAGATTTACTTTATGATCATCTAAAATTTTATCCGATATATTATTTTCCATTTTATTGAAAATTTCAGTATTAACACGTTTTATAACTTCATCTTCAAAGAGTTTAGTTATCACTTCACTATTTTCTACTATTTTATTATTTAATTCTTCGTCGGTTCTACTAAAAAGGTATAATATAACCTGGCCTTTTGCATACTGATCTCTTCTTATAAAATAGAAAAATGATGGATCATTTTTTATTTTTTCTAAAGACTCAGTATTAAAATTTTTTCTTAAAATTTCTGAGTCTAAACTTTTACCTTCTAATGTAAAAGCCATTACTATATTTTTTGCATGTCTTAAAATATTATTAAACTTTCTAGGTCTAATATATCGAAGATCAAATTTAGGTTCTGGCTGAGGTAAACTTTGAACAAAAGATCCGTATATATTTACAAGCGATCTTCCAATCTGATTTTGGAATTTAGAAGAATCCATAACAATTATCATTTCTCTATTTTCACCTGATGCCCTTGGTAAGAATGAGGAGTTTTCAATTATTTTCTTTTGATTAATCTCACAAGAAAAAATAACTGATACTGTAGATAAAATTAAAAATATAGAACTTATTCTGTCAGCCATTATTTACTATTTTATAAATAATAATATTAATTTTAAGAAAAAATCAAAAAACATGAGTAACGAATTACTAAATAAAGCAGTAAGTACATGCTTTGCAAAAATAGCAAGAGTTGATGGAAGTATTGGCAAAGAGGAAACAGATATTATGAATTCAAGCGATTTTCTGAAAAAGTATAATATTGGAGATATAGAATCAATTGACACTTCAAATTTTTTCAATAAAATACAAGGTGATTTTGGTAATGTAATGAAGGAAAAATTAGATGATAACGACAAAAAAGAATTTATATATGAGTTGGTTAGCTTAATAAAGGCTGATAATAAGGTTCACGATCACGAATTTTTTCTATTAGGTCATATTGCTAACTCGATTGGGTTTAGTCCAACTAGAGTTGCTGAAATTATTAATGAAAAAGGGCTTGATAGTTCTAAGACTACCGGTTGGTTCTCTTGGTTATTCGGATAAAAAAAGATAAATATTATTTTTTTTCACTGTCTGACTTAGATTCCTTCTCTATTTCTTTTTTTATTTCTCTTGAAGCATCCTTAAACTCTCTGATACCTTTTCCAAAACCACGAAAGATTTCAGGTATTTTATTAGCTCCAAAAAAAATAACAACTATTAGTCCTATTATTATCCACTCCCAACCACCTGGCATACCTAAACCAAATATTATATTCATAACTTAAATTTATTTATGTAAATATAGCAAAATCATTTTTTCATAATCCAATTTTCTGGATTCAACTTTATATTATTTTTCCATACCTGAAATTGAAGTTCGGTTATTCCATCTGAATTAGTTACTAAATCCGCTATTATGTCACCAGTAGATATAATATCTCCCTTAACTACTTTCAGATTTTTTAATTTTGCATAAAGAGTATAATATTCGCCGTGATTTATTATAATAACATTATTCATACCTGGAATAAATGCTACAGTTGAAACTTTCCCAGAATAAATTGCATATACTTTTGAAGATTTTTTAGTCTGAATGTCGATACCATCATTCTTGATTTTTACATTTCTAATTATTGGATGAGGATGCTCCCCAAATTTATTAGAAATAAATCCTGAATTTACTGGCCAATCTAATTTACCTACACTTGATTCAAAACCCTCGGTTAGCTCAAGAAGATTAACATCGATATCGTCAACTAGAATTGATTTTTCCTTCTCTTTTCTTATAATATCTCTTATAAGTTCATCTAACCTAGCCAATGATTCCCGTCTATTTTTTATTTCTTTTCTTATATTTTTTTGTTTTTTATTCAAACTAGATATAACATTTTTTTGTCTATTCTTAAGTTTTTGAAGCTTATTATTTTCTCTAAGTTCGTCTTTTAGTAACCTATTTTTGACCTCTTTAACCTTGACGATATTTTCTTTTTGACCTGATAATGTTGCCTTCACTTTATCAATCTCAACTATTTGTTTTTTTCTAAGATCTGAATACTGAAAAATATAGTTTAATCTTCTAAACATCTGATTGTAATTTTCTGATGAGAAGATATATCCAAGCTTATCAAGAGAAGACCTAGACTTATATGAATAAAAAATCATATCAGAATATTCTTTATTTAGAATTTCTAGATCATTTGTAAGGGATATAATAAGATCTTGAATAAATCCAATTTCTTTATTTTGTTTTGTTATATCATATCTTAGGTTCTGAATTAAATTTTGCCTGTTTTTAATTTGTTTATTTATAACCTTTAATTTTCCAATAGTAACATTTTTAGATTGTTCGGTCTCCTCTAATATTTTTTCTGCTTCATTAATTTTTTTGAGATTAATATTTCTTTCGGATTCAAGAGATGATTTTGTTTGATTTTGAGCATTAATAAAAATCGATAAAGAGAATATAATTATGAAAATGCTATATTTTTTTAACAGCATATTTTGATGGAATATTAAATGGAAATTTCAGGGGTTTATTTGTTCTCTCTACTTCCTTATAATTAAAATTAATATTATTTATTATTGGTACTGAACTGTTTTCAAGATAACTAATAGAAGTAAATAAGTGTCTTCCAGGAAAAAGAATATTACCCAAGGGCTTAAAGTTCTCATAATCAACGGTTAATAGGTAATTGGTTATTTCATCAAAAAGAATAAGCTTTTCAATTTTAGATGTTTTCATATTAACTAAATTTTGAGACTGAATTGATTCCTTTTGTTGAACTATCTTGAAGTATGTACCTTCTTTAAGTAATTGATCATTTGAAGATATATCATAAAGTAGATTACCAATTAATATTGATTCAAGTTGTTGAAAATTTAATTTGATTTTAAATGTTTTCTCAATTATATCTGGAGAAGAAATAATAACTTGTTTGTTAACTCTATCAATTATAGTTAACTCATCTTTAGTAATTAAACCTCTTGCAGCTTCTACACCTAGTGCAACTCTTACTGAAAACCAAATCTTTTCATCTCTCTCAATTCTTGTATTGAGTGTAGCATTTATTAACTGATTTTCATTTTTGTACTGAAATTTAGATTTTGTAGATAAATATTTAAAATCTACTTCATCAACCTC